>LWTN01000241.1 GCA_002101225.1 Cycloclasticus sp. symbiont of Poecilosclerida sp. M | reverse complement strand
GATACTTCCCCCACAATCACTGCTACTTGGGATTCTGAGCCAAGTGCATTAGGGTACATTTTCCAATCATCAATTTTATCGCTTAAACTCATAATTCTACTCCGTAGCATGTTTGTGGTGGCTAACGGCCAGCATCAGCGGCAGTTAAAAGCAGAATGTAGCGGAGCGAAATGCCGCTTTTAACTGTCCGCTGGATGCTTTTGTTAGCCAATTTTAGCCCTGCGTTCTTCGAGATAAATTGTTAATATTGACAGTGCTTCTGCCCATGAAATACAACAAGAGGCTCCTGCTGCATCGACGACATCATGAAAAGAAGGGACTCCCATATTGTGTTGTTCTGGCTCTTCATTAGAAGCTATCGCTTTAGCAATGTCTCTCATTGTCCCTCGAAGTGATAACGTTTTTAATGCTTCCTTTACATGCTTTGGTATTTCTTCTTCAAGTACTACAGATACTTCCCCCACAATCACTGCTACTTGGGATTCTGAGCCAAGTGCATTAGGGTACATTTTCCAATCATCAATTTTATCGCTTAAACTCATAATTCTACTCCGTAGCATGTTTGTGGTGGCTAACGCCGAGGTAACCTGCCGCCGACTGATACACTAAAAATAGCATAAATACACCTAACATTCAAAATCATCAGGTTTTTGTTAAATTAACTTGCGTTAGGCGGTCAGGTTGACCGTTTTGTTAGTGCGTCGATGCAACCTAATGTTTGTAAACACAACAAGTGCTACGCTCCGCTTCTTTTAAATGCTCTTTGCTGTAACTGGGCTTGGTTTCTTAATGCCCGTTACTTTCAATATTTTTGACACTAAGTTTGTCTAACAAAGCATGTTTTGCAAGTACTATTTTTCTAAAACACATTAGATAACAGCGTTACAACATTTTAGCCCAGTTACTACTTGCCCAACCGTTTCAAATACCATTGAATGGTCAGAATATGCCACGAACAAGAACACGGTAAAGGTTCTCTATTTGCCGATACTTTGTAGGATGGTAACTAAGGAAAATTTAGAGTACTAACAGTGTTAATAAGCGGAAGCAGTGTTCCACGTATTAATTGTACATATATGGATTACACTTCCATGTATTATGATATTGACATACTAATCATGGATAAAGGCCTTTGCAACTTAGTTACTCCAATGCCTCCAAATACCTAACCATTAATTGCACACTAGAACACCCCAGATAGGTGTTTACATCTAACTGATAAACCAATGTTACTTTTGCTAATCCGATTACGCTATCGGGGTTATCGACATTAAAATAGATAGCATCTAGCTTTCTTTTTGTTTGTGTTTCTAATTCTAACTTGACGTGATTTTGGCCGACAATACGTGCCTTTTTGACGTTGAACGCACCGACAAAAAGTGGCTCAGGAAAGCCTTGCCCCCATGGGCCGCCTTGCCTTATGGTTTCGGCCAAATTTAAGTTGATATCGTTATCGGGAATTTCTCCATCAACTAGGAATACATTTTCTGGCGCTTGGTTATTGAGACGGCTTTTAACCGCTTCATTAAACGCCTCAGTAAAACGCTCTAAATCGCTTTCAAGCAAACTCATTCCTGCAGCCATCGCGTGGCCACCAAATTTTTTAAGTAAGCCAGGGTTTAAACTCGCAACATCATCTAGCGTATCGCGTATGTGCAAACCTGTAATTGAGCGGGCCGAGCCTTTTACTTCACCTTTACCTGCCTTTGCAAAGGCAATAACGGGCCTATTGAGCTTTTCTTTTATTCGTGACGCTAAAATACCAATAACACCTTGATGCCAGCGTTCATCAAATAAGCTAACGCCCCATTGTTGATTAGCCTTTTTAACATCGAACGATTCTAGGATTTTATAAGCATCTCGCTTCATATCATCCTCAACCGCACGACGCTCCAAATTTAACAAATCAAGCTTTTCTGCAATTGCTGCCGCTTCTTGTTCGTTATCGGTTAGCAGACATTGAATGCCTAGCGACATATCATCCATACGCCCAGCAGCGTTCAACCGTGGGCCGACTGCAAACCCTAAATCACTCGCAACAATCCGTTCAGGTTCCCGTTTTGCAATACGTAATAAAGCACTAATACCGGGTACACAGTTTTTAGTTTGAATTCTAAGCAAACCTTGGTGTACGAGCTTACGATTTGTTTCATCTAACGGCACAACGTCTGCCACCGTGCCTAGCGCAACGATATCTAACAGTTGAGCCAAATTAGGTGGCACACTGTTTTCATAAACACCGTCTTCGTTTAGTTTTGCTCGCAGCGCCAATAGCACATAGAACATCACCCCAACACCGGCCAACGCTTTACTTGGAAACGCATCGTTTACGAGCTGTGGATTAACGATAGCGTCGGCATTGGGCAGCTGCTTTGAAGGCAAGTGGTGATCGGTCACAATAACTTGGCAACCCTTCTCAACCGCGTGCGCTACGCCCTCAATGCTCGATATTCCATTATCAACGGTGATGATTAAATCTGGCTTTAATTCGAGAGCGACATCGACGATTTCAGGCGTTAGGCCATAACCGAATTTGAAGCGATCCGGCACGACAAAATCAACCTGCTTAGCGCCCAACATTTTCAAGCCCCGAATGGCAAGCGCGCAGGAAGTCGCGCCGTCAGCGTCAAAATCCGCGACGATGAGTATTCTTTTGTTGGTTTGAATTGCTTCCTTAATTATCCGAACGGCTTCATCAATACCCGAAAGCGATTGATAACTAGGTAGCTGCTTTAAGGTCCGGTCAAGTTGATCTTTATTAACAACGCCCCTGTTTAAATAAACTTGGCGTAATACAGGGTGAACATCAGCTAATAAACTTTTGTCCTGACTGACCGCTTCACGATATTTTATTGTTGAATTCGGTGTTTCGCTCACCTTTATGCTTACAACTTATCGAGGATGGCGGCTTTTACAGTATCTAAAGAAGCGTCAATAGCCTGTAGGTTAACGGCGCATTGAAAAATAGCCGTATCAGGGTCTTTTAGACCGTGGCCCGTTAAGGTACAAGCAACTGTTGAGCCTTCTGGGATCTTACCATTTTTAATATCACGAATTGCGCCGCCAATGGATGCAGCAGAAGCTGGCTCACAGAATATTCCTTCTTTTTCAGCCAGTAGTTTTTGCGCGGCTAAAATTTCATCGTCTGTGAGCAAATCGAACCAACCACCGGACTCTTTTTGCGCTGCCCAAGCTTGATCCCAAGATTGTGGGCGACCAATACGTATAGCCGTTGCAACCGTTTCAGGGTCATCAATCATTTCCCCTTTTAAGAAGGGTGCCGCACCGGCCGCTTGATAACCCACCATAATGGGGTGCTCGCCGGAATTTTTGCCCATTTCGGTATAACCCATCCAATACGCAGTGATATTGCCCGCGTTACCAACTGGCAAACAGTGATAATCTGGCACTTTACCCAAGGCTTCTACAATTTCATACGCAGCTGTTTTTTGGCCTTGTATACGGTGCGGGTTAATTGAATTAACAATCGTTACCGGTGCATGTTCTGCGACTTCTTTAACCAATTGCATCCCGTGATCAAAGTTTTCTTTAATTTGAATTATTTCTGCACCATGCATCATGGCTTGTGCCAATTTTCCTAAGGCAATTTTACCTTCTGGAATAAGCACAAACGCTTTAATACCCGCACGAGCAGCGTAAGCCGCTGCTGAAGCTGACGTATTGCCCGTAGATGCGCAAATAATGGCTTTGCTACCCTCTTCAACCGCTTTGGTCACTGCCATCGTCATACCGCGGTCTTTAAACGAGCCCGTGGGGTTTAGACCTTCATATTTTACGTAAATGTCAATACTCTTGCCGGTTAATGCAGCTATGTTTTCTAACTGAATAAGCGGCGTATTGCCCTCGCCCAAACTAATAAAACGTGTGTCATCAGATACCGGCAACACTGATTTGAATTTGTCGATAAGGCCGATGTAACGATTTCCTGCTGGCATAATCATTCCTATTGTAAAGATTCAACGCGAATACGAATCGCGGGTTCATTAATCGAGCTTAACGACTCTATCTCACTTAGCGCCGACAGTAATGATTTTTCCACAACGCTATCTGTTAGTAAAATAACATGCGTATTTGCGCCGTGTTGCTTAAGCTCTTTTTGTAAAACGGCTTCAATACTAATGCCATTGTCAGCCAATATAGTGGTTATTGCTGCCATCACACCCGGCTTGTCTTCCACGGATAAGCGCAAATAAAATGCAGTGGTGACCTCTTCAATCAATAGGATAGGAAGCTCTTTAAGTTCATTACTCGCAAAACCTAGTGGAGGAACCCTTTGTTCAGCAGGCGAGTCAATTTGCCTGCATAAATCGACGATATCAGCCACAACGGCTGAACCTGTAGCGTCTGCTCCAGCACCTGGGCCATAGTATAAAGTTGGGCCAACCGCATTGCCTTTAACCAGCACAGCATTCATAACACCGTCTACATTAGCAATTAAACGGTTTTCTGGAATAAGTGTTAGGTGTACACGCATCTCTACACCCACATCAGTTTTCTTAGCGACGCCTAGGTGCTTAATACGGTAACCCAGCTCCTCAGCGTACGTCACATCCAGCGGTGTAATTTTTGAAATGCCCTCAGTGTAGACTTTTTTGAAATTCAGCGGTATACCAAAAGCAAGCGACGCCAAAATACACAGCTTATGTGCCGCGTCTATCCCTTCAACGTCATATTCCGGGTCCGCTTCGGCGTAGCCAAGCTCTTGAGCTTCCTTAAGCACATCGGCAAAGGCACTGCCTTTATCGCGCATTTCGGTAAGAATAAAGTTACCCGTGCCATTAATAATGCCCGATAACCATTCGATACTATTCCCACTCAAGCCTTCACGCATCGCTTTGACGATAGGGATGCCACCCGCTATTGCAGCTTCATAGGCCAAAACAACGTTATTTTCAGCAGCAATCTCAAACAACTCATTACCATGGTTTGCAATCAAGGCTTTATTGGCGGTTACAACGTGCTTACCTTGCTTTAATGACTGAATAATTAGCGATTTGGCTGGCTCTTCACCACCCATCAACTCAAGAATTATCTGAATTTCTGGGTCATTAATAATCTCTTTGGGGTTAGTTGTTAGCTGAATACCATCGGTACTGCATATACGTGGACGCGTTACATCACGCGCACTAGCCCGAGTAACGATAATTTTACATCCTGTACGACGCCCAATGTCTTGCTGGTTTTTTTGCAACACATTAACGGTGCCACCACCTACGGTGCCAAGGCCTAAGATACCAACTTTTACAACTTTCAAGGTGTTCCCCTAAGAATATTTAAGAGGCAGGATTATACAGGAATTCGTTCGTTTACGAACCTTACAGAGCACCATCTTTTTTGAACATTTGACGAATACCCCGAACCGCTTGGCGCGTCCTATGGGCATTTTCAATCAAACCAAACCGCACATGATCATCGCCATAGTCACCAAAACCGATGCCTGGAGAAACAGCGACCTTTGCGTCCTTTAAAACTTTTTTCGAAAACTCAAGTGAACCCATTTCGCGATAGTGTTGTGGGATTTTAGCCCAAACAAACATCGTCGCCTTAGGTTTTTCAACCGGCCAATTTATGGAATTCAGCCCATCGCATAAAACATCGCGACGTTCTTTATACAGCGCACGTATTTCATCCACACAACCTTGTGGCCCCTCAAGCGCGGCAATAGCAGCGACCTGAATTGGCGTGAACATACCGTAGTCCAAATAGGATTTAATCCGCGCCAAGGCGCCAACGAGTTCTTTATTGCCGCACATAAAACCCACGCGCCAACCGGGCATATTATATGTTTTAGACAGTGAATAGAATTCAACCGCTATATCTTTAGCACCGGGTACTTCAAGAATTGAAGGTGCTTTATAGCCATCGAAAACAATTTCCGCATAGGCATTATCGTGCACCACCCAAATATCGTGTTCTTTAGCCATTTTGATAACTTTCTCGAAAAACTCCAACTCCACACACTGCGTGGTTGGGTTACCCGGAAAATTTAAAATCAACATTTTAGGTTTTGGGTACGATGTTTTAATCGCTTTTTCTAATTCACCAAAAAAATCAACTTCTGGGCTAATCGGCACGTGGCGGATATCAGCGCCTGCGATAACAAAGCCATACGGATGAATAGGGTAAGCTGGGTTCGGGACCAAAACAGCATCACCTGGGCCCAGCGTTGCTAACGCAAGGTGTGCAAGGCCTTCTTTTGAACCTATCGTCACAATCGCTTCCGAGTCATAATCAAGTTCAACGTCGTACTTAGACTTGTACCAACCACAGATAGCCTTACGCAATCGAGGAATACCCCGAGAGACGGAGTAACGATGGGTATCAGGACGTTGCGCCGCAGCCGTCATTTTATCGACAATGTGCTGCGGTGTTGGCTGGTCAGGATTACCCATTCCAAAATCGATAATATCCTCGCCCGCTGCGCGTGCCTGCGCCTTTAAATCGTTAACGATATTAAATACGTAGGGCGGTAAACGTTTAATTCTTGGAAATTCGTGCATGTCCTTACCTATGTTTTTATTTGTAAACGCAAAAGAGCGCATCCATTACGTAGGCGCTCCCGTGGAGTCAACTTAAATTCAGCAAATACGTTGAACTTAACTAAGAAGCGCGGCGGGTGAATAACCCTCGTTCTCTAAAATAACGCGCAAAGACTTAAGCGCACCCATTTGAACCTGACGCACCCTTTCTCTCGTTACGCCCATTTCAGCGGCAACTTGCTCTAAAGTTGATACGTGATATCCACGAACGCCGTAACGTCTAGCAATCACCTCACACTGCTTATCAGAAAGCTGCTCTAACCATTGGTTAAGGTTACCTCTAATTTCATCAGAAAGAACTATATCTTCTGGTTCTTCAGATGCTTCGTCTGCAACGGTGTCTAATAACTGTTGATCTGTGTCTTTACCGCAGGCAACGTCAATAGAGGTTACATGATCAGCGTGCATTTTGAACATTTTCTCTATAACTTTAACCGGCTTTTCTGTGGCCTCAGCAACTTCTTCGGCACTCGCCTCACGGTCTAATTCTTGACTTAACTGACGCGCCTTTTTCAAATAAATACTCATCTCTTTAATGATATGAATAGGCAAACGTATCGTTCTTGTTTGATTCATGATGGCGCGTTCTATAGTTTGACGTATCCACCATGTTGCGTAGGTTGAGAAGCGGAAGCCTTTTTCAGGGTCGAATTTTTCGACTGCTCTAATCAAACCCAAGTTCCCTTCCTCGATTAAATCGAGCATCGGCAATCCTCTGTGCATATATCGTTTAGAAATTTTTACGACCAAACGGAGGTTGCTTTCAATCATAAGCTGTCGAGCTTTTGGGTCACCTAGCTGCACTAAGCGGCCATATTTAATCTCTTCTTCGGCCGTCATCAGCGTAGAACGCCTCAACTCGTTCAAATAAATTTGCGTCGAATCTCCTGAAGCTTCAGCTTTCTTCTTTAAATTCTTTTCTTTTGGCGCTGTGCCTTCAATGTCTACAAAGCTTTCTTTTTTTAATTCTTTATTTGGCATATCTACATCCTCCATCATCTCGACAAGTAACGGGTAACATCAACGGGTTTTCCATGTTTTCTGATTTCGAAAAACAAGACGTGTTGTGATTTTCCGTCTAAGCCAATTTCCGCTATTGCCTGACCTTTTTTTATTAATACTCCTTCCTTAACTAGTAACCGCTTATTAAACCCGTATGCACTTAGATATTCTTCGTTATGCTTAACAATTATCAGGTTGCCATAACCCTTTAACCCACTCCCCGCATAAACCACTTTCCCTTTTTCGCTACTTCTGACTAACTCACCGCGTATCCCAAAAATCTTTGCGCCTAAATTAGCTCTATTTTTTATAAGTTTCTTAGCTTTAATTGGCCACTGCCAAGTTAACTGTACCCTATTTTTAGAAAGATTTGAAGTTGATCTTGTATCTTTTTGTTTAATAAGTGTTTTATTTTTTATAATGACTTGTTTTTTGACCTTTTTATTCAGTTTTTTAGGTCTTAAATCAAGTTTTTGCCCTATAAAAATCGTATAAGGCCGTGAAATACCATTCCATCGTGCTAATTCTTTATAGTCGTGGCCACTTTGCCAGGCAATTGAATATAAGGTGTCTGAGCTCTTAACGATGTAAGCACTTATGTTATGCGGGATAGAGCGATTGTAATTAGAAACCGGCGCTGCAATATCTGGGCCAGCGCAAGATAACAACCCGCTTGCGAAGAAACCTATTACAAAGTAAATCTTGAACGTCTTTATGTGTAAAAACATGAGTTTTTATGTCATTTTGTAGACAACAATACCAATGATGACCAAAAGACTTACTATCCACCCAATTTTTTCAATGTTTTTACCTAAATTCACCCTTAAATCGTCCCCACCTAAGGAAATTAGGTAAGCAACTAAGAAAAACCTAGCACCTCTACCGAGAATTGACGCTAGCACAAAAGGCACCAAAAACATGTTGAGCACACCCGCAGATATCGTGAAAACTTTATAGGGAACAGGTGAGAATCCAGCAATTAAAATTGCCCAAAAACCCCATTCATCGAACCATTCTTTAACGAGCTCAAACTTATGCGTGTATCCAATAGACTGAATTGCAGGCTCAATAAAATCAAAGGCTAAATAACCTATCAAATATCCAAAAACACCACCCGCTACCGAAGCAACAGTTGTAACAGTTGCCAGTCTCATGCTCCTTGCAGGCTGAACTAAGCACATTGGCGCTAACATTACGTCCGGCGGAATCGGGAAAAATGAAGCTTCAGCAAAGCTCAAACCAAATAGATATTTCACAGCCTTTGGGTGCTCTGCCCATTCGAGAACAGTTTGGTACAAACGTTTAAACATCATTTTTGCTTACACACGCCCCTTTAAGAAAGGAACAAAACTAACTGGCTCAATCACTTCCACGTCAAACTCCGGCTCTGTTCTAGTAACACGCTGTAGCACTTGCTCACCCTTTTCACCAATTGGAATAATTAACTTTGCGCCAACCTTGAGTTGATCAAGCAATTTTTGTGGGATTTCGGACGGAGCTGCTGCGGCCAATATGCCTTCGTAGGGCCCGCAAGCATTCCAACCCCAACCCCCATCAGAATGCCTAAAATTAATGTTTCTAAAACCCACCTTAGCTAAAGTTAACTTCGCATGCTCTTGTAAGGGTGAAATTCGTTCAACTGAGAAAACTCGTGGTATGAGACTTGCTAATACTGCTGATTGATAGCCCGAACCCGTACCAACCTCCAATACGTTTTCAGGAATGCCATCTTCAATTAACAGCTCTGTCATCCGCGCGACCATATAGGGCTGAGAGATTGTTTGCCCATGCCCTATAGGCAGTGAGTTGTTTTCATAGGCACGACTTGCCAACGCTTCAGCGACAAAAAGGTGCCTCGGTATTTTGCGCATAACATTTAAAACTACCTGGTTCTTAATACCGAGTTCTTGAAGTTGGCTTATTAAACGATCACGCGTACGTTGTGACGTCATACCAATCCCTTGATGCTGCAAGCTCATAAAGCACCACCTTCTAACCACTTTTCAACTTCGTTCATTCGTCGGTAATCCGTTAAATCAATTTTCAAAGGGGTAATAGACACAAAGTTATTCTCAACCGCGTAAAAATCTGTACCCTCACCTGCGTCTTGTTGCAAGCCAGGCGGGCCCACCCAATATATTTTTTTATTTCTGGGATCGCGCGCTTCAACCACGGGCTCTGACCGGTGACGCTGACCTAGTCTCGTCACCTTAAATCCTTTCACGTCTTCAAAAGGCACATCTGGTACGTTAACGTTTAATATCGTATCAAAGGCTAACGGTTTATCGATCAATTTTTTATACAAAATACTCGCCACCTGACCTGCTGTTTCAAAGCATTTCGGCTGGCTCGAACTAATCGACATAGCGATAGATGGAAGACCCAAAAACCGCCCTTCAGTCGCTGCCGCGACGGTGCCTGAATAAAGCACGTCGTCTCCCATGTTCTCACCATTATTAATGCCAGAAAAGACGATATCGGGGTCTTGCTTCAATAACCCAGTAATGGCCAAGTGAACACAATCTGTTGGCGTTCCATCAACACTGTAAAAACCATTCGCTTGCTTTTGAACGCGCAAGGGAAATTCCAAGGTCAACGAATTACTCGCCGCACTTCGGTTTCTATCGGGTGCCACTACCGTAATCTCTGCTAAGTCTTTTAACGCGTCAGCCAAACAAAGCAAGCCTGGCGCTAAATAACCATCATCATTACTAATTAATATATGCATTTACATTGTTGCCAAAAAGAAGATATTGATAACGCCAAATATTGACGTTTGCTAGACTATCCATTATGCCAGAAGATGATGACAAACTCTCCGATTCGGGGCTTTTCAAACAATATGTTGGTTCTGTTAAAAAAACAGTTACTAGCCTACAGACGGACAACACACAAAAACCAAAACCTAAGCCGTACAAAAAACACTTTGCTCTTTCAGCCAGCGAAAAATACTTAGCTACTCATTTAGACACGCCCATTGGCGGCCATGAATCTGTCTTCTTTGCCCGCTCCGGCACACAAGACAAGACTATCAGACGTTTGAAGAGAGGACAATTTGAGATCGAGGCTTGTTTAGATTTACACGGGCGGACACAAAGCCAAGCCCTTAATGACTTAACGCAATTCATCGATCAACAAGGAGAGTTTGGCCATCGCGTTCTCATAATCATTCATGGCAAAGGGTTGCGCTCAAAAAATCAACACGCTGTTTTAAAAAATCTCTCTGTAGCCTTATTGAAAAATCACCCTTACGTACTAGCATTTTGTTCTGCCCAAGCCAAAGATGGCGGCCAAGGCGCCAGCTATGTTTTACTTAAAAGGCTTGAGCGTTAAAACAGACGATTAATATATTTATGGAAAATAAACTGCCAATAAAAAAACACCTAACACCAATCGGTATATGACAAACGGCATCATGCCTATTTTTTCAACTAAGCGGAGAAACAACTCAATACAAAGAAAGGCGCTAATTGCCGAAATAGCCGCTCCTGCCAACAACTCGGCCCAATCAATGGCGAGCTTACTCGTTACAAGGTCAAGCGTCTTATGCCCCCCTGCAAGCGAAATAAGCGGCATTGAAAGTAGAAAAGAGAAGCGAGCAGCCGTTTGACGCGTTAATCCAAGCATCAAACCACCCGCCATTGTTATACCAGAGCGGGAAGTTCCAGGTATCAGCGCCAGCATCTGAAATAAGCCAATGATCAGCGCATCCTTTATAGTTAACTTTTCTTCAACTCTACTCTGATTGCCGTAGCGATCAGACCAACCCAAGAAAATACCGAAAACGATGGTAGCCGTCGCAATTACGATAGGTGACCGCAAATTAGTTTCCACAAAATCATTCAGCAGCAACCCAGCAATGCCTGCCGGTATCGTGCCAAGAATAACCATCCAGGCTAACCGACTACCTTGTGATGAGCCTTTGCCCAAAATAGACGCGAACCAGGCGCAAGCCATCCGCTTAATATCTTTCCTAAAGTAGGTAACGACCGCTAGCAAGGTGCCTACGTGCACAGCCACATCAAAAGCTAAACCTTGATCTTCCCAATCCAGCAACAGGGGTAATAAAATTAAGTGTGCAGAACTTGAGATAGGTAAAAATTCGGTTAAGCCTTGTAATATTGCCAAGCTAAAAATTTCTTCAATACTCATTTAATTTCTTATCTCCGTGTTTATTAGTTCGCGAATCACCGCTGTTGCATAACTACCAGAGTGTAGTTCAAAAGAAAGCTGAAGTGTTTCTTCATCAATCCATGTTGACACGAACTTATTCGGGATAATACGCAAGGCTCTACGGGCAAAATCTACACGCTGATTCTTTAATCCATGGCAAAAATTCAAGTGGGCTGAAAATATTGCCTCCTCACGCATTAACGCTTGCTCCCTAACAACAGCGCTGCCTTCACCAAATAATGGGCCTGATGGATGGATATCACCATCCTCAAGCCGTTTTAAAATGTCCTGTGTCAGTTCGTCACATTCAAAGTAGTTGCGCGTACTATTTAAAATAAAAACATCACCCTCTACAGCCTTATCCCAACACTTATCTTTGACACGTTGTGAAAGAACCAAGTTAAACAAGAAAGATCGCGTTGCCGAAAGAAGCAGGCTTTTAGTGCGACGACTTCTTATCGGCTCGTTATTACTAAATACACGGTCCGCTAAAAATAAGTTATTAGCTTCAAAACCAAACCGCTGCTGCATAAAGTAGTTTGGCGCACCCTGTTCGGAAATTTTTAATACGCGACTGCTTAAATCGTTTTTATCGCCCAATACGTTAGTTAAAATAATGGCAAACTGATTGGATTTAAGGGCCCCTGTCTTTAACTTCCTTTCGTGTCGCGTGCTTCTAATAACCCGCACATCATCAACTGAAAAACCATCCCAATCGGGCCCTTCCTGACCCGCTAAATGAACGCTAAACCATTGCTTTGTTAAGGCATGCTTATCTTTTAGCCCAGCATATGCGACCGATTTTCTTGGTACTGAGGAAAACTTTGCTAGAGCCTGCGCAACCTCATCGGTATTCAGCCCTGCTTTTTGTATGTAAAGATAAGCGTGCTCGCCTTTCCCTGTTGGTTCAAAGGATAGTTCTTCAGAAACCTTAAAATTTGATGGTGCCGATTTTAATTCGCCAGAACAAGCGGGCTTTCCATTAGCGTAACTTAGATTATGAACGTGCTGTTCGTATTCAACTTTTTTCGCAAGCATCAATAGTTACAATCTTTTTTTCAAGTTTCTTGCTTCAACAGCACCACAGCGTGAACTTCTATGCCCTCTTTACGACCTGTAAAACCCATCCCTTCGGTTGTCGTAGCTTTTACGTTAACTTGGCTGTTATCACACCGACAATCGCACGCGATATTCTTAGTCATCTGTGTAATATACGGCGCCAATTTAGGAGCCTCCGCGATTATTGTAATATCCGCATTAACTAACGCGTATCCATTCGTACTAAGCTTCTCGATAACCTGCTTTAACAAAAGGCGACTATCAATGTTTTTATAGCTCGCATCTGTATCTGGAAAGTGCTTACCAATATCCCCCAGAGCTGCAGCGCCTAGTAACCCATCGCATAAAGCGTGCAAGGCCACATCACCGTCAGAGTACGCCAATAAACCAAACTCATAAGGTATATTCACGCCTGCAAGAACAAGGGGTTTACCCTTAACAAATTGATGGGCGTCGTAACCATGACCTATTCGCATTTACTTAATTCCTGTTGTTCGATAATGTAGCTCGCCATAGACAAATCCATGGGTGAAGTAATCTTAATATTATCACCCCGCCCTTCTGCTATCAGAGGCTTTCCTCCTGCCAACTCAATTGCACTGGCTTCGTCAGTCACCGGTGCATTCATTTCCATCGCACCTAACAAAGCATCTTCCAGTTCTTTTACACGAAATATTTGCGGGGTTAATGCACGCCATAAGCATTGACGATCGAGTGTTTTATCCACACGCCCATTTGAAACCTGCTTTACGGTATCTGCTATTGGGGCAGCGAGAATTGCGCCCGTTTTCTTCTTATCAGCCAACCCAATCAATAGTTCAATATCACTAGGTAGGACACATGGCCTTGCTGCATCGTGCACCAGCACCCAATCCTGCGCTTTGCCGAGTGTCTTGATTTTTTGTAACGCGTTTAATACAGAATGTGCACGCTCTACGCCACCATGAGTCGTAATGACTTTAGGGTGTTCAACGTAAGCTGTATTTTTCCATTCGATATCATCTTCGTGAATGGCAACAATGACTTTATCAATTTGCTTACAACGCAGTAGACGTTTCAAGGTGAAGTCAATCACCGTTGTCGATTGAAACGCTAAGTATTGCTTTGGAATGGCTGAGTTCATCCGCTTACCAATGCCTCCTGCGGGCACGATACACCAAACGTTTTCTATACTCGCAACCATACTCAGTTATTTGGGTTCTACAAACTGGATGAACGTTTCGTCTTTACCGACTAAACCGAGGTCTTGACGCGCTTTTTCTTCTATAACATCAACGCCGTGCTTTAAGTTTTCAACTTCGGCTTGAAGCGAAACGTTCCGTTCTCTTAAAGTTTTGTTCTCGCTTCTTAAGTCCTCTACACGTTGCTCAAGCGTCCAAAGCTCTTGTACCCTACCGTCCGCCACCCATAATTTATATTGTAGATAAGCTAATAACAGCACAAGAATGACGGCGAGTATTTTCACATTAGCTTAAGTATTTAAACGCCTGCTTACCTGCGTAACACGCTGATGCGCCAAGGTCTTCTTCAATTCGGAGCAAACGGTTGTATTTAGCTACACGGTCAGAACGACACAATGAACCCGTTTTAATTTGTCCTGAACAGGTCGCCACCGCCAAATCAGCTATTGTCGTATCTTCTGTTTCACCTGAACGATGAGAGACGACAGACGTATAACCAGACGCGTGCGCCATATCAATGGCCGCTAATGTTTCTGATAAGGTGCCAATTTGATTCACTTTTATTAAAATAGAGTTGGCAATGTTTTTGTCAATCCCTTGCTTGAATATTTCTGGGTTCGTAACAAACAAATCGTCGCCCACCAATTGAACCTTACCGCCTAGCTTGTCAGTTAAGTGCGCCCAACCAGCCCAATCGTTTTCATCCAAACCATCTTCAATAGAAATAATTGGATACTGATCAACCCAATTGCTTAAAAAGTCCGTCATTTGCTCAGACGTTAAGCGCTTATTTTCTGATGCTAAGTTATAAATTCCATCGTCATAAAACTCTGAACTGGCAACGTCTAAACCTAAAGCAATATCATCACCGGCTTTTAGACCCACCGTCTCAATCGCTTGCAAAATAACGTCAAACGCTTCTTGATTCGACGAAAGGTCAGGTGCAAAACCACCTTCATCACCTACTGATGTGCTCAAGCCTTTTTTCAACAGCACAGATTTGAGCGCATGGAACACTTCTGTTCCGTAACGAATTGATTCGCTAAAGCTTGGAGCGCCTACGGGCAAAATCATAAACTCTTGCAGGTCCACACTGTTATCAGCGTGTGAGCCGCCATTGATGATATTCATCATCGGCACGGGTAATAAAAAGTCATCTTGACCCAAGTAACGATACAAGGGCGCTCCACCTTCAATAGCCGCCACATGAGCTGCAGCGAGTGACACACCTAAAGTTGCGTTAGCGCCTAATCGTGCTTTATTATGCGTGCCGTCTAAATCAATCATGGTCTTATCTAAAGCGCTTTGATTAGTTGCATCAGCACCCAGTAAAGCCTGTTTTATTTCATTATTAACATGGCCAACAGCCTTCAGAACGCCTTTGCCACCATAGCGACTCATATCACCATCGCGCAACTCAATAGCTTCCCGCTCGCCAGTTGATGCGCCTGATGGCACCATAGCGCTTGCTGTTACACCAGAGGCCAAAACAACATCAGCTTGTAAGGTCGGGTTACCGCGTGAATCTAAAATTTCTCGCGCACGAATATCAACTATCTCAGCCATAACTTCCTCAAAAAATGATTATTATTTAAAACTGTTTTCTAGAAATGGGGTTTGCTTAACCAAATCATCTATGTTTTTTAGCATCGACAATAAATCAGCCATTTTATCCAGTGGCACCGAATTTGGCCCATCACTTAAGGCTTCTTCAGGATTAGGATGGGTTTCCATAAACACGCCTGAAACACCTGCTGCTATAGCCGCACGCGCTAAAGTCGGAACAAATTCACGCCGTCCGCCTGAGGTCGCCCCATCACCACCTGGTAATTGGACCGAATGCGTCGCGTCATAAACAACCGGCGCGTTTGTTTCACGCATCACAGCTAAGGAACGCATATCAGACACTAAATTGTTATAGCCAAACGATGCACCACGCTCACACACCATAATCTGTTGGTTGCCTGTTGAACGCGCTTTTTCTACGACGTGCTTCATATCCCATGGGGATAAAAACTGACCTTTTTTGATATTTACCGGCAACCCCGCCTTGGCAACACGCGTGATGTAATTCGTTTGACGGCATAAAAAAGCGGGCGTTTGTAATACATCAACTACCGCAGCAACCTCATCCATAGGTGTGTCTTCATGCACATCAGTCAGAATTGGCAAGTTAAGCTGAGCTTTGACTTCACTTAGAACACGAAGTCCTTCTTCGATACCAGGCCCTCTAAAACTGCCCACTGAAGAGCGATTGGCTTTATCAAACGATGATTTATAGATAAAGGGAATACCCAACTTCTCGGTCATTTCCTTCAGGCTACCCGCCGTATCAATCGTCATTTGCAAGCTTTCAACAACACACGTGCCTGCGATAAGAAAAAATGGTTTGTCGATTCCTACTTTAAAATCACATAAATTCATGTTTTATTCCTAAGTCGCACTATCATTATTCAGGGTTCAGACTGATTGATAGCTGCTTTTATAAATCCGCCAAATAAAGGGTGTCCTGTTCTTGGTTTAGAGGTAAACTCTGGGTGAAATTGACAAGCCAAGAACCAAGGGTGCTCTGGAATTTCCACTATTTCTACGAGCTGGCCATCCATCGATTTGCCTGAAAATTTCAATCCCGCCTTTTCAAATTGTTCCAAATAATTATTATTAAATTCAAAACGATGCCTGTGACGCTCGCTAATGACATCCGTTCCATACACTTTATGCGCTAACGTACCTTTTGCTAACTGGCATTTCTGGCTCCCCAATCGCATCGTACCGCCTAAATCAGATTCTTCACTGCGCTTTTCTAAAAGCCCCTCTTCTGTCATCCATTCAGTAATTAAACCTATAACGGGGTGCGGCGTGGCTGATAGGAACTCTGTGCTGTTAGCACCTTCTAATCCAACGACATTACGCGCAAATTCAATCACCGCTGATTGCATGCCTAGGCAGATTCCTAAGTAAGGGATGTTGTTTTCTCTGGCATAACGAATCGTTGATATTTTTCCATCCACGCCACGCTCACCGAATCCCCCAGGTACTAAAATCGCATCTGCAGATTCGAGCTGTGAGGTGCCTTTTTTTTTAATATCTTCCGAATCAATTTTTAAAATATTGACCTTGGCTTTGTTTTGTATACCCGCGTGCATAAGCGCTTCGGTTAAAGATTTGTATGCATCCGCGTGCTCAATGTATTTACCTACTAAAGCCACCGTCACTTCTTTATCAGAGGCCATTAAACCGTCTACCACCTCTTGCCAATCTGATAAATCTGCTCTATGCGCATCTAAATGCAGTCTTTTAACAACGATATCGTCAAGGCCTTGTTCATGTAACATCATGGGGATGCGATAAATGGTATCTGCATCAAGCGCTGAAATTACGGCTTTTTCAGGGACATTTGTAAACAGGGCGATTTTTTCTCTGTCACTTTGTGCTATTGGGCGCTCAGAGCGACAAATTAGAATGTCGGGCTGTATACCAATGGTTCTCAATTCTTTAACCGAGTGCTGGGTCGGTTTAGTTTTGATTTCCTTCGCCGCTGGAATGTAAGGTACGAGGGTCAAATGAATAAATAAACAACGGCTTTCACCTAGTTCAACGCGCATTTGACGAATCGCTTCTAAAAACGGCAATGACTCAATATCACCTACCGTTCCACCAATTTCAATAAGCGCAACGTCGGCCCCTTGACCACTCTCTTTTATTTTAGTTTTTATCTCATCTGTAATATGCGGGATAACCTGCACCGTACCACCAAGATATTCACCTCGACGTTCCTTGCGAATAACACTTTCATAAATTTGACCGGTGGTGAAGTTATTAGACTTTGACATCAAGGCATTAGTAAATCGCTCGTAATGACCTAAATCAAGGTCAGTTTCTGCGCCGTCGTCGGTGACGAATACTTCTCCGTGCTGAAAAGGACTCATCGTGCCAGGGTCTACATTAATGTAGGGATCCAGTTTCGTCATGGTGATTGTTAAGCCACGCGCCTCAAGAATTGTTGCAAGAGACGACGAACAAATCCCTTTGCCAAGGGAAGAAACAACACCGCCAGTAATGAAAATAAACTTGGTCATAGCTACACAATAAATTTAAACCAAAAAGATGGCGACATTATACGGCAAACGATTAAACAGAAGTTAGCCTCTGGACTAGAAATTTAAAAACTTAAGTCTGGGTGGGACCAACTAATTTCAAATGCATTATCGTCTTCTCCTGCTTGAAACTCTTCTGCTACCCAAAAATTAGCAATTGCCGCTAATTTATCATCGATATAAACCAAGGGAACTCGCTCTCTCACCCAAAACGGCAAGCTTTTTTGATTCAAAAGGTTCTTTAGTTTCTGCGTTCCCGATCGACCAAGTATTTTAATATTCTCGCCGCCGTTCCTGAATTTGATAGTGACGCGTCTATCCCAGCATTCTTTTTTTACTCCACAACCAACACGTACAACCTTTTTTAACTCACCAATAGGCTCAGGAAGTTGGCAGACGTCGCCCATCCATTCAATGCTTAGATTAGGCATCATTTCAGGCAGAGCCTTCAAAAGATAAAGCCTATTCTTAAAACGCCTCACCTCATAGTCAGTAACTTTCAGAACGGGCTGTTTTTCATCGTCAACTGCTATTACATTATTTAATAATTGCTCCATCTGTTTTGTAGACAACGCATTTATATCGTTACTAAACAACCAATGCCTTATTATCGCTCGCTGCACCTCACCCGATTTCCCTTCTATTGCCTGTAGATTGAAAACAGCCAGATTCTCTTTGTCGATTAAATGCTCATAAGTCGCTGCCAGTAAACTACTCGCTTCAGCGCAATGCTCGGCAGTTCTAGATGTGGTTTTTGAAAAAGCCCCCCAACGTTTTTTAATAACTGGGATGACTTCAGAACGGAGATAGTTTCTATTCAAACTAATGTCAGTATTACTGGGGTCTTCAAGCCACTTTAATTTAAACTTATTGGCGTACTCGACAATTTCTTCACGCCCAAAATTTAAAAAAGGCCTCGCTATAAAGCCCGAACCAAACTGGGCCATTGGAGGTATGCTCGCTAAGCCCTGTACCCCACAACCCCTAAATAACTGAAGCAACAAGGTTTCCGCTTGATCATCTTGGTGTTGAGCCGTCAGCAAAACCGTGTGCTCATCAACAAACTCTTTAATAGCTGCATAACGTGCTTTACGTGCAGCGCTCTCAACTCCGTCTTGTTTTATGGTGTCGACACAAACCTTAGCGCCCTTAAATTCTAAGCCGAGCTCATCTGCCGTTTTCTCACAATACTCAAGCCAACGCGCCGAAGCTTCGTGCAAGCCATGATCGACTGAAATTACACTGAATCGAATGTTTTTTGTAACTACTTGAATTTTTGCGCAAACATGAAGCAACACGTGAGAGTCTACACCACCACTGTAAGCTATTAGCGCTCTAGTAATTGAAGGCTGCTTTAAAAGTGCAGCCTCGATTGATTGACTAAATTGATTCACAACAGTGTTCTACCGAAACCTCACGGACTTGATAAAAGGCAGGCGTGGAATCGTAGCAACTAGTCGGACTTAAGACTCGGAGAATTTTCCATATGCCATCAAACGGTCGTACCGCTTGCTAACGAGCTCATCTACCGGTACAGACTGAAGCGCGGTGACTTCTTTAACCAACATGGCTTTAAGGTTTGACGAAATCTGCACAAAATCTCTATGCGCGCCACCTAAAGGTTCATCGACAACACCATCTATTAGCCCAAGTTCTAACAAACGACTTGAGGTTATCGACATAGCTTCTGCCGCTTGAGGTGCCTTATCGGCCCTCTTCCACAAAATAGACGCGCAACCTTCCGGTGAAATAACTGAATAAGTACTGTATTTCAATAAATACAATTTATCCGCTACTCCAATCGCCAACGCACCACCCGAGCCACCTTCTCCAATAACCACGCTGATAACGGGCGTTTTCAAGGTCGACATCTCGAACAAGTTTCTTGCAATAGCTTCACTCTGGCCACGTTCTTCAGCATCTAAACCTGGATAAGCGCCCGGCGTATCGATAAAAGTAATAATGGGTAAGTTAAAGCGCTCTGCCAATTTCATCAAACGTAAAGCCTTACGGTAGCCTTCAGGGCGCGGCATACCAAAGTTACGTTTTATTTTTTGTGTCGTATCACGCCCTTTTTGGTGGCCGATAATCATCACCGCGTGTCCATCTATACGCGCGACACCTGAAACAATCGCGGCGTCATCATAAAAATTCCGGTCGCCATGTAATTCTTTAAACTCATCAAATACGCCATCAATATAATCAAGCGTATAAGGACGTAATGGGTGTCTTGAAAGTTGCGAAACTTGCCAATCAGACAGCTTTGAGAAAATAGACTGTGTTAGCGAGCCGCTTTTTTCTTGCAGTCGCTCAATCTCTTTTTGAATATCAATTTCATTGTCGTTACCAACGCGCCGTAGCTCGTCAATTTTATCTTCAAGCTCAACAATGGGTTGTTCGAAATCTAAATAATCTAAGTTCATATATGTATTTTATATCGACTTAGCTAATACAGCTAGTCTCTTATTTAAAAACGAACAAAACTTTCTTGTGAAGGGAACGCACTCTTTAACGCGTCAATCAATTCATCTGTAGGGTGTACGCGCCATTGATCCGCCAAACACATCGTCGCAGCCGCGCCATCTGAAATTATTTTAACTTTAACGGGACAATCACCCCCCGTAAAGTTATTAATGATTGTATGCAATTTATCAACAGCCTCAATGGCGTTAACACCGGCACTTTCATTTAGCTCTACATACACGTCTTTCGACGCCTTTTCTCGTGCAACCTCTACCGACACGATAGAGTCGGCCTTAACTCTATTAACACCGGCAAAGTCATCAAACGACAAACCACCTTCAATCACAATAACATTTTCGGTAACTAGCAATTCTTGATATGCATCAAAAATTTTACTGAATGCAATCGCTTCAAGGCGAGCACTACCATCGTCTAAAATAATAGTGGCTATTTTAGAGCCCATTTTTGTTATTCGCGTTCTTACATCTAATATCACACCCGCTATAACGACAGGCTTCCCTGCCCCCCTACGCCCGTAGGAATTTTGACTACTCGCAAGCTCCATTTCCAATAATGTATTTAGCTTTCCTGATGTCAAAAGCGACATCTCATCTCTGACTGAGTCAAACGGGTGGCCCGTTAGCCATAAGCCTAATGTTTCTTTTTCACCTTTAAGCCTCTCTTTTTGCGTCCACATTTCAACTTTATTCGAGGCTTGAGAAATGTTTTCCTGCATGTCAGCCAAGCCAAACAAGTCGTCCTGCCCTGCAAGTGCTGTTTTGTTTTTTTGTTCCGCAATTTGCATCACATTTGGCAAATCCGCTATCAGTTGCGCACGATCTTTATCGAAACAATCTAGCGCCCCCGACCGTACCAGCGCTTCTTGCACCCGCTTATTTGCCTTTCTAGTATCAACTTGCGATGCTAAATCCTCATGACTTTTAAAGGCTTTAATCTTTTGACGCTGTTCAATAATAGATTCTATCGCGGCCTCGCCTACACCTTTAATTGCACCTAATCCATACAATATTTGACCTTCGTCATTGGATATAAACCGGTATCCTGCTTCGTTAATATTAGGCGGTAGAATCTCCAGCTCCATATCTTTGCATTCATCAATCAACATCACGACTTTATCGGTGTTATCCATATCGGATGATAAAACCGCCGCCATGAATTCTGATGGATAGTGCGCTTTTAACCACGCCGTCTGGTAGGCGATTAATGCATACGCCGCTGAATGAGACTTGTTAAACCCATAACCTGCAAACTTTTCCATTAGGTCAAAAATATAGTTTGCGGTTTTAATATCGACATTATTTGCTACGGCGCCTTTAGTGAACATGTCACGTTGTTGTGCCATTTCTTCAACTTTTTTCTTCCCCATCGCACGGCGCAATAAGTCAGCCCCACCTAATGTATAACCGGCGAGGTCTTGGGCGATTTGCATCACCTGTTCTTGATACAAAATAACGCCATTGGTTGGCTTTAGAATCGCTTCAAGTGAAGGGTGTGGGTATTCGGCTTTTTTACGGCCATGTTTAACGTTGATGTAATCGTCAACCATGCCCGAACCGATAGGACCGGGGCGATACAATGCTACTAATGCAATAATATCTTCAAAACAATCAGGACGCAGCCGCCTAATCAAGTCTTTCATCCCTCTAGATTCGAGCTGAAAGACCGCCGTTGTTGTGTAATTTTTTAATAACTCATACGTCTTTGCATCGTCACGTGGCAGCCTATCTAAATCCACAGCCTCCTCGTTATTTAATAACAGGCGCTCATTAATACTTTGCAATGCCCAGTCTATAATTGTTAATGTTCGCAAGCCCAAGAAATCAAATTTCACCAAGCCTACGGCTTCGACATCATCCTTATCAAACTGTGTTACGAGGTTAGTTCCGCCTTGTTCACAATACAAAGGTGAGAAGTCAGTTAATTTACTCGGTGCTATAACAACACCCCCCGCGTGCTTACCCGCATTTCTAACAATGCCTTCAAGCGTTTTTGCCAAGTCAATTAACTCACGCACGTCCTCTTCTTCTCGATACGCTTGTAGCAAATCTGGGCTTTCATCTAGGGCTTTATCAAGCGTCATTCCAATTTCAAACGGAATGAGCTTTGCTAATCGGTCAACAAAACCATAAGGGTGCCCCAGTACACGCCCTACATCACGTACAACCGCTTTGGCAGCCATACTGCCATAGGTGATGATTTGCGAGACCTTTTCACGCCCATAACGCTCTCCCACATAATCAATCACGCGGTCACGCCCATCCATACAGAAATCGACGTCGAAATCAGGCATGGAGACACGTTCAGGGTTCAAAAACCGTTCAAACAGTAAATCAAATTCAATGGGGTCAATATCAGTTATTCTAAGCGCATAGGCCACGATTGAACCCGCACCAGACCCCCTGCCAGGACCAACGGGGACGCCATTTTCTTTTGCCCATTTAATAAAGTCCGCAACGATTAAAAAGTAACCTGGGAAACCCATCTCACAGATAACATCTAACTCGCGTTTAAGCCGGTTCTGATAAACCGTCACTACCTCTTCAGTGAAATCCAGCCGATACTCTGTCTCCGCTATCCGCGCTTTAAGCCCTTCTTTTGAAAGCTCGGCTATATATTGATTAATTGTAGAACCCGCCGGAATGGGGAAATCAGGCAAAAAGTTTTCGCCGAGGGTTAATTCTAAATTACACCGCTTGGCAATCTCGACTGAGTTATTCAGCGCCTCTGGTAAATCAAAAAAAACTTCTAGCATCTCTTCTTGGCTTTTCAGATATTGTTTTTCCGTATGTTTTTTTTCTCGACGAGGGTCTGCTAAAACTCGGCCCTGATTAATACATACGCGCGCTTCATGTGCCTCAAAATCGCGCGCGCTCAAGAAGCATGAACCATTTGTCGCAACTATCGGCAGTTCAAATTCCGAAGCCAAATTAACGGCATGTTGGATAATGAGTTCTTCTTGAGACTTTCCTAGGCGTTGAATTTCAAAATAAAAGCGTGTTGGAAATGCCGTTGACCACTTCAACAGGACTTCTCTAGCATGCTCTTCATCCCCCGCCATCATGGCTTGAGAAATCTCTCCCTCAGCACCACCAGATAGGGCAATCAAACCGTCTGATTTAGCTAAAATCTTTTCTGAAGTAAGGTAGGGGATACCTTTATCTTGCCCATTCAGATAGGCATCTGAAATCAATTCAGAAAGGCCTAAATAGCCCACCTTATTCATCACGAGTAAAGTGATTAAATAAGGTGATTTTTGTTCAGACGAATCACGCACATAAACGTCTGCGCCAATTATAGGCTTAACACCTGAATTTACGGCCGCCCTATAAAACTTTACCGTCGCAAATAAGTTTGAAATATCCGTTACTGCGATGGCGGGCATAGAAAAATCAGCCGCACGTTGCACAAGTTCTTTTACACGTATTAGACCATCAGCAAGCGAATACTCGGTGTGATTTCTTAAATGAACGAATTTGAGTTCTTCGCTCATTATATAAATTTCTTTACAGGCGAAAATGACCGCCTATGCGCCAACAAAACACCTGATTCTTGAATGATTTTTTTATGATAAGCCGTTGGATAACCCTTGTGTTTCACAAACTGATACCCGGGGTAAAATCCATCTAAAAAGCGCATATGTTCATCACGGTAAACCTTAGCCAATATCGATGCCGCAGAAATCTCTTCAACCAAGGCATCGCCCCCTTTAATACATTCACCAGGCACATCAATATCAGGGTAGAAAGTACCGTCGACTTTTACAAAATCGGCAGTAATGAACAGCCCAGCATAGGCTCGTTTCATCGCTAACAAACTCGCTTGTAGAATATTTATTTCGTCTATTTCCGATGCTTCAGCGCGTCCAATAGACCACGCAAAAGAACCTGCTTTTATTTCAGTAGATAAAACCTGGCGTTTTTTTTCAGACAGCACTTTTGAATCAGCTAGACCTTGAATTTTTACACTGTCGTCTAAAATCACAGCGGCCGCAATAACAGGGCCTGCCAAACAACCTCTACCGACTTCATCAAGCCCTACTACAAGCTTGTTCAATTTATCACCTGTGAGCTATCAATTGTTTTAATAACCACTTTAGCTGCCTGTTCATCAGCACCTAGTTTGAGCAAACCTTTCATTTTTGTGAATTCATCTAACATATTCTCTTTAATATGCTGGTTAGTATGGATGTTCAACAGTGACTTAGCTAGCACATCAGCTTTTGCATTTTCTTGTAAAAATTCTGGCACGACCTCTTTACCTGCGATTAAATTTGGCATCGATACAAAGGGAATCTTCAACATAGAAAACGTAGAAATGACCCACGCTGTTAATGTAGATAACTTATAAGCTACGACCATAGGCTTATTTAATAACATTACTTCCAGTGTTGCTGTGCCCGATGCAGTTAAAACCATATCACTAGCGAATATTATCTGTTCTGAAGGAGCCGTTTTAACTAATAAGTTAAGCTGAATATCAGAACCTTTATAAATTTCATTGAATTCCTCCTGACGCCTAACATCGGGCATTGGAACCAGAACTTTTAAATTAGGAATTTCTTTTGCACAAAGCTCAGCCGTCTGCAAAAACAGCAAAGCATGGTGCTTAAGTTCACTCGTTCGACTACCTGGCATAAGTGCTAAAACTGTGTCGTCACCTTTAATATTCAATGTTACTTTGCTATCAGTTAACAAGTCTTTAGCAGCCAGCTTATCAGCTAAGGGGTGCCCTATAAAAAACGCGGGCACGTTTTTATCTTTAAAGTAATTTTCTTCAAATGGGAAAATACATAAAAGAGCATCGAGCGTACCTTGTAATTTCTTAATTCTTTTTGGACGCCAGGCCCAAACTGTAGGGCTAACATAATGAACCGTTTTAATACCTAAAGCATGGAGATCACGCTCAAGTTTTAAGTTGAAATCAGGCGCATCAATGCCAATAAAAACATCTGGCTGAAGGTCGGTTATAGTTTTTCTTAAATCTCGTCTAATCTTTAAAAGCCCTGGCAAGTGTTTAAGAACTTCGAACAACCCAAAGACAGACAGTTTATCCATCGTATATAAAGATCTAAACCCAAGCTCAATCATCCGTGGGCCACCGATTCCAATAAATTCTGCATTCGGCTGTTTTATCTGAATTGCTTTTAATAAACCTGCCCCCAAAATATCGCCAGAGTGCTCACCGGCAACCATCACTATTTTTAAGGGGTTATGCATCGTATCTATTCATGAACAAGTAATCATCAACAGGGCTCTAGATTAACTATTGCGTATCAAACGCAAATGAATTTAGCGGATAATACTGCGACTGGAAGCCACTAGAAAATCGACCATTAAAGATATTTCAGGTGTTTTTTCAGCCATTTTCTGAAGTTTCTTCTGCGCCTCTTTAAGCGTTAACCCAGATTTATAAAGCGCCTTATACGCACGTTTTATATCAAGGATTGTATCTTTAGAAAAACCTCTACGTTCTAACCCAATAGCATTGATGCCATGTGGCTTAGTCGGACGTCCACCAACCGTTACATAGGGAGGAAGGTCCATAGAAATAGCGCTGCCCATAGCAGAAAAACTATGCTCGCCAAGATGACAAAATTGATGGACAATTGAAAAGCCGCCTAAAATAACGTGTGAGCCGACGTGCACATGGCCTCCTAATGACGCTGCATTTGCAAGAATAACGTCGTCCCCTATTATACAATCGTGAGCCACATGAGAATAAGCCATTAACAAATTATTACTACCAATTATTGTTAATTTTTCGTCCTGGGTTGTTCCTCTATGGATGGTCGCGAATTCACGAATGACATTATTATCACCAATCTCCAGATAGGTTGTTTCTCCAGCATATTTCTTATCTTGTGGATCCTCGCCTACACAAGCAAACTGATAAATTAAATTATTTTTGCCTATCTTTGTCGAACCGTTAACCGTGACATGTGAGCGTAACTGTGTGCCTGAATCAATTGAAACATTGGCCCCAATTACAGAGTATGCGCCAACTTTTACATCAGCTGCGATTTCAGCAGATGAATCTATAATAGCCATAGCATGTATCATTTTGTTGATTCCTTAGAAGCGCACATGATATCTGCACTCACAACTAACTCACCATCAACTGTGGCTTGTGTTGAGTATGACCAAATATTACGCCGATTTTTTTTATGTATTACTTCAAGCATTAACTGATCACCCGGTACAACTGAGCGTTTAAAACGAGCGTTATCGACCCCTACTAAATAGTATTCGCCAAAAGTCTCACCCTGTTCAGTCAACGTTTTCATTGATAACAGGCCACATGCTTGCGCCAGCGCCTCGATAATTAGCACACCCGGCATAATTGGGTTATGCGGAAAATGTCCTGTGAATTGAGGTTCATTATAGGAAATATTTTTAACGGCAAGCAACCGTTTATTAGCTTCGAATTCAATAACACGGTCAACCATTAAAAATGGGTAGCGGTGTGGTAAAAATTCCATCACTTTTCTTACATCGTCAAAGTCCATGCTCAGTCCCTGCCAGCTTTTCTTAAAGCTATTATTGTTTTTGTTATTTTATCTAATTGCTTAAAACGAGCCGTGTTTTTTAACCAATCTTTATTTTTTTGCATGGGCGTACCCGATGAATATGCACCTGACTCACTAATAGAACGTGTCACCAGCGTTCTAGCCGTTATATGCACATCATCTGTAATATTTAAGTGGCCTATAATGCCTACCGCCCCTGCTATCGTGCAATGTTTTCCTATGACAGTGCTTCCCGCAATACCAGTACACGCTGCAATAGCCGTATGTTCACCAATCGATACATTGTGTGCAATATGTACAAGATTATCAAGCTTGACACCTTTTTGAATATAAGTATCACCTAATGCGCCACAATCAATTGTTGAGTTCGCACCAACCTCAACATCATCATCGATTACAACGCGGCCAATTTGGGGTATTTTTGTCCATGTTTTATTCTTTGTAGGCGCATAACCAAACCCATCGGAACCGATTACACAGCCTGCATGTAGGATGACATTATTTCCAATTTGTGAATTTGCATAAACAGTCACATTTGGCTTTAATCGCACACCTGCACCAATCACTGAATTATCTTCAACAACGCAGCCAGCGCCTATAAAACAACCCTCGCCTAATATGACTCCTTTCCCTAAATAGACATTAGCAGAAATTCTACAGTTTTTAGAGACTAGCTCAGGATCTGAAATAACTGCTGATTGATGTATAAAATCACCCTCGTATTCATCAAAAGTTAGTAATGAAGCTGCGCACGCGTATGATAGATAGGGATCTTTCACGACTAGGGCATTGACTGGGCAATGAATGTGAAATTCTTCTTTCAATATAACCACGCCTGCTTTTGTTTTTTTCAAGTCAGATAGAAATTTGCTTTGATAAACAAAAGAAAGCTCGTTACTACGAGCTTTATCTAAACTTGCACAGCCATCAACAACAGCACTGTTGTCACCTATTAATTTGGCGCCCAATTCATCTGCAAGCTGCCCCAGCGTTTTTTTCACAAAATAAAAGCCTACTACTTAATTTGGTTTATTTTGCTTTAGCTAAACGTTTTTGAATTTTAGCTGTAATATCGACAGCTTGGCTGGCATATATCACTCCATCGTGCAAAATAATATCGTACTTTTCTGCTTCTGCAAAATTTTTGATTGCCTCAAAAACCAGTTTTTGTAGTTTATTTAGCTCAGCATTTCTACGTAAATTAAGGTCTTCACGAAATTCATCATGACTACGTTTTAAATCACGTGCCTTGTCTCTTAAATCACGACCTAATTTTTGATTTTGCGCCTCAGTTTTAAGCTTTGCGTCACGCACTAACGTCTCTTCAAGCGCTTTAATACTTTTTTGCCTTGCCACAAGCCTTTTGCTGCGTGGTGAAAACTCTTTTTCAATTGCAAGCCGCACTTTTTCAGCTTGTGGTGACTTTTCTACGATTCGTGCTGCATTTACGAAACCAATCTTTATAGGGGCTGCTTGCGCTAACCCTATTGAAAGAACCAATAACGCAATCAAACCAAAAAACTTCATTGTTTTATTCAATGTATTCTCCTAAATAAATTTTTAAATGTTAAATTCCTGACCCGAAGGAGAATTGGAAAGCTTGTGTTTCATCGTCATCACCTGCGTTTAAGGGAGCTGCTAAACTAACCGATAAAGCACCGAATGGCGACAACCATGTCGCTGATACACCCACTGAAGAGCGTAATTCTCCTGCGACGAAATCGTCGTCATAAACATTACCCGCATCCAAAAAGGTGCTTAAGCGAACCGTCTTGCTATCAGGCGCGAAAGGTACCGGGAAGATAAACTCTGCATTACCAACCACTTTCACACTACCTCCTAAAACATTATCCAAGTGATCTCTAGGCCCAAGCGTGTTATCTAAGTAACCACGCACTGAACCCTTACCACCTGCATAGTAATTCTCAAAAAATGGTAACGTTGTTGTATCGCCATAAGCACTTCCATACGCAACATCAGCATTAAGGTATAGCGTCGTATGCCTACTAACAGGAAAATATTGTTTTTGATTATAGGCGATTTTGAAAAACTCCAGATTCGAACCAGGGAGCGTCAATGTGCCTGATAAGCTTTTCGTGCCTCCACTTGCCGCGAAAACAGCTCTGTTTCTATTATCTGTTCTCCAACTTCCTGAAAGTTTAAAATTCGTATATGAGTCGCCATTACTCTCTACAAAATCATATATTTCCCCGGAAGTTATACCCAAATCAATACCTGTGTTTTCAACACCAAGTCCTAAGCCTATACGGTCAGTTTCATTAATAGGTATGCCAAATGAAACACCTCCTGCAATTGTATCGGTTGTAAAACTAGCTGCATTTGCTTCCTCAGCATCCGTTGTACGATACGAAACATTAAAGCCTCGACTTACACCATCAACCGTATAATAAGGATTCGTATAAGCAAAACTATAAACTGTGTTTACCGAGCTATTATTGAAGGTAGCCGATACGCGCTTGCCTGTTCCTAAAAAGTTGTTTTGACTTATGCTTGCGTTCAACACAAGACCTTGAGATCCTGAAAATCCGGCGCCTGCTGCAATATTACCCGAAGATTTTTCCTTAACCGTATATTTAACGTCAACTTGGTCTGTAGTGCCTGGAACAGCTGGGGTTTCCACATCAACTTCATCAAAATGGCCTAGACGCATCATACGCGTCTTTGAGCGTTCAACATTCAATGTAGAGATAGGGGCAGCTTCCATTTGTCTTACCTCGCGTCTCAAAACCTCATCTCTTGTTTTAGTATTACCTTCCATCACAACACGTCTGACATAGACACGTTTACCGGGGTCAACAAAAAAAGTAATCTTTACCGTTGCATTTTCCGTGTCAATTTCCGGGATCATATTTACATTGGCAAAAGAATAGCCTTCGTGCCCCAGTATTGAAGAAAGATTTTCAGACGTTTGCGTGGCTTTACGCCTAGAGAATATATCTCCTGGTTGCACGCTGACAAAGGGTATTAATTTATCTGGGCCTACAATTAACTCGCCCGCAAGCTTCACTTCGTTAATGATATGCACTTTGCCTTCTTTAATGTTAATTGTGACAAAAATATCGCTTTTATCAGGGCTAATAGAAACCTGAGTTGATTCAACCTTAAAATTTATAAAACCGCGATCTTGATAAAATGAACTTAAACGTTCAATGTCTGCAGAAAGCTTTTGTTTAGAATATTGATCACTATTGGTATATAAAGCAAAAATCGTCGGCCCAGTTAGTTCAAATTCACCTAAAATATCGTCGTCACTAAACGATTTATTCCCAACAATATTAATCTTCTTAATGCTTGCCGCTGAGCCTTCTTCAACTTTTATTAGGATAGCAACACGATTACGCTCTAGCGACGTCACGGTTGTTTCAACCGTAGCAGCATATTTGCCGTTGTTGTGGTACTGCTGCACCATCTCTTGCTTGACCTTATCTAAAATAAGCGGGTTATACACACGCCCAACTGCCACACCTACATCTTTTAGCGATGTTAGTAAGCTTTCCGATTCAATGTCTTGATTGCCTTCTAAATCAATCGTTGTAATGGCGGGTCTCTCTTCTACATTGATGATAAGCGTATTTACATCTTGATCAACACTCACATCGCTGAAAAAACCCATTTGAAATAACTCACGAATAACGACACTGGAGTCGCTGTCACCGAAGCTATCACCTACTTTAACTGTTAGCGTATTAAATACAGCGCCGGCTGTAATTCGCTGTAGCCCATTAATCTTAACATCCTCAACAACAAACGCTCCTATAGCATAGACAGAATTTGATACCACCAAAGCTAATGAAAAAATAAGGAAACTAACTCGAGTTCGTATTTTTTTTATCACAATATTTTTATACCGAAAATTTAATGTCCATCAAAATTAAACGGTTTTACCAAAACAGGCTCGCCAGTATAGATAAATCAGCATTAGTACTCAATCTCTATTGCTCATTTTATCCATTTAAACGACTCAAATCGATAAAAAAGGCCAGCAGCATAACACCCAGCAGAATAAACAAGCCTAATCGCATAAATACAGCTTGGGCATTTTCTGGCATCGCTTTACCAAACAGCCCTTCATAAAAATAAAAAACTAGATGGCCACCGTCTAACATTGGAATAGGTAAAAGGTTAAGCACGCCCAAACTAATACTGACGAAGGCTAAGAATTTGAGAAATGAAATAAAACCAATTGACGCCGTTAATCCCGCGTATTGCGCCAAAGTGACGGGCCCACTTAGATTCTCAACAGATGCTGTTCCTACAATAATTCGGCCAATCATGACGAGTGTTAGCCATGAATTGGAATACGTCAGTCTTGCAGCCTCCACTAGAGAGTCAATCGGGCCAAGAGAATACACCGTATAATATTGCTCTACATCATGCTTATTGATAAGCGCCGAGACACCAATACGTCCAATTTTTTCTCCATTTTCTACAATTTCTTTCGGCACTAGGTCCACGGTTAAAAAGCCAGCTGTACGTTCCACGCCCACTTCAATTCTTTTACTCGGATTTGCACGTGTTATCTCGACCCACTCAGCCCAAGTCGAAATATCTTTTTTATTCGCCGTTAAAATTAAATCCCCTGTACGCAATCCTGCTTGATCAGCGGCCTCATCCTCAACAACTTCTCCAATAACCGGCTTAATTACTGGTAACTCGGGCTTTAAACCAATCTGTTTGGATATTTCTTTCGGTTCAAGTACCCCTAATGCTTTTAAATCAAGCAATAGCGACTTCCTTTCACCACCTAACGTTGAGACAGAAACCTCCGCAGAACCATGGTTCAATATTTCGGTCATCATCAAGCCGGAAGCCACACGCCAAATGCTCGCAGGGCGGCCAGCAACGGTCAAAATTTCATCCCCACTTTGAAACCCAGCCACAGACGCTACGCTAGCTTTTTCAACGCCTCCTACAATAGGTTTAAGGCCTTGCTCACCAACCACTAATATCACCCAAAAGGCAAATAAAGCGAACATTAAGTTAAACGCAGGCCCTGCTAACACAATGGCAATTCGGTACAACAAGGGCTTTAAGTTAAAGGCTAGGTGTTTTTCGTCCTCTGCGACATTGCCCTCACGCTCATCCAACATTTTCACATAACCGCCGAGTGGTATCCCAGCGATAACATATTCCGTCGGGTCATCTTTTCGATGAAAACTGAACAACGGTTTGCCAAAACCAACCGAAAACCTTAATACCTTAACGCCGCACCGTCGCGCCACCCAAAAATGACCGAACTCGTGCACGGTTACCAAGACGCCTAATGCTACAATAAAAGAAAGAATCGAGATGAGAATAGTCATTAAACGCCCTCTGAAAGCTCAAATGCAACCGCTCTCGCCTCTTTATCAACACTAAGAACCGCTTCAATGCTGCCTGCAGACACTACATTCATTTTATTTAGCACCTTTGCAACCAAACTTGAAATGTCCGTAAATGCAATCTTCCTATGCAAAAACAAGTCAATGGCGACCTCGTTTGCAGCATTTAAAATTGCGGGCGCCGTCCCTTGAGTGTTGAGCGCATCAAAAGCGAGCTTTAAACAAGGAAAACGTTCATAACTGGGTGCAGAAAAATTTAACACGTTATCCTTTAACAAATCTAGAGGTGCTACGCCGCTCTCAATTCTTTCAGGCCAAGCTAACGCGTGCGCAATAGATGTGCGCATATCCGGATTACCAAGCTGTGCCAGCACAGAGCCGTCAACGTAGTCCACCATCGAATGGATAATACTTTGCGGATGAATAAGCACCTCAATATTATCCGCTGGAAAATCAAACAAATAACTTGCCTCTATAACTTCCAAACCTTTATTCATCATGGTTGCTGAGTCGACCGATATCTTCTTACCCATCGACCAATTAGGGTGTCTACAAGCCTGTTCAGGCGTCACTTTTTTCAACTCACTTGCGTCGAAATTAAGAAATGGGCCGCCAGATGCAGTTAGCATTATTTTCCTAACTCCTTTTGCAGGCAGGCCGGTTTGATAACCAGCGGGCATGCACTGGAAAAGCGCATTATGTTCGCTATCAAGTGGCAAAATATCCGCTCCACTATCCCTTGCAACATTCATTAACAGTTCACCCGAAATCACGAGCGCTTCTTTGTTCGCTAACAAAATTTGTTTGCCTGATTTTGCCGCAGCCAATGTCGATAACAAGCCTGCAGCACCCACAATAGCAGCAACGACCATATTAACATCAGAAAGCTGCGCAACTTCCTCTAAGGAGGACACGCCGAACAAAACTTGCGTTGCCGAATCGGGCGAAGATTTAAGCCTAGACGCTAATTCTTTTGCTAACTCCGAACTCCCAATAACAGCGAAATTAGGCTGGAACTCTATGCACTGTTGAACTAACTTATCCACATTAGAATGCGCCGTCAGAGCAACCACTCGGTATTTGTCCTTATTGAGCCTAATAACGTCTAAGGTACTCATACCAATTGAGCCGGTTGAGCCTAATATACTGACCAACTTCATAACAGGTGGTTAAATAATGACAAACACGCGACAAAAAAGGGGCTAGCTGCGGTTAAACTATCAATGCGGTCAAGCACACCTCCATGACCCGGCAAAATTGAGCCACTGTCTTTAACCTTTGCACGACGCTTCAACAAACTCTCAAACAAATCCCCGTAAACAGAAACAAAAACCACTGTAACCGATAATAACAAGAATAAAAAAGAAGCTGAGTAACCCACCATATCAGCCACAAAAAAGGAAAAGACACCACACGCAACTAACCCACCAACCATACCTTCAATAGACTTCCCTGGACTAACAACGGGCGCTAGTTTATGTTTTCCAAAAGCACGTCCAGCAAAATAGGCCACGCTATCAGCAATCCAAATAAGCAATAATAAATACATTAATAATGCATGCCCATTGTCTGTTTGAACTCGCAACTTATATAAAGCCAGCCATGTTACTTGCAAGACAAAAATGCCCAGTACCATCATCACAAAACGGCTGCTACCAAGGTTAAGCAAAAACCTAGGTGCAAATATAAGCAGAACCACTGCAATACTCCAAAACAAAAACATCAATATAATCAGATTATCAACAATTTCACTATCCAAAAAAAGTGACGCCAGAAGTAAACTCGAAATCACTACTGCATACGCAAGCTTCTGCCAAAACTGCGAAAGGCCAGATAGTGCTGCCCACTCGTGACCCACCACAAAGAAAATAACGCACAAGGTAGCTACAAAAACCTTATCTGGCGCATACATCACTAACCAAACGACAATTGGTATAAGAATAAGCGCGGTAAGCACCCTTTGAACTAACGTACTCATCAATTTTGCTTTAGCTCTTGAACCTGCTCGGCTGTATGGCCAAATTTACGCTGTCTAACAGAATACTCTTTTAAAGCTTTTGAGAACTCACACTCATCAAAATCTGGCCACAAGATATCTGTAAAATACAATTCACAATAAGCGAGCTGCCACAAAAAAAAGTTGCTAATTCTCTTTTCGCCGCCTGTACGAATGAACAAATCAGGTTCCGGCATACCATATGTTGACAGGTGTTGCTCTATCGAATTGTCGGCTAGCAGTTCACCCGCAAGAGCTTGCTTTGAATGTTGCTTAAGCAATGATTGGCTTGCTTGTTCTAAATCCCACTGGCCTCCATAATTCGCGGCTATTACCAGCGTTAACCCCGTATTTTCATGCGTTAGATTTTCAACTTCTTTAATTTTGGTCTGCATAGCTTTCGAAAAAGCCTCTCGTTGACCAATAATATGGAGTTTAATATTATTGTTATGCAGAACTTTTGCTTGGCTTTTGAGCATCGTAAGAAACAATTCCATTAATAAATGGACTTCTTTTTCTGGCCTGCGCCAATTTTCACTGCTAAATGCGAAAACACTCAAGCACTCCACGTTATTTTTTATACACGATTCAATCGTACCTTTCAGTACTTCAACACCTGCACGGTGTCCAAATGAACGCGGCCTGTTTTTTTTCGTCGCCCAGCGTCCATTGCCATCCATGATAATAGCAATATGCCTCGGCACTTTAGACTCGGATGTATTCTTTGGTTCTGACGCCACCTGCAACCCCATTATTAACCGTAAATATTGTAAATGACGACTTTGCCAATCGCCATTCGAACCCGTTTGTTAGTATAAATAAAAAAGGAGATAAAGCCAGTTCATCCCCTTCTTAAAGCAATTAAAATAGCAGCTGAAAGCTACATAGACATCAAGTCAGACTCTTTTGTCTCAAGATATCCATCAATTTTCTTTGTATGTTCGTCGGTTATTTTCTGAACACGTGTTTCGCCTATACGATCTTCATCTTCGGTAATCATCTTTTCTTTCAACGCTTCTTTAAATTCCGAGTTGGCGTCGCGTCGAATATTACGAACCGCTATCTTCCCGTTCTCAGCTTCATTACGTACCACCTTAACGAGGTCACGACGCCTTTCTTCCGTAAGGGGCGGCATAGGAACACGAATAACGTTACCCGCGGTTACTGGGTTCAAACCTAAATCAGATTTCATAATGGCTTTTTCGACGGGTCCTATCATGGCCGACTCCCATGGCATAATAACCAAGGTTCTCGCATCTTCTATATTCACTGTAGCCACTTGATTTAAGGGCGTATCGACATCGTAGTAACTCACCACGATGTGCTCCAACAAACTAGGGTGTGCGCGTCCTGTACGCACCTTCGCGAGCTCTTTTTGGAAAGCCTCTACCGACTTACCCATTCTAGTTGTCGCATCTTTTAAAATATCATCAATCATGTTTTTATCTCATTATTTTCTTTAATGAACTAACGTACCGACATCTTCTCCAGCAATCAGTCGCATAACCGCCCCTTTCTCAAAGATATTAACCACTCTAAGGGGTAACTTATGGTCTCGACATAAAACTAAGGCCGTCGCATCCATAACATTTAATCGTTGGTCAATTGCATCATCAAAACTGATTGAACCGTAACGCTTCGCATCAGGGTTTTTCATAGGGTCATCAGAATACACACCGTCTACTTTTGTAGCCTTAATCAATAACTCTGCATCAATTTCTATGCCTCTAAGGCTTGCCGCTGAGTCCGTTGTAAAAAAAGGATTACCCGTACCCGCTGCAAAAATAGTGACTCGCCCCTTCTCTAAATGCCGAATAGCACGGCGTCGGATAAAGTCTTCGCACACCTGATTTATCTTAAACGCAGACATGACTCTGACTGGCTGCCCAAGAGATTCCAAAGAATCTTGCATAGCAAGTGCATTAATCACCGTCGCTAACATACCCATATGGTCAGATGTAACACGGCCAATCGCTTTAGATTCGACCTCTGCACCGCGGAGTATATTGCCCCCGCCAATCACGAGCCCGACTTGTACGCCTGCATCGCATATCTCTTTAATCTCTCCTGCAAGACCGAGCACGGTCGCAGCGTCAAAACCGCCCTGACTGTTGCCCATCAAAGCTTCACCACTTAGCTTGAGCAAAATCCTTTTATAAGCGAGCTCAGACATGCTTAATCGCCGCGTACTTGCGCCATAACTTCTGCGGCGAAATCTTCCTCTTTTTTCTCAATACCTTCTCCCACTTCAAACCTAACAAATGAAAGCACTTTAGCATTATTTGACTTCAATAATTGCTCAACAGCCACATCGCCATCTTTAACAAAAGGCTGCCCCAGAAGTGTAATACCTTTTAGGAACTTTTTAACTTTGCCAACAATCATTTTTTCAATAATCTCGTCTGGTTTACCACTTTCTGCAGCCTGAGCCTTAAAGATTTCTTTTTCTTTTTCAATTTCTGCGGCTGGCACGTCTGCTTCCGAAACACACATCGGCTTGATCGCAGCAATGTGCATAGCGATGTCTTTCGCAAGAGCCATATCACCACCTTCCATTTCAACTAATACACCAATACGGATACCGTGCATATAGGAGCCCACAATGCTGCCATCCGTTTTAATCGTTTGAAAACGTCTAACGTTAATGTTCTCACCTACTTTAGCAATCAACTCGCGTCTTTTAACGTCAACCGTAATCGACTCTCCATGCACTTCAGTGGCATTTAAGGCCTCAACACCAGCAATATCATTATTAACTACCGTGTTAGCTACCGCCGTTGCGAAATCAATGAAATCATCACCCTTAGATACAAAATCCGTTTCACTGTTTATTTCGACGATAGAAGTAGTCGATGCATCACCTGATGTAGCGATTGCGATTAACCCTTCTGCCGCAATGCGACCCGCTTTTTTGTCAGCTTTAGCCATACCAGATTTGCGCATATTCTCAATTGCAACGTCCAAGTTACCCTCTGTTTCAACCAGTGCTTTCTTGCACTCCATCATGCCTGAACCCGTTCTTTGACGTAGCTCTTTAACCATTGCTGCCGTTATATTCATTATAAAATCCTATGTATCTAATATTTAAAGTATAAATTATTTAAAAAAACGCCTCCATCTGGAGGCGTTTAACTTCTGTAATACTTGCTTTTAAACTACTCTTTACCAGTCGCTTTTGCTGGCTTAGCCGCTACTTTTTTAGCTGGTGCTTTCTTAGCAGCAGGCTTTTCTTCCGCTACTTCTTCTTTAGCTGGTGCTTTCTTAGCAGCAGGCTTTTCTTCCGCTACTTCTTCTTTAGCTGGTGCTTTCTTAGCAGCAGGCTTTTTCTCAGCATCGACTTGAACAGCCTTCTTCACGGTAACTTTTTTAGTAACCGCTTTAGCAACTTCTGCGTTTTCCACCAATTCTTTAATAACACTCGCCTTACCTTCAAGAATTGAAGCTGAAGCTGATTGACAATACAAAGTAAGCGCGCGAATTGAATCGTCGTTACCTGGAATAATATAGTCAATATCTTCAGGCTTATTGTTACTATCAACAACACCAATAATAGGTATGCCTAATTTCTTAGCCTCTTTAACGGCAATTTTTTCATAACCAACATCCAATACAAAAACTGCATCAGGTGGCCCTTTAAGATCTTTAATACCGCCAACACTGCGCTCAAGTTTAGTTAGCTGACGCATAAACTTAAGCCCTTCTTTTTTGTTGAAGCGCTCTAAGCCGCCATCTTCGCGCATGCTCTCAAGTTCTTTTAAACGGTTGATTGATTTTTTAATCGTACCGTAGTTAGTTAACATGCCGCCTAACCAACGATGATCGACAAACGGCATGCCACAACGTATTGCCTCTGCGCTTACAATCTTACGCGCAGCTTTTTTTGTACCAACGAATAAAATAGTGCCTTTATTGGCGGCTAATTTATTAATGAATGTTAATGCATCTTTAAACAATGGAAGTGACTTCTCCAAGTTTATGATGTGTATATTGCCTCTCTCACCGTAAATGTAAGGGGCCATTTTTGGATTCCAGTGCCTTGTGCGGTGACCAAAATGAACACCTGCTTCAAGCATTTCGCGCATAGTAATATTTGACATTTAAATCTTTTCCTTTTCTAGTAGCCAACCGCTTAAGATGAGTTGACTTGGGTTTTTATCTAACACGCATTATATTTGGTAACCATAAATGCAACGAGACATTTAAAGCACCCTACCAAATTTGATGATGCGTGCGGTGTATTGCCGAAAACGGCGAGACTTTATATCATATATACCTGAAAATCACAATTTAAATCGTTATAATTAGGCTCTTTAGTACTGCTGTAAACTCATGACCATCACGCTTAAAACACCGCAAGAACACGAGAAAATGCGCGTTGCTGGAAAACTAGCTGCCGACGTACTCGAGATGATCTCAGACTTCGTCGTTGCAGGCGTTACTACCGGCGAACTAGACCAACGTTGCCACGACTTTATGGTGAACGAGCAGCAAACTATTCCTGCTCCACTCAATTACCATGGCTTCCCAAAATCCATCTGCACCTCAGTTAACCACCAAGTTTGTCATGGTATACCCGGGCATAAAAAGCTTAAAGATGGCGACATTATCAATATCGATATCACCGTTATCAAAGATGAATATCACGGAGATACCAGCAAAATGTTTGTCGTGGGGCAACCTAGCATCTTAGCTAAACGCCTAATAGAAACGACTCAAAAATCCATGTACCTCGGTATCAGCATGGTCAAGCCAGGCGTGCGATTAGGCGATATTGGCCATGCCATTCAAACCTTTGCTGAAAGCAAAAAATATTCCATCGTTAGGGAATACTGTGGGCATGGGATTGGCCGCGTTTTCCACGAAGAACCACAAGTATTACATTATGGCAAACCGGACACGGGTGTCATTCTTGAAGAAGGCATGACCTTCACCATAGAACCCATGGTAAACGCTGGGAAACGCCAAGTTAAGCTCTTATCAGACGAGTGGACCGTCGTAACTAAAGACCGCAGTTTATCAGCTCAGTATGAACATACCTTAGGCGTCACATCGACTGGCTTTGAGATTTTTACGCTCCGCTCTGATGAAGCCATTGAAGCTGATTCCATTCCCTTGCATTTGATAAAGCCATAAATATAAACCACCCATGTCCTCAACAGCTGCAAGCCTTTCAATACCTGACTTAAAACAGCAACTGCGGACATTCCAAGAAAGTTTATACGCTCGGTTTCATAACGGCGAATCAGTCGAATCGCTGATTGAGAGTCGAAGCGACTTTATCGACCGCTTATTAAGCGATAGCTGGAATCAAATTTTAGGCTCAGCCAGTGAAAAGCTGTCACTAATCGCAACGGGGGGCTATGGGCGCGCTGAACTCCACCCCTCGTCTGATATTGATTTGTTGATTTTATATGCTGAAAGTGACCTAGAGCAGTACAAACAATCGCTAGAACACTTCTCGACCTTTTTATGGGATATTGGTCTCAAGCTCGGTCTAAGCGTTCGCACCTTAGCTGACTGTATCGAGCAAGCTAATACCGATATTACGGTCATCACCAACTTAATGGAATCGCGTTTAATAACCGGTTCAGAACAGCTTTTCGCTGATTTACAAGACAGCACAAGCCCAGATAAAATTTGGCCTGCGAACGAATTTTTCATTCAAAAAATAAACGAGCAAAACGAACGCCACCTGAAATTTGGTGATACCGCCTATAACTTAGAGCCTAACATTAAAGAAGGCCCTGGCGGCTTACGCGACATTCAAACTATCCAGTGGGTAACGCAGCGTTATTTTGGTTCAAGCTCGCTGGGCGAACTCGTTAATCACGCATTTTTAACCAAAAACGAATACCGTGCCCTAATGAAAGGCCAAAGCTTGCTTTGGCAAATACGCTTTGTTTTGCATTTATTAGCGGAACGAGCTGAAGACAGGCTACTTTTTGATTACCAAAAAGCACTGGCCGAGTCTTTCGGGTTTAAAAATGAAGGTGAAACACTCGCTGTGGAAGGTTTTATGCAACTTTACTACAGAACCATCAGCGACCTAGAACGTATAAATGAACTGGTAGTTCAAGTCTTTTTTGAAGCCATGGAAGACAAAGCGCCCGAGGTTCGCCAACTCAATGAGTCCTTTAGAATCGTCAACAATGCCATTGAAATTTGCCAACCCAACCTATTTGAAGAGCAACCGCTGGCGTTATTGGAGATCTTTTATCAACTACAAATAAACAATGACATTCAAGAAATCAGGTCTTTTACGATTCGTCAAATTCGTCAGAACCTACATTTAATTGACGATGAATTTAGAAATAACAAAAAAGCACAAAAGCTTTTTATGAATATTATTCGCTTACCACATGGGATTACACATCAATTCAGACGCATGAATCGCCACGGCATTTTAGGCGCCTATATACCGGCCTTTAAAGACATAGTTGGTCGCATGCAATACGATCTATTTCACATTTATACTGTCGATCAACACACCTTATTTGTCATTAGGAACTTGCGCCGTTTTGCTTTAGAAAAACACCAAGACGAGCTGCCATTTTGCCACGAAGTTTTTCAAAATCTCCCTAAACCTGAACTGCTTTATTTAGCAGGTCTGTTTCACGACATCGCTAAAGGGCGCGGGGGTGACCATTCAACTAAAGGGCAAGTTGACGCTGTGGAATTCTGCAAAACACACGGTCTGAGCAAATACGATACAGGGCTGGTCGGACGCTTGGTAAAAAGCCATTTAATCATGTCGATGACAGCGCAACGAAAAGACATTAACGACCCAGCTGTTATCCAAAAATTTGCTAAAAGAGTTCGTAGCATCGAATTTTTAGATTATCTTTATTTGCTAACCGTTGCAGACATACGTGCAACAAGCCCTAAGCTTTGGAATAGCTGGAAAGATTCACTGTTAAAAGAACTTCATACAAACACCAAACGCGCACTGCGCCGTGGACTCGATTCACCGGATGATGAAGACGATAAAATAACTGTTAAGCAAGCTCAGGCTCGTACTGTATTGCAGACCAAAGGCCTTTCAGATGAGCTAATTAACACGGTTTGGCGCACGATTAATAAAGACTATTTTCAACGCTTTTCCGTCGACGATAGCATCTGGCACACCATTGCCATTGCTTCATGCCAAGACGAAGACTTGCCGCTTGTGCTGCTACGTCTACATTCTGGCCACGGTGGCGCCGAAATTTTTTGCTACGTCAGTGACCGAGCGGGTACTTTTGCCGTCTGTAGCGCAACGCTCGATCAGTTAGGCCTAAATATTCTGGATGCTCGCATCATCACGACTGACGAAAAAATTGCCCTGATTAGCTTCCACGTTCTTGAGGGGAACAGTGAAGCCATCTTTGACCTATCGCGCGAGCAATATATCGTTAACACATTAAGAAAGAACCTAACTTCTCCTGATCAAGCACAGCTCAGCGTTGAAAGATACTCAATCAGGCAAGCGAAGTACTTTGATACAGAGACTACCGTCAAATTCGCTCATGACAGCCAACAACGATACAACATCGTGGAAATCACCACTCACGACGAGCCAGGAGTCCTTTCAACTATTGGCCAATGCTTCAGCCAGCACAAAATTAACGTGCGGAACGCCAAAATTGCAACCATCGGTTCAATCGCTGAAGACACGTTTTTTGTTACCGATGCACACGATGGGTTTATTTCAGATAGCCACGTTTTAGATCAACTAAAACAATCGCTCATCGAAAGTTTAGCACCTAAAAAAGAAACCTAATACGCTGCAGTTTTATCGCACAGAACGATAACGTTGGTTCAACTTACAGGGATTTTCTCCCAAAAAGTACGCCAGCCGTAAGCGCCACATTAATAGTATGGTCGATACGACACCGCCTTGTTCCCAACGCCGACTGGATGTCACCACTGCTGAGGAAAGACAGCGCGGCTTAACAAATTTTCTCAACTTTCTGCTGACCGCAATATCTTCCATCAACGCGATATCAGGAAATCCGCCCACCCTTCCGAATAGCTTCTTTGAAATAAACACCGCGTGATCACCCGTCACAATACCTGTTAAGCACGATCGCCAATTCATCATCTTTTCTATCACTCTAAACAAGAAGCCTGAAGCATCTAGCTGAACGTTAAAGCGCCCCCAGTATTCTTCGTTAGAAATCTTCTGCACACCATCGAACGCATTGGGTGGCAAAATCGTATCGGCGTGTAAAAACAAGTACAGGTCACCCGTTGCAGACCCGGCTCCCTTGTTGAGTTGCTTGGCACGGCCCACTTCTGACTGTATAACTTGATCCGCATATCGCTCTGCAATTGAAACGGTGTCGTCAGCGCTACCCCCGTCTACCACCACCACTTCAACACGTTCATCTTTAATCGACTGCAAAGCTAATAAAGATTTCTCCAGTATCTTTTCTTCATTCAATACGGGAATGATGATGGAAATACGTCTCATACAAATATCTATTTAAGCGATGCTTAACAGCATGAGCCGCCTGTTTTTGCGTTGCTGTGCCGGCTGCCTTTGGTTTCACTAGCCGGCCTTAGCGTTCCTGCTGGCGCACACCACAACTCACCATCAGTTTTATCGGCTGGCTCAATACCAATAAAGTCATCGCCGTATAAGCCACCAATTAAGAAGTTATAGGTACGTTCACACACCGCCATGCGTTTGCCTCGATAAAATACGTGCCCCTCGTCGTCAGTAATTTCGACATACGGGCCTTTGTATATAACCGCGTGGCCTTTATCAATACACGGCACGTCATCACCCTTAACCGCTGTTATCGTCACAGAACGGAACTCGATACCTTCCACGACTTGCCAAGGCTCGGCATCCCACTTGTCGCACTTAACCGCTCTAAAACCCACTTGCTTAAAGCTTTCTAAAAACTCGTCTTCTAAAAATGAACCCGAAATGCAACCTGACCACAATTCAGGGTCCGCTTTTAAATGCTCCGGTATTGCCTCGTCCGCCACAATATCTGACATCGCAATACGTCCGCCCGGTTTCACTACGCGAAATATCTCCTCAAGCAACTGCTTTTTATCACTATCATTGACAAGGTTTAACACACAATTAGATAGCACCAAATCGACCGAATTATCGGCAATCATCGGTTCTGAACTATCAGGGTTTTCTAAGCTATGCGCTAAATCTTGAATTTGACCTTTGACGAAGCTGACCTTATCACCGCCTAATTTCTCAGCCATCTCAGGCTGATATTGTCGTGCTAAGGCAAGCATCTCATCGTTCATGTCCACACCAATAACGCGGCCTTTATCGCCGACTAATTGCGCTGCCATATAACAAATCTTTCCCGAACCAGAACCTAAATCCAACACTACATCACCGTCTTTAACATAACGTGACGGGTCACCACAGCCGTAGTCCTTCTCAATCACTTCTTTGGGCAACATCGCCAATAAAAAAGCATCGTAATCCACCGGGCAGCATAAATTCGGCTGCACCGCCTCCGCGCCTTTGGTGTATCTGTCTACTACACTATCTTTCATGTCCATTTTAAATCCTTATGATAAAGAGCCGGCGCAACTCGAACCGCTGCCCGCTGTACAACCATAACAATGGTCGGCAATTGTAATGGGCTGCTGGTGAAAATTTACACCCAAGCAATCCGAAATGTGTTTTTTTGTATCAGAAAAGCCCGCTGGCAACTCTAACATTTGGTTAAAGTCGCAATCATATACAAAGCCTTTCCAATCGACGCTTAAAATACTTTTACACATCAAGCCATCGAGATTTACCGATTGATAAGCCGACTTCAACAAATCCATATAAGTCTCGAATTGGCCTTTAGAAATCAGCGCACTGCCGAAGCGTTTAATTGGCATATTGGTAATCGTTAATAAACGGCTAAATTCAATACCGAAGTTATCACGTAAATGTGTTTTATATTCTAATTCAAGCGCCGCTTGATTAGGCGGTAGTTGAGGGCCTTGCGGGTTATACACTAAATCCAATTGCAAACCCTTCCCATAACCTAAAGTATTGAGTTCTTGTAGTGCTGAAATGCTCTTATCAAACACCCCATCACCGCGCTGCGCATCCACATTATCGCTTGAATAACACGGCAAAGAAGCGACTATTTGCACGCCTTTAGCTGCCATAAATTCTGCCATCTGTTCATAACCTGGTTCTTCTAAAATCGTTAGGTTGCAACGGTCTATGACAGCAACACCTCGCTTAACAGCTTCCGACACGATATATTCAAAGTGGGGGTTCATTTCTGGTGCGCCGCCAGTCAAATCAAGCGTTTTAATGCCATTCTGATCAATAAATAACAACACATCATCTATCGTCTTTTTATCCATCAGTTCTTTACGCGTGGGCCCTGCATTCACGTGACAGTGCAGACACGATAGGTTACACAAATAACCGAAATTAACCTGCAAGGTTTCAAGTTTGCCCCGCTTAATAGCAGGAAAATCGGTTACCTTTAGTTTTTCAATCGTTGAATGCATACTATTTTCGCTTAGCCGTATGAAAGCGTTCTAGCATCGCTAGAATCTTTTCTGGCTTATGGTTCTTCTTCCAAACTCCTGCGGCATATTTATTTGCCTCTGCCCACGTTGGGTAGGCGTGAATCGTACCCAATATTTTATTTAAACCTAGACCATGTTTCATTGCCAGCACAAACTCTGGCAATATCTCTCCAGCGTGTTCGCCAACAATCGTCACGCCCAAAATTTTATCTTTACCAACAGGCGTTAGCACTTTAACAAAGCCCTCAGTTTTACCATCAACAATTGCTCTATCCAATTCATCTAATTTAAACACTGTCACTTCGGTACTTAGCCCCGTCGCTTTTGCTGACTGCTCGTTATAGCCCACGCTAGCTATTTCTGGTTCTGTAAAGGTCACGCGCGGTATCACGCGATGATCCGCCTTAAACCGCCACACATCACCAAACAAACTATTTACCGCGCTATACCATGCGTAGTGCGCTGCCGTGTGCGTGAATTGGTAAGGCCCAGCCACGTCGCCACAAGCATAAATTGTAGGAATACTTGTGCGCATGTATTTATCAACCTCAACAGTCCCAGCGGGTGTTGTTTCAACGCCCAGTTCTTCTAAACCCATGCCACTCACATTGGCTTGCCGACCAATAGCAAAAAGCACGACGTCAAAAGCCAGTTTTTCAGTGTTCTTTCCTTTGGTCTTAATAACAACCAACGATTCGTTGCTTTCAACAACAAATGAATCAATTGAGCATTCGAGTATTAACTCCACACCTTCCGCTTGAAGCTGTTCAGACAGCAAGCTCGCGGCTTCTGCACCCTCAGGCATCATAATGCGCTCTGCCATATCAATGATAGTGACCTTGCAGCCTAAGCGGCTAAAGCTCTGCCCTAACTCACAACCAATGGGGCCACCACCAATCACTAACAAGCGCTTGGGCCGTTCACGCAAGGACCAAATCGTATCCGAGGTATAGAATGTCACTTTATCCAAGCCATCAATATTCGGCACGCGCGGTTTAGCGCCCGTGGCAAGAATAATGTTTTGTGTGCTGATGGTTTTACCGTCCAACTCAACTTCCCATGGAGACAGCACACGCGCCTCACCTTGGCGGCACTCAACTCCCAAATCGGTATAACGTTCAACTGAATCGTGTGGCTCCACCTGTTTAATGACAGACTCAACGCGTTGCATGACCTCAGCAAAATCAAATTCAGCCGTTGCGCTTTTGATGCCATAGCGTTCACTTCGAGCCAGTTCAGCCAAAAATCGAGAGGACTTAATCAACGACTTTGATGGCACGCAGCCTGTGTTCAAGCAATCACCGCCCATTTTGTCTTTCTCAATCAGCAACACTTTAGCTTTAACGGCCGCTGCAATATATGAGCTGACTAAACCCGCTGAACCCGCACCCATCACCACCAGGTTATAATCAAATGTTTTCGGTTTTTTAAATGCTTTTAGCAGCTTATAGCGACGTATAACAGAAGGAATGGTTTTTGCAATCAACGGAAATATGCCTAATAAGGCAAATGAAATCGCCACCGCTGGCAACAATATATCGCCGACCTGTTCTATCTTAGCCAGCTGCGTACCCGCATTAACGAACAAAATCGTCGCGGGGAACATGCCTAATTGGCTAACCCAGAAATATGTCCTTAATTTAAGCGGCGTTAAGCCCATCAATAGGTTAATCAGCCAAAAGGGGAAAACAACAATTAAGCGTAAAGTGAACAGATAGAACGCCCCTTCTTTTTCTATGCCTGCATTTATATACGCTAACTTATCCGAAAACTTGGCTTGAACAGCTTCTCTCAAGACATAACGCGACAATAAAAAAGCCAAACTAGCGCCAATGGTTGAAGCAAAAGACACCAATACAACGCCCCACCACAATCCAAACACAGCACCTCCCGCCAGTGTAAGAATGCTCGCGCCAGGAATAGAAACGGCTGTGGTAACAATATAGATAAGAAAGAACCAGAGCGAGGTTTGCCAAGGGTTCGCCTCGTAATACGCGATAAAACCTGCGCTTTTGTCTTTTAAAGCCATTAAATTAAGGTATTCATGTAAGCCGAACGCATAAGAGCCGGCGACCGCCAGCAGCAGGAATGCGACGGCTAGCCACTTTTTAGATAGCACGCTTAAACTCCCAGCTACGCCAGCCGCCAAACGCGGGGTAATACAAGCCCAGCATAATCGGCCGATCGTCTAGCGCCGACATCAAGCACGCATAGCGTTCTAATTGTTCTTTATAGCGCGTCATTTCTTCGTCCAAAAATTGTTCCTTATTATCGTCATCGTGCCGACTGCTTTTATAATCAACAATCCAGCGCTTGCCATCATCCACGAAAGTTCTGTCCAGCCTGCAATCCACCACCACATTGTTAATGACGCCCGACAAAGCCAGTTCGAATTGACTCTCTTCGTGTTGATTATTAAGAACCCATTGCCCGCGTTTATCTTGCAGGCAAAACGTTAAAACCTCCTTAACTCGATCTACTGCCTCATCGATGCTTTTTGGCAACACACCCGCTTCTAGTAACTGGTGTCGAATAGCCTGCGTCTGTTCATCGAAAGTATATTCGCCTCTTTCACCCATTATTTGCATCCATTGGTGGCAAACCGTTCCAACTGATGCCGCCAAATCACTCGCCCAATCGAACTCAATCATGTTCGTTTGCGGCTGTAAAACACTATCTATTTTATGTTGATAATCTAAATGTGTATTATCACTTACTTGTATATTTTTAATATTTAATTCTTTTATATAACAGTTAGTTAAATATTTTTTATCAATTGAATTATCACCTGAAAACTCGATCGCTATATCCTCTTCAATAACGGGCCACAACAAACCTATCAAGGTATTACTCGCGGGCGCTTTCGGCTCGTCAGTTTTGGCATCAGGCTTTAAGCAAAAACTTAAGTGCAAATGCTTTTTCGCGCGTGTTGCCGCCACATAAAGCAAACGCTGGTTTTCATGCTGGGATTTTTCTTGTTCAACCTTATTGAGGTACTTAGCAACCGCATTATCATCGGCGCCCGTTTCTTTAATTGGCGCAATCATCAATTCATTTTGGCCTGGCTCATCCGCTGGCCGCTCTAACCAAGCCAATAGTCGCTTATCATCATTTCCGGCTTTTCTATCCAGCCCCGGTAAAATAACGTGATCAAACTCAAGCCCCTTCGCCTTGTGAATGGTCATAATTTGCAAAAGGCTTGAACCACTTACATCGGGCGCCGCGTATAACTTCTCAACGCGCTCTTGTAAAACCTTAGCCTCTACACCCTGCCCTTCGGCTTCGAGTTCGTACAAGCAGTCAAAGAAGCGCTCGCTATCAGCCAAGTCGGTCGTTGATTGCAGGCACTCAGGCCCCAACAACGTGTTCCACAAACCCTTTATTATCTCTGCCAAGCCCAAGCGTTCTTTATGTGCAAACGCGGTATCAAAATAATATTGCAAATGAGTTAGAGCCTGTTGGCCTTGTATGCTTAACGCGTTAATGCGGGTCGCGTCAGATAAACAATCCCACACATTCGCATCGTCACAGTCATCCAACAAGACATACATATCGCTAAGGCTGAGCGCACACCACGGCGCACGCAACACGGCCAACCACGCCACTCTATCCGCAGAGTACAAATAAGCCTGCGTCAGCGACATTAAATCAATCACCGTTTGGCACGTATTTAATGGGTCAATGTCCGTTGCTTGATAGGTTACCTCTGCCTTATTTAAAGCTTGTACCAGTTCGGTTAGGCTTTTTCTGCCCCGCACGAGCACGCCAATCGAATTATTAGGTGTTTCTTGCTGAAGACGTTGAATAAGCGCCCGTAATGCATCACCCTCGGCCTGCCTCGTTTCGTGCGGATAATAATGCACCCCGCCTTTATCTGTGCCAGCCGCGCTAAACGGTACAGATGGCTTGTAAGAAATGGCCCCACTAAATAGATTGTCGTTGCTAGGCATCACATGACTGAACGCATCATTCACCCAGTCCACAATCGCTGGCTGCGAACGAAAATTAACCGCGATATTCACGGGCGTTATCGCTCTTACCTCACCTAAACCCTCTTCTTGCGCTTTAAGGAATAAGCCGACTTCTGCCTGACGGAACCGATAAATAGACTGCATCGGGTCACCGACTAAAAACAGCGTCCTTCCATCCCTTGGCTGCCAACCTGCAACCAAGTCTTTGAGCAACATAAACTGGGTTTCAGATGTGTCTTGAAATTCATCCACCAGCATATGCTGCAATTGATAATCCAGCTTCAGCCCAACGTCCGTCATACCCGACGCATCACTCAACGCATGGCTTGCAGACAGCGAGACTTCACAAAAATCCACACTACCCGTTTGTTGAAACACTAAACGCAAGTGCGCCACCGCCTGCGGTAACAGCTGCATTAATGCTTCAATCAGTTGCCATTGCTGATCGCTATAACTTGGGTTTGGCAAACAACGCACCCAGCTCAAGGCATCGTTTAACGCCTGGCACTCTTGCAATTCCAATAGCAGCGCTTTGTACTGTGATTTTTGCTCGCCAAACAACGCCTTTTCGTCTTTGTTTTTTGTATTGCTAGGTGCCGGAAAGCCTAGCGCAGCGTTTGCTTGTTTGCGCCAATCACCTTTATCGGTTAACAGGAAGCTGCATAACATGCGCCATCCGGGAAGCGACCTGGCCGTATTATCAGCGCCATCAAAATCGGCACCTAAGCGCACAACATCTGATTCCTTATCGCTACTATGACCCGATGCAAATACTAATAACGCTTTAAGCCGTTCGCCGAGGTCTTGACTTAACTGCTCAGTCACATCAGATAAGACCGACTCAACCGTTCGCAATAACACGGCTTCTAAGTTGTTGCGATTAGTCGTATTCGTTTCACCACCACCCAACACATGGCGTAACCACTGGTCACGTGATGCGAGCATCGTCGACAATAAACTTTCAGCGCGTGATAACTGGTTATCCACGTGCGTCAATAACACCCGTATCGCGCCACCTGTTGCATCGTCTGCATCCAGCTCTTGCAAACAGTTTCTAGCCGCCTCTAGGTATAAAGCACTCGCGTCTTGTTGAATAGCGGGTGGCGAGCCAAATCGAGCTGTAACGGGCATTTGCTTGGTTAAATGCGCGCATAAGGAATCAATCGTTTGTACCCGTAAACGATTTGGGTTTTGCAACAAATGCCATTCGCAATCCGCGTCGCGCTGTAGCACTTGCGTTGCCATATCCCATGTTTGTCTATCAAAATCACTATCGGGTCGCGGTTGGGTGACGAGCTTTATCGACTCAATAATCCGCTGGTGCATTTCGGCCGCCGCTTTTTTGGTGAAAGTAATCGCCAGTATTTCTTCGGGGTTATTAACAATCGTCAACAGCTTTAAAAAACGCTGGGTGAGCAGGCTCGTTTTGCCAGAACCGGCAGGGGCTTGCACGATGAAGGACTGGCTCACGTCCAACACTTGCTGTCGTTGCGCTTGATCTTGAGGCTTACTCATCAACTAGCACCTGTAAGTCGTCTTGCTCGTTAATACGGCACAAGCTCGTTAAATCACAATAGTCACACGCTTTTTTAGTGGGGTTGACGCGTGCATCGCCCGCTACAAACTCATCAGAAAGGTTCGTCATAACCGTTTTCCAATACTCCATTTGCGCAGCCCACTCCGACTCATCCGCCTTTACTTTGTTATCGCTCACATTCTTTAAGGCCGTAAAGTGCTCGTTTCTATCGCTCAAACCTACGTATTTAGTCGCGCCCTTTTTTAGCTGGGCAAAGCTAATACTGTGCACGCCTTCACTGCCAAACACGCTGTACAGGGGTAATTGTGGTTCTTCTGGTCGCTCACCAAACCAACTGCCAATTTTTGTCTCACCCGTTTTGTAATCAATAATCGCTGTCGACGCGTCTTCTAACGTATCAACGCGGTCAATAGCGGTGTTCAGTTGCAACTGCCCAATCGCTAAAACTTGTTTGCGCTCCGTATCCACCACGCTAAACGGCTCACGCTGCTTATCTATCGCTAGCCAGTCCAACAATAACTCACTGATGCGTTGTATTTCTAATCGCCCAAATGCGTTCTTTAAAATGGGAGTTCTGTAGCTTTCGTGCTCAATCACCTCGCTAACCGCAGCGTTAACCAACGATTGGGTTTTATCATCAGGCAACTCACAAAGTGCCTGATGGGTTTCAATCTTTTTCCATACCGCTTCTAAAGAACGATGTACGAGCGTGCCGCGTAATAGCGTATCAATACCGGGTTCTGGCTCGTCCACCGCGCTGGCGGCCAAACGAAAGTGCGCAAATGCTTTAAACGGACACGCTGATTGATCTTTCAATACGCCTACGCCACCGCATGTAACACCTTCGGTTTCAACAACAGGGCCGCTTATATCTTCTATTAAACTTAAATGCTCACTGCCCAAACGTTGTTCAAGGAGATTAATGGGTTGCTGCTTCAGCAAGGTTTCAGCGCTTACTTCTGCAAACTCATCCAATAAGGGGCTTTTAAGCTGAGGCGTTTCGCCATTGGATGTGGCATAACTGAATATCACCGTTTGCGCGCTACCCTGCCAATTTTGCGTTACCTGTTTAGCGTACTTGTGTTGGTGTTCAGCGGACGACTGTATCAAGCCTTGTTTACGTTGTTCCACAATCGGTAAAAACGGGCTAGGCTGTGGCGCTGGCGGCCAACATTGATCGTGCAAACCGCACACCCATAGCGCATCAAAGCCATGTCCAGCGGCTTCCATTAAACCCATAATCTGAATCGGCGCGGGGGTTGTTTCAGGCTGAAAAACCGTATCGCCCATTAAACACCGCAGTGCGCTTAAAGCGGTTGGGTAGTCTATAGCACCCTGCACGGTGTCGAGTGCAGCAAAGGTGCGTAAGCCCTCGTCCCACGCTTTAAATACTTGGTATTCGGTAGAACTTAGTTCGCGGTCGCCCTGCACATCTATCGCCGTTAATAAGCCTCTGAATACGCCTACCCATTCAGATGGTGTTACGCGATTCGGCCTCTTAGCCAATTGTTCTATTACCTCACACAGTGCCAAGTGCAATATCGGGCACAAGAACTGTTCACCGTCTTCGGGCTGAAGGTGGTTACGCAACTTTTTGATTGAACACGTCAGCACCGAGCGTTTACGTAACAACAGCTCTAACCGTGCGCGCTGCCCACATTCGGATTGACCGGCGCTTATAAACGATGAACGTAACAATAAGCTCAATTCGTTAAGCGCTAAAGGTTGATTAAAAAACTGTAATAAACGCAGCGCCTGTTGAATCGGCGCGTAATCGGTTAAAGGCAGCCCTAAAGATACGTTATAAGGTTTCTCAAACGGCATATCCACCGCATACGTTGCGCTGGGGTAAAACGCTTCTTTAAACGCAGTTTTTAGAATTTGCCGTACGCTTTCCAGTTCCGGCACCACAATACCAATGACGGTATAGGGGTTTTCATCTAAACGCTCCCTCGCCCACTGCGCCATCACGGCTATCTCTTGCTTGCCATCTATAGCCGAAAACACTTGAGGGGAATCAGCTTTTGTATAGGGCGAATACTCGCTAATCACGCAGCCTTTAGTTTCCAACAACGCCCAACAGTCTTTTTGGCTGGGCGTGAACACATCAAAGCCCGCTAGAATAATTTCTTCGGGCTGCGCCATCAACTCGCTTACGGCGGCTAAAAGCTGAACATCATCCATCCAATCACCCTTGGATAATTCAGCTTTATAGGCTTTATGCCATTGGTTAAATTGGGCAATATCCGCGCTGGTATTAAAATCGTTAGAACCACCTATGCCCCATTGCAAGCTAAATTGTCGTGCCTTATTCGCCGCCTTCGCCGTCGCGGGAATGTTTAATAATTCCGCGCCAGACAATTTGCGAATTACCCGTTTCCAAAGTGCCAAGGACTGGTCTTTTGTTAAAAGGGTTTTATTGGCACATATAGGCGCGCCTACGCTAGCAACACAGTCAAAACGCCGTTGCCATTGCTGATGCAGCCAAGCATCAAAAGAGATAACAGATGGGGAAGCCCACGTAACAGTCGCCTCTTTTATATAAGCTTGCTTGATACCTTCCAGCAGATGCCGCGCCAAACGCTGGTTAACTGTTATAACAACAGCCCCCATTTTAATCGCAGCAAAAACATCAGATAAATCCATTCGACAAGCGTACCAAAAAGTCTTATTCAAGTCAGAACAACAAATTGCTAAATGCTGTTATTTAAATCTAAATTTATCGCAGATTCGGATAATAAGTGGAATTTCTGAGGAAGGTCGTCAGCTGATATAGTTCGGTATTTCTATCATCAAAGGAAAATTGCATGATGAATTATACACAGCTGAGCGAAAACGAACGATACCAGATTGATGTGATAAAAAAGCAGGTCACCGTGAAAAAGAGATAGCCGACTTATTGGGAAGAAGTCCTTCAACCATTACCCGAGAGCTTAAACGCAACCAAGGGTTACACGGTTACCGGCCAAGACAAGCCCAACGATTCACATCCTCAAGGAGACGAGAGGCTCATAAGGCCATCAAAGTCACCGATGAAGTAGGGTGGGATCGTTCAGTTAATTGCGCAAGAGCTGAGTCCACAGCAGGTAGTTGATTATTTAGACAACCACAAAAATGTTTCACTACACCATGAAACGGTGTACCAGCGGGAAGGCGCAAGGTGGCCAGTTATATAAGCCCCCTCGCATTGCTAGCAAGCCTTATCGCAAACGATACGGTCATTATAATCGCAGGGGTAGAATCAAGAACAGAGTCGATATTGATCATCGACCAACGGTCGTTGATTAGCGCACTCGTATTGGTGATTGGGAAGGTAATGGGCAAAGGATGTAAGAGCGCGCTATTGACGATGGTGGAGCGTAAAACATGGTACACAGTGATTGTGCAATTAACGGGTAAACGTGCTGATTTACTGACACAGGCTGCGGTTAAGCACAGGGCAGGTATCGCCTTGAAGGTAAAAACATCACCTTCGATTATGGCCTTGAATTTGCCGACCAGGCAACGATTGCTAAAGGTCTGGGTGCTGATATTTACTTCGCTCACCCTTATGCATCATGGGCGGGTGGTATCAACGAAAATACCAACGGTTTAATCCGCCCGTATTTTCCAAAAGGCACTGACTTTAATAAAGTCACTGATACTCAGGTTCAATGGGTGATGGATCGGTTACACAACCGGCCAAGAAAAACACGAGGTTGTAAATCCCCGAACGAATTACTTATGGGCAGCGAGTAGATCTACCCGCTGCGTAACTAAATTGCACTTAATTACTTGAATCTGCGTGTTAAAGCTAAAACTGAGAATTAATTTATCTGTTTCGTAAGTTATTAAAAGTTTACGGAATAAGTCAGTTTTAAGCCAGCCGTATGCATTTTATCCTATAATAAGTGTTCAAATTAATATCACTTTATCGCATGATCTGGAAACCCAATGTAACTGTCGCGTCCATCGTTGAACTCGATAGTAAATTTTTAATGGTTGAGGAAAAATCGCCTAACGGCGCTGTTTTAAACCAACCTGCGGGGCATTTAGAGCCAAATGAAAGCATAGAAGCTGCTGTGGTGAGAGAAACACTGGAGGAAACGGGCTATCGCTTTACACCAGATGCGGTTGTTGGCTCTTATTTATGGCATAACGGCGATAATGAGACGACGTACTTTAGAACGACCTTTTCTGGGTCGGTCTGTGACCAGACAATTGAAACGAAGCTTGATGCAGGTATTATTCGTGCGCTTTGGATGACGCACGAAGAGATTCTTGCGGACAAGCAACGTTTAAGAAGCCCCATTATTTTAGAAAGCATTAATGACTATTTAGCGGGTAAATGTTACCCATTAGATATGATTAAATGTTACATTAAATAAGTTACATAACTTACTGTTTTAAATGAATAATACAAAAGTAATTATCGGCATGTCAGGCGGCGTTGATTCCTCCGTTGCCGCGCTCGTACTGCTTGAAGAAGGCTGCGATGTGACCGGTTTATTCATGAAAAACTGGGATGAGGACGACGGTACGGAGTACTGCACCGTTAAGAAAGACTTAGACGATGCACAACAGGTGTGCGATAAGCTGGGCGTTGAGCTTAAAACCGTTAATTTTGCCGCCGAGTATTGGGATAATGTATTCGAGGATTTTTTAAAAGAATACGCGGCTGGGCGCACTCCAAACCCCGATATTCTCTGCAACCGTGAAATTAAGTTTAAAGCCTTTTTAGATTATGCGACTGAGCTAGGCGCTGACTACATAGCTACTGGGCATTACACACAAATAGCCCAGGATAATAATCAATTCCAACTGCTACGGGGTTTGGATAGCAATAAAGATCAAAGTTACTTTTTATATACCCTTGGGCAGGCTCAATTAAGTCGCTCCCTCTTCCCCATTGGTGGTATGGAGAAGCCAACAGTACGCGAGATAGCGCAAAAAGCGGGCTTTTTGAATAGCCGCAAAAAAGACAGTACCGGCATATGTTTTATTGGCGAACGTAAGTTTAAAGACTTTCTACAACAATACTTACCCGCCCAACCGGGTGATATGCAAACACCTAAAGGCGAAATAATCGGCGAGCACCAAGGCTTGATGTACTACACCCTGGGGCAACGACAAGGCTTAGGTATTGGTGGCGTTAAAACCGCTGACGAAGCGCCTTGGTACGTGGTTAAAAAGGATTTAATCAACAATCTACTGGTTGTTGCTCAAGGCCACGACCACGCTTTAATGCAAACCGATTCATTGTGTGCCTCGCAACTCAGCTGGGTTAGCGGGCAGCCACCATCAGCTGACTTTCGTTGTAGCGCTAAAACTCGCTACCGCCAGCAAGATCAAGCCTGCCACGTTAGCGTGAGTGATAAAGGCGATTGCTTAGTCCAATTTGATGAGGCACAACGCGCTGTTACCCCCGGCCAATCGGTTGTCTTTTATGATAAAGAAGTATGCCTAGGTGGCGGTATAATAGATGAGACACCAGCATAACTACTGCACTTGACAATACGGCGTTCACCCGCACGGGGCACTAGAAAAATAAGCTTAAAATGCTCATTTACTCTAGTAAACTCCGCGTTTGCGCTAATTTTTGCCTTGTCTTACCTACGCTCGCTACGTTATGCTGACGCCTCAAATTAAGTACCCAATAAAGTGCAGATAGCTCTCAATTCTTCACATATTAAACACACATAAATCAAATGACACTCGATAAGTTGAACGCCCTTTCCCCCGTTGATGGCCGCTATGCCGGAAAAGTTGACGAACTACGCCCTATTTTTTCAGAATTTGGATTGATTAAAGCGCGTGTGACAGTTGAGGTGCGGTGGCTTCAGGCGCTCTCTGCACACGATGCGATTAAGGAAGTACTCGTCTTTAGTGATGAGACGCACGCTTTCTTAGACGCGATTGTTAGCGAGTTTTCTCTGGAAGATGCGCAGCGCGTAAAAACCATTGAAAGCACGACCAACCACGATGTAAAGGCGGTTGAGTACTTCTTAAAAAAGAAAACAGCCGATAACGCGCAGTTGAAAGCGGTGGATGAGTTTATTCATTTTGCCTGCACATCTGAAGATATTAACAACCTATCCTACGCCTTAATGCTTAAGGAAGGCCGTGACGAGGTGATGGGCCCTGCATTAGCGCACCTAATCGACGATATTAAAGAAAAAGCGTTGAGTTATGCCGCAATGCCTTTATTGTCACGTACCCACGGACAAACAGCCTCTCCAACGACAGTGGGCAAGGAATTTGCCAATGTGGTGGCGCGTTTAAACCGCCAGTTATTACAGTTTGAAAAAGTTGACGTGTTAGGCAAGATTAACGGCGCGGTGGGTAACTATAACGCACACTATAGCGCCTACCCAGGCGTTGATTGGCCCACGTTTGCAGAACAGTTTGTAGAATCTTTAGGGCTGACTTTTAACCCGTATACGACGCAAATTGAGCCACACGATTACGTGGCTGAGTATTACCACGTGTTATCGCGTGCCAATACCATTCTGATTGATTTCTCACGCGACATTTGGGGCTATATTTCGGTTGGTTACTTTAAGCAAAAAACCATCGCGGGCGAAATTGGCTCGTCTACGATGCCGCATAAGGTGAACCCGATTGATTTTGAGAACGCGGAAGGTAATTTAGGTATTGCGAATGCGCTGATGCACCACTTTGCCGAAAAACTGCCTATTTCAAGATGGCAGCGCGATTTAACAGATTCCACCGTATTACGGAACTTAGGTACGTGTTTGGCGCATAGTTTGATTGCGTTTAAATCGCTACAAAAAGGTATTTCTAAGCTAGAAATTAACGAAGAAAAACTACTGGCCGATTTAGACGCTAATTGGGAAGTGTTGGCAGAGCCTATTCAAACGGTGATGCGTCGCTACGGTATTGAGAAGCCGTATGAGAAGTTAAAAGAGCTCACGCGTGGTCGTGGGATTGATCAAGCTTCAATGCAAGCGTTTATAGAAACCTTGGACATTCCAAATGATGCTAAACAAGAGATTTTGCAACTAACACCAGCGAGTTACTTAGGTTGCGCGGAAAAATTAGCGAAAGATATCAACGACTATTAGGCTTGCCTTTATAAGGCAGTGTTGATTTACTGTTGTTGTGTCAGCCTGTGTTTTACCTTTAAGCAATGCCAAAAGAAGCAACTGAAAAAGCTACGGCGGAAAAATCAACAGAAGTTGTAACAACGACTTCTTTGCAGGAAAGTAGTGAAACGATTGCTGAGTTAATCCGAATCGCAAAGCTAACAGTTTATATCTATAGTCCCAGTTTGACGCCGCGTATTTTCAATACCAATAGAATGCTGGATATTTGTCAAGAGTTTGCTTTAAGACGTCCGCAAAACAAAATCGATATTCTAGTAGATGAAGCTAGTCAGCTGCATAAAGTTGACCATCAGTTGCTTAAGCTTTCGCAACGTTGTTCTAGTCGTATTGCCATAAAAATTATCAACTCTGAGATACCCAAGCGCGGTGACGAATTTGTTTGTATCGACAAAAACGGCTATTTTCATCGCCCTAGCACAGGGCACGTGGAAGCCCATTGCTGCTTCGATAACGCGCAAAAAACTGCGGAGTTTTTAAAGTTTTTCCATGAGTCTTGGGAGCTGAGCGCGTCGGATTCAAACCTACGGAGTATGTTGTTATGAGGCGCTATCTACTTATAGTGTTGCTCGTTTGCGCTCCGTTTGCACAGGCTGCTTTGCAATTCGTTCCCTTATCGCACAACAGTCCGCAGGACGTTATATTTAAAATCGAACCCTTATTGCAACCCGGTGAAACGGTTATTGCAGGTCATGGTGAATTAATTATCCATGCCAGTGAAGAAACCTTGGCCAGCCTGCTTCCCGTTATACAAAGCCTTCATCAACCCGCGCGCCAATTGATGATTCTGGTTAGCCGTGATGCTCGTGTTGTTTCAAGAGATAAAGGCTACGAGACGAATGGCGTTGCGCGTATTGGAGTTGGAGCGGGCAATAAAAGCAGCCTAAATGCACAGGTTAATGTGTTTGACGATTACGTGCAGCAAAACGAAAAAGGCGTTCAAAAAATTCGCGTGCTTGAAGGCAGCCCCGCCTTTATTGCAACGGGGGTGCAGTAACCCATAGACACCATTGAGCACTATGACGATGGGAGTTACCACCACAGCGTACGAACAACACAATACCGCGATGCGACTAAAGGTTTTTATGTAACGCTAATTCGCAACAGCGTGGTATTAAATATTTCTCGCTGGGCTGATGAGCCCTTTTCAGAAGATGCCGAAGGTGGTTTAAGTGCTCGACACTCAAGCGCCAGCAGCACCATTCGGGGGAAATTAAACCAATGGATGGAGCTGGGTGGTATTGATGAAGCATCGAGCAGTCAGTCGTTAGAAATTCTTGATTCTAGGCGCAGTTCGCGCAGAGAAAAAAACGCTATATGGGTTAAAGTCGTCCCCGTTGCGGACTAAATACTAGCCGTGCTCAACCTGTCCTGGAAGCGCGATGAGCCATTTATGCCCGCCTAATGGGCTTATTTCAGCGGTCATGCTGCCTTTGTAGAGCGATACCAGTTCATTGACGACCGCCAACCCTATTCCGTGGCCTTTGGTCGTTTCATCAGCGCGAATGCCGCGTTTTAGAACTTCTGATAATTCGTTTTTACTGATACCGGGGCCGTCATCTTCGATGGTGATACGGACGCCCGTTGACTCTGTTGATGAGCTGGCAGATAAGCCGATATGGACTTGTTTGTTCGCCCATTTATAGGCGTTATCGAGAAGGTTGCCTAGCAACTCAAAGAGATCACCCTTTTCTGCATAAAACTTAATGTTTTCGTCCAAATCCAATACAACATTAAGCTGTTTGTCGACGTAAACCTTATTCAACGAATCAGTAAGTTGGACGAAAATAGGGGCTATATGTAAGGCGATCGTGAGTGTTTGATGACCTTTCGCCGCAGCACGTTGTAATTGATAATCAACGAGTTGGCGCATCATTGATGTTTGCTGCTCAAGCGTCTTAATGTCATCGGGCTTTAGGCTGGTTTGTTGGTGTAATCCGGTTAAAACAGACAGCGGCGTTTTTAAACTATGCGCTAAGTCGGCCAGCGTATTTCGATAGCGCTTAAGGTGAGTGCGTTCATTATCAATCAGCCGATTTAAGGTGTTGGCGATATCTTTTAACTCATCGCTGTAGTGCGTTCCCAGCTTTTGGCGTTCCCCGTGTTGTATTTTTTCAAGGTCAGCAACGATATGTCTAAGTGGTTTTAGGCTGTGGCGCAGTACGAAATATTGGATGATGATAAGGAGCAAGCCGATACCACCGAGCCATTGCCACAGCACAGAACGAAAGGCGGTAAGTTGGCTGTTTACTTCATCGGTTGATTCTACGATAGCAAACTCAAAAGGCTCTGTATTTCCGAATTTATTTTCCAGCACCGCTTCGTAGTATAGTTCCATAAAAGAGGAGTCGCCGTCTTGATGTTCACGGAATTCCCTTTCACCGGCGACCAAGCTGCCAATGGGTTTAAGTGGATAGCCTACTGAAGATGAGCTTCGCCAGACGAGCTCGCCATTTTTTTTAAAAATATAAGCGTGTAGTCCCGAACCGGTTTGTGAAAATGCGGGTTCAGATAGACCGTTAGGCAGCATGAGTTGGTTGTTTTTGCTTAGCTCAGCTGTGCCTAAGATTGAATATAAGCGAATTTGTAACCGTTGCTGAAGCGCGCCCTCTGCACCTTGTTTATATGCCATATCAATAATAACGCCAGCGATACTTAAGAAAAAGAACAGCACGAGGCTAGCTGAGACGAGCAGTCTGAAATGAATGCTGCGTTTCATGAAGTGGTTTTTATTTAGCTTTTAGTGGGGATAGAAAATCGATAGCCTCTTCCCCTTGATGTTTCGATTGGTTTTAATTGGCCCGATGGATCCAACTTTTTCCTTAAGCGGCCAATAAATACCTCAATAACATTGCTGTCGCGGTCAAAGTCTTGATCATAAACGTGGTCGGTGAGTTCGGTTTTAGATATAACGCGACCTGTGTGCAGCATCATGTATTCAAGCATCTTGTATTCGTATGCAGTCAGTTCGATGGCGGCATCATCAACATGAACTTGCTGTGCATTCGTGTCCAAGCGAATCGGTCCGCAACAAATTTCGGGCGTTGCAAGACCCGCTGAGCGCCTAACAAGCGCGTTTAATCGCGCGAGTAATTCGGGCATGTGAAATGGTTTTTCCAAATAATCGTCGGCCCCAGCTTCTAGGCCTTCTACCTTTTCTTCCCAACGCGTTCTGGCGGTAAGAATAAGGACGGGGAAGTTGATATCTTTCGCACGTAGCTTTTTGATGACCTCTAGCCCGGAGAAATCGGGTAGGCCTAGATCGATAATGGCTATATCGATGGGGTATTCTTCGCCGTAATACAGAGCATCTCGTCCATTATCAGCAGCATCCACCGCATAACCTCTATCGGATAGGGTCTCTACCAGTTGCTTTTGTAAAGCTTCGTCGTCTTCAACAACAAGTACACGCATAGCTAATCCTACGGATGTTTTTTGGGGGATGAGTGAACACGTATTTTTTTAACCCTCCCCGCTTTGGTCAAAATCTTAACCACGTGAACCGCCTCGCCTTTAATTTGAACAGTTTTAGCGCCAAGAACTTTAGCAGGGTGCTTTTGCTTAACGCGGTGCACAGCTTGATCGAGATTTATATAGGCCGCTTCGGCAAACATCATGGGCAATCGATGAGCAAAACTTTGCGGCGCAAAAGCTATTAAGCTGAGCAAAAGAGTAAGTGTTTTAAGTTTAAACATAGAATAATACGCTGGTTTGTTAGCTGTCAGTCTAAAGGAATTGTATGAACTCTAGCTGAATAAATTTTAACAAAATATTCAGTTAATTCTCATTGAATCCATTAAAGACAAACGGTGGGTAAATTCTGCCATCGCAGCACCCATACTTTTTGCAATACGTTCTAATAAAGGTTTTTCGGTGGTGAAATCAACCAAATTTTTCGCACCAATTTCAAGTGCAGCAACCGACTTCACATTTCCAATACCATCTGCTAGGCCGAGTTTTATACCTTCACCGCCTGCCCATACCAAACCGCTAAATAAATCAGGGTGGTCTTTTAAACGCTTGCCCCTGCCCTGCTTTACTGACTGAATGAACTCTTGATGTATTGTGTTGAGCAAAGTTTGGACGTGAGCCGCCTCATCTGGGTTTACTTTTGAGAATGGGTCGAGAAACCCTTTGTGGGAACCGGCTGTGTATAAACGACGCTCAACACCCATATTTTTCATTACTTCTGTAAAGCCGAAACCATTCATTACCACGCCAATAGAACCTATGATGCTAGATTCGTTTACGAAGATTTTATCTGCCGCAGCAGCAATGTAGTAGCCACCAGAGGCGCATAAATCTTCGACAACTGCGTGAATAGGTAAATCGGGGTATTCTTCCTTAATATCTAGAATAGCTTTATATACATAGCTAGATTGGACTGGGCTACCGCCAGGTGTATTTAAACGAAGGATAACGCCTTTGGTGTTAGGGTCAGCAACGGCATTGTGCAAGCTATCAATAATTGTCTCAGCGTCGGCTTCAGCACCTGACATGATAATGCCTTTAATATCGACGACAGCCGTATGTGAGCCACCTGTTGAAGCGTACCCTCCCCTTGAAGGTGAATACGCTAAGGCGCTGATACCAATAATATACGTCACCAATAGCAACTTAAAAAAAACACTCCAACGTCGCGCGCGCTTTTGTTCTAGCACAGACGCCATGGCGACTTTCTCTAATACCGATTGCTCCCAGTTTTCCGCCTTGGGTTGCTCGTTATTTCTTTTAAATATATTCATGACACCCTTTTGCCTTATATGATTGAACAATTGTAACCACAGCGCGCCCAGCTTTGGTTATTAAGTAATTATTTTTTAAATGTGTGAGACCTCAGCACAACCAACAACTTTATCCATATTCATTAGGCTTCCCCTATTTTTTCGTCAATTACACTGTTCTTTAGGTCATTTAATACATTAAATCAATTTTATTCCTGTTTTCAGTGCTTAACACTGATTTTTGACCTATTTATCCCGCATAACTTGGCTCTGGTATGCCGTAGAGCATTAAAAACTTAGCCCCTTTGCGAATATTTGCTGCCATCGCAGCCAGACCATAAGCTGTCGCATTTTTAGCCAGCCCCATAAACCGTGTTCTGCCAAGCCCATAATGTCTCTTGTACATGGCAAAAGGACGCTCACCACCTGCTCGGGTGAGCGCAATCACTTTGTTACGGGTTTGCTCCTCTTCTGATAAAGGTTTAC
>LWTN01000240.1 GCA_002101225.1 Cycloclasticus sp. symbiont of Poecilosclerida sp. M | reverse complement strand
CCTACGTTTATTTCTTGATTATTCATGGTAGTATTACTCCTACTTGCTATACGGGCTGCGAGTCCCTGATGACTGTTCGAGTTATTACTTTAATGAGTTATGTTACGCTCTCACTTGTTATCGGTTTTGTTTTCTTAATAAAGAAAAAAGCCATCACTCCATCGATCTGTAACATAAAGCCTTTAGTTGCAACTAAAGGTGCGTCTCAGTTTACCCGTTTTAGTGCGGTTTTTTAATCATACAACTCAATCTAGCCAAATAATCATAGTGCGGGCCTTCCATCAAAATCTCACAATCAAAACCGTGCTCTCGTGCCGCGTCTATCAATAACTCTTGCGAAACGTATAGCCAATCAAACGGTTCGCACTTAATCTCTTTATAGCTTATCTCGAACTTCACTTCCCCGTGATACTTTTCGTTTAAATCAATCACGAACGCGCCGTCTTCTTGTTCGAAAAGATAGATAAGGTCAGAACTATCCAGCAAGATTTGACCACCATCATTAAGCAAGGTTTTGGCGTGTGTAAAAAAATGCTCGAAGTTATCTAACTGTCCTACAAGACCAACCCCATTCATCAACAAAAGCAAGGTATCAAAACCGCCTTTTGAAATATCGTAAAAGTCGACTTGTTGAGTTTGTTCTAAACCCCGTGATTTCATCACCTCTACAGACAAGGGTGAAATATCGATAGGCGAAACATCCAAGCCTTGTTGTTGAAGATATAAACTATGCGAGCCTGCTCCTGCGCCAACATCTAATACGCGCCCTCTACATTCATCTAAGGCCAGTTGTTCCAACTTTGGACACTGTTCGTAATTTCTAAAAAAGTACGCGGGGTCAATCGTATCGTCTTCTGCAACATCAAACTGAACCGTAATTAAAGGCGCAGCACCGTCGTTTTGGTAATCTAAAAAAGCTGAACCGAGCGGGTCTTTATCATTTGCTATTAGCATCTATTAAACGCCAGCCTTTTCCTGATCTGCGCGTTTCTTATTCGTTTTTTCTTTGCGGTGTTGTTCAATAAGCTCTTTCATTTCGCCGCCAAGATGTTCTTCGCCGCGTTGTTTAGCCAGTTCAATTTGATGTTGCCGCTCAATATAACGAGCCTTTTGCTCGTCATCGGTTTTATCAAAACAATGGTGACAACTGATACCTTGCTGATAATGCGCGTGTAATTTATCTTGTTCGGTAATTGGCATTCGGCAACCGTAACACTGGTCGTAATGACCTTTATCTAAATTGTGATCAACCGACACGCGATTATCAAACACAAAGCACTCACCTTCCCACTCGGTTTCACTTTCAGGCACTTCTTCTAAGTATTTCAAAATACCGCCCTCTAGGTGATACACCTCATCAAAACCTTGTTGTTTTAAGTACGCCGTCGATTTTTCACAACGAATACCGCCCGTGCAAAACATTGCTATTTTTTTGTGTTTTGTTGTTTCTAAATTTTCTTTAACGTAGCCAGGAAACTCACGAAAGGTTTCTGTCTCAGGATTTAATGCGCCTTTAAATGTACCGATGGCTACTTCGTAGTCATTGCGTGTATCAACGAGCAACACATCAGGGTCTGTGATTAACTCATTCCAATCTTTCGGCTTAACGTAGGTTCCAACAATATGATTTGGATCGATATCTTCCACGCCCATCGTAACGATTTCTTTCTTCAATTTAACCTTGGTGCGGTTAAACGGCTGCGCCCCCACATAAGATTCTTTATGCACTAAATTTTGGAATTCGTCTTTATTTCTTAACCATTGCAACAAATGGTCAATAGCTTTTCGTTTACCCGCTATCGTGCCATTAATGCCTTCCGCTGCTAAGAGCAACGTGCCACGAATACCGTAGTGGTTCATTAACTTCAGCAAGGGTTGTTTTAGAGAGGTGTGGTCGTCCAAACGGACAAAATGGTAGAACGCACAAACAACGTATTCTTGATCTTGCATGGTTTTCCTTTATTAGCTGGCTGGAACGTAAATCCAGTGCCGGTAAGGGTATTTTAACAAAAATCGACGTGCATTACTTCTTTGGATAAATTGGATCCTCGCCCTCGGGCCGACTTTTAAAGCGGCGATGTATCCAGAGGTATTCAGCAGGCCTTCTACGAATTTCTTCTTCAAAAATCGCGTTGATATGCTTAGCATCATCCCTTTGACTCCCACTTGGAAACCCTTCAAGTGGCGGTTTAATAATCACTCGGTAACCACTCCCATCTTTTAAACGTTCCTGAAAGAAAGGTAACACTGGCGCTTTGCTGATTTTAGCTAGCCGGCTTGTTGCAATATTTGTTGAGGCTTGAATGCCGAAAAATGGTGCGAATACGGAGAACTTTCCCCTGTAATTTTGATCAGGTGCGTACCAAAGTGGTAAGTTATCACGAAGCACTCGAAGCATTCCCCGTGTATTGGTACGATCAACCGTACGATTGTTAGTGTTGACGTTGCGAGACCTCAACATTACTGCCTCAAACAAAGAGTTTCTCTTAATCGGCTCATAAACCGCAGCAACAGGATGCTTACTTGCTAGCAACGACCCCCCTATTTCTAGGTGAGTAAAGTGACAACTAAGTAAAATCACACCCCGCCCAGCTTCCAGCGCTTGAATAAGATATTCCTCACCTTCTATTTCTTTAAGTAATTTCTGCAACCTATCCTTAGGTGAAAACCAGCAAAGCCCTGTTTCTATTGCGGCAACACCTAAAAAGCGAAAGTGTTCGCGCAAAAGCTCATCTTGTTCTAAACGATTGAGTTCTGGGAAGCACAGCTCAATATTAATTCGAGCAGCTTCGTAACGTTTTCCAGCAATTTTAGAAATTAACCAGCCTATTCCAGCACCAATTCGAGTGGCTAAGGAAAGAGGTAGTCGCGCAAGAAGCGCCAAGAAACCGAAAAGCAACCAACTTGGCCAAAAACGTGGGTGAAAGAATTCTAATTTAAACAAAAGCTTTATGACTCCTAGATTCGCATAATTAAGTGCACCACTTACAAAGGCTTAACATGCTCAGTTGCTACTCCCTGCCATCAGCGGTTTTCACCCCTCTTAAAAAATCGTATTGTAACAAGTCTAGCGATTCATAAAAGCCATAGTCGACAAAATTCATATTGAAATACGCGATCTTTTGTCAACGATAACAATGACATTTGAATTTGAAGCCCGCTTAAATAAAGCAGTTTAACCCATGCCAAATACACACCTTTCTTCTAGGGTGTATATTAAATACGACAGAAAACGTTGGTAACCGGAGATCGTAATGCAGGCATCTAGTGAACTTGCGAATAAAGAGATGAGCGTTTTAATAACCGGTGGAACGGGTTTTATTGGTTCTGCTCTGTGTTCTCGTCTATTGGAAAATAAACATAACATTACGGTGCTGACCCGTCGCCCTAAACCGCTAAAAGCACCCCTATACGGTATTAATGAACTTGAACAACTAGCGAATGATGCCGCTTTTGATGTTGTGATTAATCTAGCAGGCGAACCCATTGCAGATAAGCGGTGGAGCGATAAACAAAAGCAACGTATTTTGAGCAGTCGGCTAGACACCACACAAAAACTGATTAACTACTTTAAAGCGACCAAACACAAACCCGGCGTGTTTATTAGTGGTTCTGCCATTGGTTATTATGGCGTTGGCGAAACAGATGATGCTATAGATGAATCCGCAGAGGGGGACGATAGTTTTTCCAGCCAACTCTGCCAACGGTGGGAAACCATTGCCTTGCAAGCACAAACACTCGGCATTCGAACGTGCCTTTTGCGTACCGGCATCGTGCTGGGCAAAGGTGGCGGCGCATTAAGCAAAATGCTGCTACCTTTTAAATTAGGCCTAGGAGGAAGAATGGGCAAAGGTACCCATTGGATGCCTTGGATTCATCTAGATGATTTAGTGGGTATTATTTTGCACTGCATACAGCACGATGATGTAAACGGCCCCATTAACAGCACATCGCCTAGCCCTGTAACTAATCAAACCTTTACCAAAACTTTAGGTAAGGTACTCAAACGCCCGACTATTTTCCCCATGCCAGCGTTTGTAATAAAGCTATTAATGGGACAAATGGGTGAAGAGTTGTTGCTGGCAGGGAAGAAAATATTGCCTGTAAAAGCTTTAAGTCTAAGTTATCAGTTTAGATATAAAGACTTAGAGAGTGCTTTACTGGGCACCATATAGTGTACTTGATTTTTCTTTGTTCATTTTTTGCGTTGCCAGCACACAAAAGAAATGAACGTCCTCACGGCAGTGTTGCCTTATTAAACCTATACCTTTTATTAAGTATGCTAGTGTTAACTTAGATAGGGTTATTTTATTCCTCTTAATCACTAGTTAGATCGGAACGCTCGCTGTCGCGAGCATTCCGATCTAACGGCAGCCGACACTAACCATTGTCTTTGTGAGACTGCGCCGCTTCGCGCTCCGTCTAGCAAGTGACTGTGGTTAAAAGTCAACTTTTTAAGCTAAATTCTCATCCCAAGCACTGTTGTTTTTAACCATAGTGAATAAAGATGTAACAACCGAGAATAGCAATAGAAAGTCTTATTGCAGGCGAATCAAGAAACTCTGCTATAAAACTTTGAAAGGTGATTCTGAAGCTGAAATACTTCTAAAAAAAGAGCTTTCTAACCCTGATGCCCAGAGAGTTATAAAAGAGATGACTAGAAGAGCAAAGAAGATCAAAATTAAAGCTAAAAAAATTGGGATTCCTGCGTCAAATATTAAGTCATGGGGTAAAAACAGTACGGCAATGCTTATAAACCATACCAAGGTGGTAGCCCCAGTCTTGGAAAAAACTCATAAAAAAGCTCACCCAAACAACGGTGCGGTTAGCAAAGCGTTATGAACTACACGACAACATAGAACACCCCACCTTCAACTTCGCCCACTCCGGCCTTTTTTGGTTTAAGTGCTCCTTATCCGGCTGTTCATCATAAGGATGTCTTAACACGTCTAATAGCTCATTCACCATACTGTGATCACCCTGCTCAGATTTCTCTATCGCTTGCTGCGCTAGGTAATTACGCAATACGTACTTTGGGTTGACCTTATTCATCAACACGATACGTTGTTCCGCAGTAATAGAATCTTGCTGACGGCGTTGCCAATAAACTTCCAACCAATCTGTTAATGCCTTTTTTGTATTCGCCGACAATTCATCTGAATAAAAGGCAGGGCTTAGCTGTTTGATTGCCGTTTCAATATCCAGCGTGTCATCCTTGCTCGATACGTTGGCTAAACGCCTATAGAAAATCGTCATATCGATTTCTTGCTGTCCGAGAAATGTTAAAAGCTGTTTAACCAAATCAGAATCAGTCTCTTTATTGACGCTTGAGAAACCCAGTTTCTTTGTCATCATCAATAGCCACTGTTTGCCATAGCGACCGGCGTACTCATTCAGCGCTTTTTCTAATGGCTCAACTTCATCAATAAGCGGATAAATAGCATTCGCTAGCTGATACAAGTTCCAGTGCCCAATTTGTGCTTGTTGTCCAAAGGCATAGCGATGGTGTTGTGCATCGGTGGTATTCGGCGTCCAGTTTGGGTCGTAAGGTTCTAGCCAGCCATAGGGGCCATAGTCGATAGTCAGCCCAAGTATAGACATATTGTCGGTGTTCATTACGCCGTGTACAAAACCCACGCGCATCCATTCCACGATCATGGCGCAGGTTGAGGTACAGACCTCTTCAAACCATTTGATATAGGTTTCTTTATTCAGCTCAGGCAGATGTGGAAAGTCCATTTTTATCGTGTAATCGACAAACTGTTTGAGTAATTCTACGTTTTGTTGCGCGTAATATTGAAAGTGCCCGAAGCGAGTAAACGATGGTGCTAATCGACACACCACAGCGCCTGGCTCTGGCGCTGGGTTGCCATCGTACATCACATCCCGCACTAGCTGCTCGCCCGTGGTTAAAACACTCAAGGCCCGTGTAGTAGGTACGCCAAGGTGAACCATCGCTTCACTGCATAGGAACTCTCGGATAGATGATCGAAGCACTGCCAAACCATCGGCTGTTCTTGAATACGGCGTTGGCCCTGCGCCTTTAAGTTGTATTGCCCAACGTTCGCCCTGCTTATTTGTAATTTCACCGAGGTTAATGGCACGACCATCACCCAGCTGCCCCGCCCAGTTACCGAACTGATGCCCGCCATAACTGGTGGCGTAGGACTGCATGCCATCCAGTTGTTGGTTGCCTGCAAACACTTGAATGAATGATTCTGATTGGCAATCTTGTTCCTGACTATCAAGTAAGGCCGCCGCTTCTTTTGAATAAGCCACCATCGCGGGTGCTTGCATGTGTTTTGGCGTTACCCATGAAAAACACGCCCCTTGAACTTGGCGTGGGTAATTCTCCGTTATGCTATCGGCAGGTAATTGCTGTACAAATTGGTTATCAAATTTTAAGTGCTTCACGCTGATGTGCCTTCTGGCGAGACTTCCAGTATTAAATCAGCAAAAACAAATCCATCACGCTCAACCACTTCGCCTGAGGTGATTTTTATTTCGTGTTTAAACATTGGTCCCGCATAGGCAAAGCTGTGAAATTCGCCATTTTCACCACAGGGGTCTACGCCTTCTGGTAAGTCATCGAGGAACTGCTGATCAAATTCACGACCGCAAAAACTCATGGGTATTTGCTTCGGGTCAACACAGGTAATGCGTGTTTTTAGACCGCCTGCTAACATCGCTTGTGCGAGTTGCTTAGTGGCTTTTAACCAGAGTGGGAATAACGGTTCTAAGCCCGTGGGCTTTAGGTTATCTATTCGATATTGACGAATATCCTCTAAATACAAATCACCAAACGCCATATGCGTAATCCCTTTCCCTTTAATGCTATCAAAAAAATTATTCATCGCTTGGTTATAAATCTCGTTCGTACATGGGTGAGGAATATTAATGGTATGCAGCGGCAAACCGGCTGCCTGCGCTTGTTGTTTTAACAGTTCCACACGAACAGCATGCATGGCAACGCGTTGGTGCGTTTCATTAACTGTCGTCACTAAACCAACTAATTCAATGTCATCGTCTTGCTGTAATTGGTATAGCGTCCAAGCACTATCTTTACCGCTACTCCATGAAAGCAATGTTTTTTTAGGCATTACGACTTTAGCCCTTCAACAGATTTTTCGAAGGCAGAAATTTTTTCTTTTTGAACGTCTGGGACCGACTCACTCATTTGTTGTTTAAGATTGACCCAAACCATGACAGCTTCGCTTGTTAAAACTGGGCTGTCTCTGCCTTCTTGGTAAATTTCAGCCAATATGGTCGCACTTTTATTCCCCACCTTGCTAATACGTGTATGAACCTCCAAATGCGCGGGATAATGTACTTGTTGAAGGTAACTGCACTGTATATCGGCCAACACCCAACCCATATCCATGCCTGTTACTAACTCTAACCCTAATACCTCTTCACAGTAAGCCACTCGGCCTGATTCAACATAGCGCACAAATTCAACATTATTAATGTGACCATAAACATCCGCATCGCCCCAACGAACAGGCACTGAAAGTTTATGCTTAAAATCTTGATTACTCATACCGTTTCTTACTCAAAAATGATTAACGTAATTTGTTATTATACCTTCTTGAATAACAGGCCACCGAAAACGCTTAGTACCATGTACAAAAAAATAATAAGAATCATTTTATGCTGTGTGTTCTGTTACGCCCCATTGGGTTTTTCTGAAGAAAAATCAGGCAAGGGCACCAACCCATTTTCTGATAACCCCATTGTCGACAAAAAAGCTGAACGTTTAATTAGAGAGGTTTTTCCAGAATCTACTCGTATCGAGGCTAAGGATCCTAAGCAAAAGGTATGGCCTATTTACGTTGCTTTTCAGCAAGTGGGCTACGCATTTGAGAGCCAAGATTTCATCCGTATACAAGGTTTTGCCGGCGACATCATCAACTTATTAATTGGTATTGATAACGATGGCCAGATTATGGGTGTGCGTGTGCTGTTTCAACACGAACCCATTTTTATGCACGGGTTAGGGCCTGAGGCACTCGAAGAGTTTCTCGCTCAATACCCAGGGCACAGTGTTGCTGATCGCATAATTGTCGACAGTAGCCGTTCTCGCTCAGTTTCATCAGCCGGTGAAGGCAGCTTGATTTTTGATGGCGTTACCAAGGCGACCGTGTCGGTCATTGCGGCCAACGATACTTTGTTAACGGCCGCCTTAGAGGTAGCGCGTAAAGTATTGGGTAAGTTTGTTCAAGCAGCAGCGTCATTACCAAAAATGGACGTGTACGAGCAACTCGATTGGGATGAATTATTGGACAAGAAGTTGGTCGGCCACTGGGTTGTAACCCGTGAGGCATTAGAAACCGCTGTCGATAGACAGCTGACCGATTACCCTGATTACGGTTTTGAAGACCCTGAGCTAGAAATAGTTACCGAAGTGTATTACGCCTATTTGAATTCACCGATGGTGGGCAAAAACCTACTCGGTGAAGAGGATTACGCGCGTTTAATGGAAACCATTAAACCGGGTGAAAATATAGTCGGCATTATGTCGCGTGGGCCTTACAGTTTTTTGGAAGATGACTTTAGGCCCGGTAAAATCCCTACACGGGTTTCGTTATACCAAAACGAGTTGCCTCTGCTTATACGGGACATGGCTTTCTACCGTTTCTATGATAAAAACTTACCAAAGAGTATTCCGGATTTAGACAACTTTAGACTGGTAAAGATTAAAGGCAATGCCGGCTTTGACCCCGCGACAAAACTCGACATTAAACTGAATTACGATCTACGACAAAACCATTTGCTTGGCGAGAATGTCACCCTGGGTAGCTCGCACCAATTGCCTGCTGAATTGTTTTATAAACCGAGAATAGTTGAAGAAAAACGCATCCCTATTTGGAAACGTTTGTGGAAATCTCGGGTGCTAGAAATAACCATTACCGTCATTTCATTAACCTTACTCACCCTTATTTTTATTAAACAGCGCGCATTATCTTCATATCCTAAAGTCGTTAAATACGGGCGTTGGGTCTTCATGTTCTTTACCGTCTTCTTTATTGGTTTTTATGCGCAAGGGCAGTTGTCGGTGGTGAACATCTATACCGTTTTACTATCCCTGCGTGACGGTTTTAAATTTGACGTGTACTTGCTCGATCCTGTCTTATTTATAATTTGGCTCTATACCTTCGTGACCTTATTTATATGGGGGCGCGGCCTGTTCTGTGGCTGGTTATGCCCGTTTGGTGCACTTCAAGAAATGTTCGCATGGGTAGGAAAGGTACTTAGATTTCCACAAATTCGCATCAAAGAGCCGCTTCATCGAGTCTTACAAAAATTGAAATATGTGATTGTCGTTGCACTATCCGCGCTTTGTTTTTACGATTTGGGCTTGGCACAAACCGCATCAGAAATTGAGCCATTCAAAACCAGTATTACACTCGTGTTTGACCGTGAGTGGTACTTTGTAGCCTTTGCCGTCGGACTGCTCGCCATCGGCATGTTTATTCATAAGTTCTACTGTCGTTATGTTTGCCCCCTCGGTGCTGGCTTAGCGATATTGGGTCGTTTCCATCTATTCGAATGGCTAGATCGCCGTACTGACTGTGGCAAGCCTTGCCAAGTGTGTCATGTTCGTTGTGAAATCAAGGCTATTCCGAGAGCCGGAGAGGTCGATTACAACGAGTGTATTCAATGCCTTGAATGCTTAGTGATTTATAACGATGAGCACCAGTGCGCTCCCGTGATGCTCGAAAATAAGCGCGCTAGAAAACAAGCCGTTAAACTTGAGCTACCGTAATAAGCTTTTAACTATTGTCTAAAAATTCCGGCAAGCTTGTCATTGAGAAATAGTCTTTCGCCCACACTAGAAGCATTGAGCGACTAAAGTAGTCACCCGACAATTGCGCTGGGCGTTGTGACTTGCACGACCAACCACCCGACGTAAACAATTCACCTGTTTCAAAATGGGCAACGTTATTGAGCAATATCGTCCTGAGTTTTTCGACCTTTGCGGGCGGCATTCTATTAGCTGAAATAGGTTCATCCCAGGGCTCTGCATTACACATAAGGAAGGCGGTCTGCCACACACTAAAAACATCTATTGTTTGCCAATAGTCCTTATCAACCACTTCTAACTCCATACCGTTATTGAATGCCTCTTTCTATTTCGCCGTGCTTGCGCAATACGCGTTTTACAATTTTACCTGCTGCGTTTTTGGGTAAGGCATCAATAATATTAACCCGACGAGGTACTTCATAACTGCCTAAACGTTCTCTACACCAACGTCGTATATCAGCCGCACTCGTTTCAAAGCCTTCTTTTATGGCGACATAGGCGACGGGGATTTCACCGTGTCGTTCATCTATTTCGCCGATTACCGCAGCTTCTAGAATAGGCTCAAATTGATACAGCACCTCTTCAATAATGCGCGGATAGACATTCATCCCGTTAACAATCACCATGTCTTTTTTGCGGTCAAGAATACTGAAATAACCGTCTTCGTCCACATTTCCCAGATCACCTGTTAAAAACCAATTATCGATAAATGATTCTTCCGTTGCCTCAGGTAAATTCCAATAACCCTTCATGACATTGGGTCCACGAACGGCTATCTCTCCTATTTCACCTGTCGCTAGCTCACTTCCTTGCTCATCTAAGATACGCATTTGAACACCCGGCACGGGCAAGCCTATGGTGCCCACTTTTCTTTCGCCATCAATAGGGTTAACGCTCGTTACTGGAGAACACTCCGTCGGCCCATCGCCCTCATAAATAGGCATGCAAAATTTTTCTTCGAATCGCCTCATTACATCAACGGGCATCGAAGCGCCGCCCGATATACCGTATTTAATTGAACCGAAGGCGGACACTTTTTCTTCTTTGATATTTAATAAGGCGTTGTACATACTCGGCACACCCAAAAAGATGGTCGCCTTATTTCGTTCAATAGCATCGGGTAAACTAGCCGGGTCAAACTTTGCTAATGACAAAATACAGCAGCCGTGAATTAACGGCGTTAACATGCCAACGGTCGCGGCAAACGCGTGGAACATGGGGAGCACGAGCGTAATAATGTCTTTACCCGCTTTCCACTTCATCGCCTTAAAAACACTGTGCGTATTTGAGTACAAATTATTGTGCGTTAGCATCGCCCCTTTTGGGTGAGCCGTGGTACCCGAGGTATACAAAATAGCCGCTAAATCTTCCTTGGGGTTTATCTCAATCACTGGCGCATCTAAGGTGTTATCCAAAAACGTTTGTACGTTGTTCTCGGCTTCTGACGCTATACAAATATCGACCAACAGCTTTGGCAATGACTGCCTTATCTCATTGACGTTAGCTTCGAATAGAGCGTGATGTATAAACCCCGAGATACCCGCGTCATTCAATATAAATTGAATTTCAGATGGTTTTTGTAATAAGTTAACCGGCACAACCACGGCACCCGCCTTAATGATACCCATATAAGATGCGGCAAAATCAGCGCCATTAATGCAATACAAAGCGATACGATGGCCTTTTTTAACCCCTTTGGCGTGCAATCCCGCTGCGAAGCTATCGGACTTATTTTTTAATTTTAAAAACGTCCAATGTTTATCACCATCGATAAGCGCTTGTTCGTTAGCGTGTGTGTCCGCGGCAGCATTCAGTGCCGTTATAAGAGAACCTTCCATCCTGCCTCGCTTAAGAATTATTTATTACTGAATTTTGAAGAATTATAGGCAAAAAAAAAGCAGTCACAAGCCGTGACTGCTTTTTTTGTTTTTATTACTCGTCGTTAGTCTTGTAACGCAACGGCCATACCAACAGCACTAACCGGATACAGGCAATTACTATTAATTGATTCATGTGGGGTAAAACTGAAACTTGCATCGACAATCGCATCGCCGTCTACTTCATCAGCCTTCAATCGCAACATCGATATGACCGCCTTCTTTACAATTTCGATACCCACTTCACTTCCGCTACACGCTGCAGCTTCAACGAGTTCAATTTTTTCAGCAACAGCCGTGATATCAGCGGGCTCACCCGACATATACACCTGCATCTTAACCACTTCATTTCCTGAAGGCACGCTAATAATATCAAACTGAATCAAGCCAAGAATAATTGTTATTGCAATTACAACGACCCAAAATACTGGTTTATCTGTCGTCTTTGTGCTTTTCGCCTCAGTCATTTTATTCTCTGCCTATTTGGTTAATAACGGATAAGATACAAAATTATTCTAAAAGTTCCCTTTTATTATCAAAATAAAACGCCATCCTAACACTTATTTAAATAAGCCTTATGCGGACAATAACTTATAGCTTTCCATCATTTCGCGTTCTGCATCGCTCAAACTATTTTGGAAGTTTTCACGCGCGGTAACCCTTGCAGTATAAGTGGTTATCACTTTTGCCTCAGCAGGAAACTCAATACCATACAAAGGTAGACGCCAAAGTAAGGGGGCTAACACAGCATCAACGAGGGTAAAGTCATCACTCAAGAAATATGACTTTGCCGTAAACAAGGGCACGGCTGCTATTAAGTTTTCACGTAAAAGCTTCTTCGCTTTCGCTGCTTTCTTTTCACCTGCGTTTATCACGTCATCCAATAACGTGTACCAATCTTGGTCAATTCGGTGAATTAACAAGCGTGAACGCGCTCTAGAAACAGGATCCACTGGGTAAAGCGGCGGATGCGGAAAACGCTCGTCTAAATACTCCATGATAATTCTGGAGTTAAACAACGACAAATCACGATCAATTAAAATCGGCAACGTTCCATACGGATTCAACTCTTGTAAATCCTCAGGCAACTCTCTCGGGTTAATATATTCCACGTCAGCTGATGCGCTTTTCTCACTTAAAACAAACCTAGCACGGTGGCTATAGTGGCACGTGGGATCAGCATATAAGGTCAATATTGCTTTTCTGTTTACTTCATCTTCCATAGTTATTTCCAATTTTTGAGCTCTGTCATACAAACCAAAACTATTTAATATAAATTTTGTTTAGTGAATATCTCGCCAGTAATCTTTCTTTAATGCATAAAACACGGCCGTCATACCCAATATAAATAACAGCACTTTCCAACCCATAGCTTGCCTTTCGAGTTTTGCAGGTTCACCCACATACACCATGAAGGCAACGAGGTCGTTGACCGCTACTTGGTATTCCTCTTCAGACATAACACCTGCTTTAACTAATTCAAAACGGTCAAATACTTGCTTAACACCACCTTCATCCGTTTCAACTTCTTTATAAACAATCTTTTGCATACCTTGAAGGTCAGCTAGCACGTGCGGCATCCCTACTTTCGAAAATAATAAGTTGTCCACACCAAAGGGGCGTTCTTCATCAATGTAAAAACTTGTCAGGTAGCTATACAACCAATCAGCGCCGCGTGAACGAGCTATTAAAGATAGATCAGGTGGGCTTACGCCAAACCACTTTTCTCCATCTTTCGCCGTCATCGCTACGTTCATTCCGTCAAAAATATTCTCACCATTAAACATGAGGTTTGACTGAACCAATTCATTTGAAATACCGAGGTCTTGGCCCACACGCGAGTAGCGCATCTGCTTAGCGGAGTGACAACTTATACAATAATTTACAAAGTACTTCGCACCGCGTTGTAACGAGGCTTTATCTGTCATATCTATTTTTGCTGCGTGTAGCTCAGGCCCTGTGCTAGAAGCGTGCACTTGGAACACGGCAAACATACTGAGTATTAAAATTAATTTTCTCATCAGTCTGTCACCCTCTCTGGAACGGGCAGCTCTTTATCTCTATCCAACCTTGTGTAATAAGGCATCAATAAAAAGAATGCGAAATAAACCAAAGTGAACAGCCTTGAAAAGAAGGTTCCTACTGGCGTTACAGGCTGCATACCGAAATAGCCCAACATAACGAAGCTAATGACAAACGCAATAATGGCTTTCTTGAACAGAGGGCCTCTATAGCGAATTGATTTATTGATTCCTTTGTCTAACCAGGGCAGTAAAAACAACACGACAATGGCACCAGCCATTGCTACAACACCTAGGAACTTATCTGGCACAGCCCTTAAAACCGCATAGAACGGCGTGAAATACCAAACAGGCGCGATATGTTCTGGCGTTTTCAACGGATCAGCAGGTACAAAGTTTGCGTGCTCCAAGAAATAACCGCCCATTTCAGGCATGTAAAAAATAATCAGCGCAAAGATAAACAAGAACACCCCGACACCGACTAAATCTTTAACTGAGTAGTAAGGGTGGAAAGGAATCCCGTCTAACGGGATGCCGTCCGCACCTTTTAGCTTCTTAATTTCAATACCATCTGGGTTGTTTGAGCCAACCGCGTGCAAAGCTACGATATGCATAAACACTAAAATAACGAGCACTAAAGGTATCGCTATCACGTGAAATGCAAAGAAGCGGTTTAATGTTGCATCTGAGATCACGTAATCACCTCGTAACCAAAGCGCTAAGTCTTCGCCTACATACGGTATCGCGCCAAACAAGGACACAATAACCTGAGCACCCCAGTAAGACATTTGACCCCAAGGCAATAAATAGCCCATGAAAGCTTCAGCCATTAAGCACACGTAAATAATCATGCCGAAGGTCCAAACTAATTCACGTGGTTTTCTAAATGATCCGTAGATTAAGCCACGAAACATATGTAGATACACCACAATAAAGAAAGCCGATGCCCCTGTTGAGTGCATATAACGAATGAGCCAACCCCAATCAACATCACGCATGATGTATTCGACCGAATCAAAAGCCAGCAAAGCGTCAGGTTTATAGTGAATTGTTAAAAAGATACCCGTGATAATTTGATTGACCAACACCAACATCGCCAGCGAGCCAAAGTAGTACATCCAGTTAAAGTTCTTTGGCGCATAATACTTCGCCAAGTGCTCATTCCAGACTTTCGTTAACGGGAATCGATCGTCTATCCAATTAAGCGCGTTTTTCATTGTGTCACTCATGCTGATTGTTCTCCGTCTTCACCGATAAGGATTCGCGAATCGGTCAAGTATTGATGCGGTGGTATAACCAAATTTAAGGGAGCAGGTACGCCGGAATGCACACGTCCGGCCAAATCAAACGCAGAACCATGACACGGGCAAAAGAACCCACCACGCCACTCGGGTCCTAAATCTTCAGGAGCAACTTCTGGTCTAAACGTTGGAGAACAACCTAGGTGAGTACAAATTCCAACGGCGACAAATATATCCTTTTTAATTGAACGACCTTCGTTTTTACAATATTCAGGCTGCTCCGATTCGTTAGAATCTGCGTCGCGTAATTTGTCTTCTGTCGTTTTAAGTTCTGCTAGCGCCCCATCGGTACGCTTTAAAACCCAAACGGGTTTGCCACGCCATTCAACGCGAATTAATTGCCCGGGCTCTAATTTTGAAATATCGGCCTCAACAGGAACCCCAGCGGCTTTAGCTCTTGCGCTCGGCTGCATTGAGGACAAAAAAGGAACCGCGACGTAAACAGCACCAACCCCAGTTACTGCAGCAGCTGCAAGCGTTAAAAGGCGACGCCTACGCTTGTCTACAACTTGCTCACTCATGTCCAATCTCCATCTGCTTAAACCAAACGTTTTTAAACGTCGGCCCAAGTAAAAATTACGAAAAAATTATCCAGCGAATTATATCACAAATGGATTTTATGTGCGCTGCAACAAGAAATTTTTTACCCTTGGCGCATCACTGATATTGAAAAATTATCTCTGCTTGTTTGTCCGTGAATAAGCAAGGCAAACCAGCTCTTTCTAAAGGCACAATGTGGATTGCGCGACTTAGCTTTTTAAGATGTTCTCTAGCGCGTCCATAAAGAGTTTGTTTTGGCTTTCTGTGCCCACCGTTACGCGCAAGCACTGCGCTGGCAAGCCTTCTACCCCGGTCATATTTTTTACCAACACGCCCGCTTCTTTTAAAGCTGCAAAGATTTGAGCGGCTTTTGCACTCACAAGTGAAAATAAAATAAAATTGGCGTCACTGGGAAAAACGCTTAAGCCTTTTAAATCAGCCAATCGCTTAAGCATTTGTTCGCGTTGTTCGCAAAGCTGCTCTGCTTGTTGCTGTAACACCTCAGAATGGTCAAAGGCAAAACGTGCCGTCAACTGAGTAAAAATATTGATATTATAAGGTAGCCGAATTTTTTCCAGCTGATCTGTCATTGATTTTGTGCCAACCAAATAGCCTAGGCGCAAGCCGGCTAAGCCTAACTTTGAAACAGTCCGCATCACGAGCAATTGTGGGTATTTTATTACCGCTTCTAAAAAACTCTTCTTTGCAAAAGGTTGATAAGCTTCATCCACAATAACCAAGCCTGGAGCTGCCTCTATAATCTGAACCACATCTTGCTCAGAAAATAAATTTGCCGTCGGGTTATTTGGGTACGCCAAGAAAATAACGGCTGGACGGTCGCGCTCTATGACTTTTAACATGCTCGTCACATCAAGGCTAAAATCATTTTGTAACGGCACGCCAGTGAACACCAACCCTAGCGAGTGCGCGACATGCTGATACATGACAAATGTTGGTGTGGGTGCCATGACGACAGAGCCTTCACACAAAGCCATTAAAACGAGCTGAATCAGCTCATCCGAACCATTACCCAGCACTAAGCCGAGCGCAGAATCCACACCAAAGGATGTTCGTAACTGACTAACAAGCTGTTTTGCGGCGGGGTCTGGGTAGCGGTTTGGCTCAGCCTCGGACATCAGCTGCAACCACTCTTGCTTCATCTTATCCGGCCACGCATACGGATTCTCCATCGCATCCAACTTAATTAAGCCGAGCGATTCAGGCACACGGTAAGCGTTCATAGCTTGCACTTCAGGCCGCAACAGTGCCAACAAATTTTCTTCTGTTTGTTTCAAAATATCTACCTTAATAGACTTAGTTTTTAGGCTTTCTGAGAGATCGCATTTCAGCCGACATCGCGTGTGCCGTCAAGCCTTCCCCACGCGCTAGCACCGAAGCGCTCTCTGCTAAATCGGACGCGCCTTGCTGACTGCAAAAAATCAAACTGCTGCGTTTTTGGAAATCATAAACGCCCAAGGGGGATGAAAACCTTGATGTGCCTGCCGTCGGTAACACGTGGTTAGGCCCTGCGCAATAGTCGCCCAGCGCTTCTGGTGTATAACGACCCATAAAGATTGCTCCTGCGTGTTGAATTTTCTCAACTAATTCTGCAGGATTTTCAACTGAAAGCTCAAGGTGTTCTGGTGCGATCTTGTTAGCAATAGCAACCGCCTGATCTAAGTCATTAACTTGAATAAAAGCACCGCGCGCTTGGAATGACTTCTGAATGATTTCGGCACGCTCCATGTTAGGTAATAACTTAACGATACTCTCTTCGACCTGCTCTAAAAAGCTCTCATCGGGTGATATTAAAATAGCCTGTGCTTGCTCATCGTGTTCAGCTTGCGAAAATAAATCCATCGCAATCCAATCGGGGTTGGTTTTTCCGTCACAGATAATGAGTATCTCAGACGGGCCCGCGATCATATCTATACCTACTTTTCCAAATACCTGCTTTTTTGCCTCGGCGACAAAAGCATTTCCTGGGCCTACAATTTTATCTACCGCCGAGATGAGCTCAGTTCCATACGCAAGGGCTGCAATAGCTTGAGCCCCACCGACCCGCACGACCTGATCAACACCCGCCAAATAGGCCGCTGCTAAAACAAGCTGATTCACTTCTCCTAAAGGTGTCGGTGTAACCATCGTAATCTCTGGCACCCCTGCTACTTTTGCGGGAATAACATTCATCAAAACAGACGATGGATAAGCCGCCTTGCCTCCTGGCACATAAACCCCCACTCGCTGTAATGGATTAACCCGTTGACCGAGTGTATTTCCGCTAGCGTCTACAAATTCCCATGAAGCCAGCTTTTGCTGCTGCGCATAATCGCGTAGCCTTTGTGCCGCGACCGTTAATGCGTCGGATTGTTCCTGGGGCAAATTCTTCCACGCTGCCTTTAAATCTTCTGATGGCACCAGCACGTTGACAGCTGTCACTGCCCACTTATCAAATTCTTGTGTATACGAAAAAAGCGCTGCGTCGCCTTGCTGGCGAATACTTTCGATAATTTTAGCGACTGTTTGTGAAACCGACGCGTCATGCACTGCATCCCAGCTCAGCAAGCCGCTTAACGAAGAATCAAAGTCAGGTGCATCTGCGAATAATCGTCGCATGTTCATGTTGTTAAGCCTTATTTAACACCGTTTATCTACGGCGACTTGAAGTTGCTTAACGAGTTCTTTTATTTCCTCGTGCTTCATTTTCATGGAGGCTTTGTTAACGACCAAACGAGAGCTAATTTGCATAATCAAGTCTTGCGGCTCCATATTATTAGCTTCCAAGGTGCTTCCTGTATCGACCAAGTCCACGATGCAATCCGCCAACCCAACAATAGGCGCGAGCTCCATTGATCCATACAACTTAATGATTTCAACTTGGCGCCCTTTTTTAGCAAAATACTGCCGCGCTAATGACACATATTTCGTTGCCACGCGAATCTTCCCAGCAGGCAGTTCGCACCCTTTAATAACCGCCGTCATTAATCGACACTTCGCGAGTTGCAGGTCAAGCATCTCGTATAGACTGTCACTATTGTGCTCAACCAAAACATCTTTGCCGGAAATGCCCACGTCGGCTGCGCCATACTCCACAAATGTGGGTACGTCTGTCGCACGAATGATGACTAAATTCACATCGCCTTTTTTACTCGAGACGATGAGCTTACGTGTTTTACCTAAGTCCTCAGACGGCTCGATGCCTGCCTCGGCAAGCAACGGCAAAGCATCTTTAAGAATCCTTCCTTTTGAAATGGCAATCGTCAACATAATATTTAAGCAGGCACCCGTTGGATGTTGCCGCCCAATAAAGATATTTTTTCTTCAATACGTTCGTAACCACGATCGACGTGATAAATTCTTTCCACCGTCGTCAAACCTTCCGCCAACAAACCTGCAATCACAAGACTAGCAGAAGCTCTTAAGTCCGTTGCCATCACATTTGCGCCTTGCAACCCAGCCTGACCTTCACAGATGACCGTATTACCTTCTAATTTTAAATTTGCGCCCAAACGTTGTAGCTCTTGCACGTGCATAAAACGGTTTTCAAACACCGTTTCCGTTACGACCGCCGTCCCTTCGGCGATACAATTCAGCACCACAAATTGAGCCTGCATATCTGTTGGGAACGCAGGATATGGTGCCGTTCTGATTGATACTGCTTTCGGGCGTTTGCCTTTCATATCTAGCTTAATCCAATCTTCACCCACCTCAATATGAGCGCCCGCCTCTTCCAACTTTGCCAAAATAATTTCAAGTGTATGCGGGTCAACGTCTTTGAGTAAGATTTTACCCCGCGTCGCAGCCGCAGCTACTAAATAGGTCCCCGCCTCGATTCGGTCAGGCAAAATATCGTAAACAACATCTTTCTCAGCAAGCTTTTCTACGCCTTCAATAACTAAAGTATCTGTACCAATGCAAGTAATTTTTGCGCCTAATTTGTTTAAAAAGTGCGCTAAATCGCTTACCTCAGGTTCTCTTGCTGCATTCTCAATAATGGTTGTTCCATCGGCTAATGTCGCCGCCATCATTAAATTCTCAGTCCCTGTTACCGTCACCATATCAAGTACAAGATGCGTACCTTTCAGACAATCTGCCGTGGCGTGTATATAGCCATTCTCAACGCGGATTGTTGCGCCCATGGCTTCAAGGCTTTTTAAGTGAATATCAACAGGTCGTGAACCAATAGCACAACCACCCGGCAACGAAACCTCGGCTTCACCAAATCTGGCTAATAAGGGCCCTAACACAATAATGGAGGCACGCATGGTCTTCACCAAATCATAAGGTGCGTAATACTTATCAATCGTCGAGGTATCAATTTCCACGCGCATTTTTTCATCAACTGAAAGCTGCACCCCCATTTGCGCCAATAAACTCATGGTCGTCGTAATATCGTGCAAGTGCGGTATATTGCCAACTACAACGGGTGATTCCGCTAATAAAGCGCCCGCTAGAATAGGCAAGGCCGCATTTTTTGCACCTGAAATACGAATCTCGCCTTTTAGAGCACCACTATTTTGAATAATTAACTTATCCATTGGTTTTTGCTTCCTATTTTTTTTGTTTCTTATTGAAAAGGACTATTGTCCTAGCTCAGGGTAGCATTAGTCAATGAACTTTATGGGCTGTGTGCTTTCTACTGCAAAAATAGACTATTTTATTTAGCTAACTGGCATAATGCCTCTCTGATTAATTTTAACCTTCACCATGTTTTTATACCTTCTAGGCCTCGCGGTCGGTTTTTGTATTTTAATTGTTGCGGCTGACTACTTTATTCGTGGTGCTTCGGCTTTAGCACGTAATTTGGGTGTTTCACCCTTAATTATTGGCCTCACTATTGTAGGCCTCGGCACATCAACGCCCGAAATGTTGGTGGCCGCTACCGCTTCATGGCAAGGCAACACGGGGCTGGCTATCGGTAACGCCATTGGGTCTAATATTGCTAATATTGGTTTGGTATTAGGTGTTACCGCTCTGGTTTCACCCATTGTCGTACGTTCTGCCATATTACGCCGCGAATTTCCCGTGCTACTGCTTATTTCCTCTGCCAGCTACCTACTTTTAATCGACGGAAATTTGTCCTTTATTGATGGCTTAGTGCTTTTGGGAAGTTTGGTTGTTTTTTTGCTCTGGGTGGTTCGCTGTGCTCAAAAGAGCAAAAAAGCCCTAGCCGACCCACTCGATGTAGAATTTTCGGCTGAAATACCGAAAGATACCTCAACCTCAAAAGCCAGTTTCTTTTGCCTATTTGGACTGATTGGGCTTGTTCTCAGTTCAAAGTTGTTGGTATGGGCAGCGGTACATATAGCGATAACTTTTGGCGTTAGCGACTTAGTTATTGGCCTTACAATTGTGGCCATCGGAACCAGTTTGCCAGAACTGGCTGCCTCCATCACCAGCGTACTTAAAAAAGAACCTGACTTAGCCGTTGGTAACGTAGTGGGCTCAAACATCTTCAACCTACTTGCGGTACTTTCTTTACCGGGTCTAATCCAACCCGGCAGCATCGATTCGCTCGCTATTTATCGCGACTTCCCTCTTATGTTACTGATGACAGTATTGCTCTTCTTGCTATCTTTCAACTTTAAAAACAAGGCTCAACTTGGGCGAGCCAAAGGCTTTGTCCTGGTATTTCTTTTTATTGCTTACCTCGGCAAGTTATACTTAGACACAATAGGTTTTTCAGCCTAAGAACAACATCATTAATTATGCCTGACAACATGTCTGAAAAAGATAAATTAAAACAATTAGGCCTTGCCGTAATAAAGACCGAGGCTGAGGCTGTTGTCGACCTAATAAACAGAGTCGACGATAACTTTAGCGACGCCTGTTTATTACTGCTCAAGTGCAAAGGTAAAGTCGTTGTCATTGGCATGGGGAAATCGGGGCACATTGCCAATAAAATTGCAGCCACACTAGCCAGCACCGGCACCGCTGCTTTTTTTGTACACCCAGGTGAAGCCAGCCACGGTGACTTAGGGATGATCACAAAAAAAGACGTCATTCTTGCCTTGTCTAACTCTGGTGAAACCAGTGAAGTGCTAACCATTTTGCCTATCATTAAACGCCTAGGCGTGCCTTTAATATCTATGACGGGCAACAAAAAATCAACCTTAGCTACAGCTGCACACGTGCATATTGACGCAAGTACAAAAAAAGAAGCTTGCCCGCTCGGTCTGGCTCCAACGTCTAGCACCACAGCAGCCCTTGTTATGGGAGATGCTCTAGCCATTGCTCTGCTTGAAGCTAAAGGCTTCACTGAAGAAGATTTCGCCCTGTCTCACCCTGGAGGCAGCCTAGGGCGTCGTCTGCTGCTGCACGTACAAGATGTTATGCACAAAGGCAATGCTATCCCTGTCGTTTTAGAATCTGATGATGTCAGTAAGGCACTGCTAGAAATGACTGAAAAAAAATTAGGTATGACCGCAGTTAAGAATTCCGAAGGCCTGCTTACAGGAATCTTTACAGATGGCGATTTACGCCGCATGTTAGAAAACAATATGAATGTACACACAACAAACATCAAACGCGTTATGACAACGCATGGCTCCACAATTGGACGCCAGCAACTTGCCGTTGAAGCTGTACAACTAATGCAAGACAAGCGAATTAACGCCCTACTCGTAACTGAGGGAGATGAGTTAGTAGGCGCTCTCAATATGCACGATTTACTCAAAGCCGGTATTTCTTGATGTCACTACCAAACGATTTTGTTCAACGCGCAAAAAAAATAAAATGCGTTATTTTTGACGTTGATGGGGTTTTAACTGATGGGCGACTTTTCTTCGATTTAAACGGCCAAGAATACAAAAGCTTTAACGTGCAAGATGGGCAGGGCTTAAAAATATTGCAACAACAAGGCGTACACGTCGCCATTATTTCAGGACGCTCATCATCTATCGTTATGGAGCGTATGCGTGGGCTAGGCATCGAACATGTTTATTTGGGCCATGAAAATAAAATCAGCGCCTTCAACGACGTTCTCTCCAGCTTAAAATTGTCTTCAGAAGAAATTGCGCACGTTGGCGATGATTTACCCGACCTTGCTATCATGATGCGAGTTGGGCTAGCCATCGCTGTTGCTGATGCCAACCCTTCGGTATTACCGCACTGTCACTGGCAAACAACACGGAAAGGTGGCTCCGGTGCCGCACGAGAAGTGTGTGATGCTATCTTGAACGCTCAAGACAATTTATCCGCCGCTGTGAAAAATTTTACCCATGCTAAGTAAAAAGCTGTATCGCAGCGTGCTAAAGGTCAAGCAGCTTAGAACGATCAGTTTGCTAACGCTCGCGCTTGCTACGTGGTGGATATCATTTTCACAAGAGCCTCCCACTTTGTTTGAAGAAGGCGAACAAACACATAAAATAGATTACTTCTTGAAAAACTTTAACGCCCTCAGTATGACCGAGAATGGCTTACCAAAAGAAAGACTTCAAGCAGAATATATGAAACATTTTTCAGACAATGATACGACTGAGATGAAGCTCCCCCAAATCACTATGTATTCTGAGGATAAGCCGGATTTGCAAATTAAATCAGACACGGGTTTTATCTCATCTGATGGCGAGCTTGTGCTGCTCAATGGGGCCGTTACTATACGCCGTGAAGCTAAAGACAAGCTCGACCCCATGATTGTCGACACACATAATTTGCGCATACAGTTGTCAAACGATTACGCCGAGACCGACGAGTACGTTAAAATCATTTCGAAAGGAATCACGATTGAAGGTACTGGCTTAAGGGCCCATTTCCGTGACCCAATTTATATTAAAGTACAATCTGACGCCAGAGGTAAACATGCGATTAAATAAGTTATTATTTGTCTTAATTTTATGTGGCTATTTTTCCGCACAAAGTTTTGCTCTAAGCACCGATAAAGATCAACCAGTAGAAGTTGAAGCCGACAACTTCACGTTAGATGATGCAAAGAAATTGACCACCTATTCAGGTGACGTCATTATCACCCAAGGCAGTATGAGAATCGAAGCCGACAAAATATCGATTCACAATTCAAGTGGTAAAACAGACAAGGTAGTCGCCAACGGGCGACCTGTTAAATTTCAACAGCAACCCGATGGAAACCAAGCGTTAGTGCGAGGTGAAGCCAGCCAATTCAATTACTTATTAAGCAAGGACACTCTCGTAATGACGGGCAACGCAACTCTTTGGCAAAAAGGAAGTAAGTTTTCAAGCGATCGTATCGAGTATGATAGTAAACGGTCCATCATCAAGGGAGGCGCGCAAAAAGGGGGGAACTCAAAACGCGTTAAAATTATTTTACAACCCAGCAAATCAAAAGCAGAGTAACCATGGGCACACTTCGAGCAGAAAGAATTTGCAAGCAATTTAATAAACGCACTGTTGTTGATGAAGCTAGCTTTAATGTAAAAAGCGGCGAAGTTGTCGGCCTACTAGGTCCCAATGGAGCAGGAAAGACCACAAGTTTTTATATGGCAGTCGGCTTAATTAACCCTGACGAAGGCCATATTTTTCTAGATGACCAAGATATCACGCATGCCCCTATGCATATACGCGCCAAACAAGGCATCGGGTATTTGCCACAAGAAGCCTCTATCTTTAGAAAACTAAACGTAGAAGACAATATTCGCGCCGTATTGCAAACACGCGATACCATGTCGCTCGGTCAGCAAGAGCTTTTGCTCGATGAATTGCTGCAAGAATTTGGCATTAACCACTTACGCAAACAAGAAGCCACTTCGCTTTCAGGTGGGGAAAGGCGACGTCTAGAAATAGCGCGCGCACTCGCAACCGAACCTCAATTTATTCTCCTCGACGAGCCTTTCGCTGGGGTGGATCCCATATCAGTGATTGATATTCAAAAAACCGTTCACCACTTGTGTGAGCGCGGCCTAGGCATTTTAATTACCGATCATAATGTTCGAGAAACGCTTAAAACGTGTGACCGTGCATATATACTAAATAATGGTTGTGTGATTACCGAGGGGACTCCACAGGAGATTCTTGCACACCGTGAAGCGCGCGACGTCTATCTTGGGCATGAATTTAGCATGTAAATTTTTCAAAACACGTACAACCTTCGAGGTTTTTATACTAGACTGCTACTTATGGGGTGTAGAAAAAGAGTGACGCTGGCTAGACAAGGCTATTTATTTTGAAGCAAGCATTACAACTACGAATCGGTCAGAGCCTGACCATGACGCCACAGCTTCAACAAGCTATTCGGCTACTACAACTTTCCACTCTTGAGCTACAGCAAGAAATTCAATCCGCACTCGAAAGCAATATAATGCTTGAGCTTCCTGATGAGGAGCCCTCTATAGCCGAGCGTGAAGATACATTCAGCATCGAAGCTAAAGAACAGAACAACCATACTGATGAACAGCTCCCCGAGGATCTTGCTCTTGACACTTCTTGGGATGACATATATGACCCAACCACTTCAGCCGGTTTACCACAAACATCTGATGCAATTCATCCTGACCCCGGCGCTATAAATGCTGCTACACAATCGTTACAAGACCTCTTGCTTTGGCAAATAGAGCTCACAAACTTCTCTGATAAAGATTACGCAATCGCTACTACAATCATTGATGCGATAAATGAGGATGGCTACCTTAAAATAGGCACCGAAGACATCCACGTGCATCTTTCTAAACAACTAGATGACCTTGAGCACGATGAAGTTACAGCTACTCTGCATCAAATACAGTCTTTCGACCCACCCGGAATTGGTGCTTTAAATTTACAAGATTGTTTATTAATCCAACTAAGACAATTACCACCACAAACACCTTTCTTAAGTGAAGCGTTGGAATTAATAAGCGAGCATATGGAAACTTTAGCCATACAAGATACCGTAAAACTAAAGCGTAACCTTGATATGAGCGACGAGATGCTATCACAGACCCTTGCGCTCATTAAACGCCTTAACCCTAAGCCCGGCTCTGTTATACAAAACACGGAAACAAATTACATTACACCCGATGTTTACACGCGCAAGACTAAAAATGGCTGGCGTGTATCGCTCAATGGACATGTTTTTAACACCCTTCGCATTAACCCCTACTACGAAACGCTCATGAAAAGGGGCGATAAAAGTCCTGATGGCCAGGCCATGAAGAACCATCTACAAGAAGCACGTTGGTTCATCAAAAGCCTGCAAAACAGAAACGAGACTCTGCTCCGAGTTTCACAAGAAATTGTCGACCGTCAATCTGAATTTTTAGCCCATGGGGCTATCGCCATGAAACCTCTTATTTTAAGAGATATCGCTGAAGCCGTAGAATTACACGAATCAACCATTTCACGTGTTACCACGCAAAAATATCTACACACACCAAATGGTATTTTTGAACTAAAACACTTCTTTTCCAGCCATGTATCAACAGAGACAGGCGGGAAATGTTCAGCAACAGCCATCCGAGCTATCATCAAAGAGCTAATAAATAGCGAAAATAAAAAAAAGCCACTGAGTGATAACAAAATCACAGCTATACTAGAAGACAAAGGGATTAACGTTGCGAGAAGAACCATTGCAAAATACCGAGAATCAATGTCAATAGCACCCTCAAATCAAAGAAAGCAACTTCTTTGAATTTCCATCACCAACCCAGGAGAATATAATATGCAACTAGGAATATCTGGCCACCATGTTGATGTAACCGATTCATTACGCGAATACGTAGATACAAAATTTGAACGCATTAAACGTCATTTTGATAAAGTTATTGATGTTCATGTCATCCTATCTGTCGAAAAATTAGAACAAAAAGCAGAAGCGACAATCCAATTAAACGGTAACAAAATCTTTGCTGAAGACACCAAAGAAAACATGTATGCCGCGATTGACAGCCTAGTGGATAAGCTAGACAGGCAGGTGAGAAAACATAAAGAAAAATCTACCACACACCGTTAAACACAACAGGTGGTTTACAGGATGTAAACCACCCTTAACAACTCTGTCTTATGAAACTGATTATCGTTAGTGGGTTATCTGGGTCAGGCAAAAGTGTCACATTAGACACCCTCGAAGATTCTGGTTTTTATTGCACCGATAATTTGCCGGTTTCGTTACTACATGAACTTTCAGCACTACTACGCCACTCTCAAAAACCTGTTTTTAAAAATACAGCCGTTGGCATTGATGCTCGAAACGAATTAGACGGCACGGAAGGTATTAATCAATTTGATGAATTTATTCAACAACTCAACATCGATAAAGTTGATTACGAAATAATTTTTCTTCGCGCTTCTAAAGAAAGTCTTCTTAAACGGTTTAGTGAAACACGTCGAAAACATCCCTTATCAGATAGCGGAACCTCGCTTGATGAAGCCATTGATATTGAAATAGAACGCTTATCTCATATCGCTAATCACGCAACTCTACAAGTCGACACAACCCACACTAACATTCACCAGCTTCGTGATTTAATACGTGACCGAATTGGTTTTAAGGGCAGAAAAAATTTATCTTTACAGCTTTTTTCATTTGGTTACAAACACGGCGTCCCAAGCGACGTCGACTTTGTTTTTGATGCGCGCTGCCTACCCAACCCCTTCTGGGATCAAAGCCTGCGTCCCTTGACAGGTTTAGATCCGAAAGTCGTTGAGTTCTTAGACAAGAAAAAAACTGCTCAACGCTACCTCAAAGACGTGCATCACTTTCTAGAACAGTGGATACCCCAATTTTCTAGCGGCAATAGAAACTATCTTTCAGTTGCAATAGGATGCACAGGCGGGCAACACCGCTCTGTTTACCTCATAGAAGCCCTCGCCAAACTTCTCGATGGGCGTGATTTCAACATCATAGCTCGACACAGGGAACTCTCTTAGACGCCAAACTCTGATTCAACATCAGCCGCCAATAAAATAAAGCAGCACACCGTGTATTAAGCTAGAATACGGCACATCTAGCGCCTAATTATTTTTAATTAAATGACTGCTACCGATCAACACGACAATACGCATAAGCACCTCCGTTTGCTCTCTGAGAGTCTGGAGACCGGCGCACTGTCTCAAGTTAAATATCAAATTAACAGCCTTCGTGCAGCCGAGATAGCCGATTTACTTGAGTCTTTACCCCCTAAAAATCGCCGTATCGTATGGAAACTGATTGATGCTGAATTAACAGGTGAGATCCTCGTTGAAGTTAATGAAGAAGTGCGTTTCGGTCTGATTGAGGAAACCGACGAGCAAGACCTTGTAACAGCCGTAGCATCACTGGAAACAGACGATCTCGCTGATATTTTCGATGACCTACCCGATGTTGTACTGCACGAAGTTGTGCGCTCCATGTCAAATCAAGATAGGCGACGTCTACAGTCTGTCATGGCATACGATGAAGACAGCGCTGGCGGCCTTATGAACCCCGATATGGTGTCAATTAGACCCAACGTTACCTTAGACGTTGTACACCGCTACCTTCGACAACGCGGCGAACTCCCTGCCAACACAGATAAGCTCTTTGTCGTCGATAGAGATGATCGCTACCTCGGTGTTCTATCAATTGCAGATCTATTAACACACGATCCAAAATTGCCCGCCACCGACGTGATGGTGACAAGCGAAAGAGCACTTAACCCTAGCCTTTCCGCCAACGAAGTTGCTCTGTTTTTCGAGAATCACGATTTAGTCTCTGCCCCTGTCGCTGACGAAAATAATCAGCTATTAGGTAGAATTACAGTCGATGACGTTGTTGACGTGATTCGTGACGAGGCCGACCGATCCTTGCTCAGCATGGCTGGGCTTGATGAGGAAGACGATATGTTTGCCCCCGTCGTGTTAAGCGCAAAACGCCGCGCTGTCTGGCTGGGCTTAAACTTATTCACGGCCTTACTTGCCGCAATTGTTATCGGGTTGTTTGCAAAAACAATCGAACAGTTTGTCGCTCTCGCCGTTTTAATGCCTGTTGTCGCTAGTATGGGTGGCATCGCTGGCAGCCAAACACTAACCTTGATGATACGTGGCATGGCGCTGAATCAAGTAGGTGATACCAATGCGCAATGGTTACTGTGGAAGGAACTCGCTGTTGGTGGCTTGAACGGTATACTTTGGGCCACAGTTATTGGCGCGATTGCCGGCACTTGGTTTCAAAGTATGGCAATTGGCCTGCTCATTGCCGCTGCGATGGTTATCACTTTGGTAATCGCCGCCTTCGCTGGCGCCACCATTCCCCTAATACTTAAACGTTTAAAAATTGACCCTGCTTTAGCAGGTGGTGTTGCACTCACAACGATAACCGACATCATTGGGTTTTTCTCGTTTTTAGGTTTAGCAACTATCTTTTTACTTTAACATCAAAAACCGAACACACACCTATCAGCTGATTAGTCCGTACCAGCCAGTGTCATTTCGTCAATCAATATTGAGCCACAACGGATGTTTCCGCGTAAATCGACATCATTGCCGACCGCCACAATAGCTTTGTACATATCCTTTAAGTTGCCCGCAATAGTCACTTCTTCAACAGGGTATTGAATTTCACCGCCCTCGACCCAGAACCCTGCAGCACCTCTAGAGTAATCACCTGTTAAAGCATTAACACCCTGCCCCATTAACTCGGTGGCTAAAAAACCAGTGCCCATCTTAGCGAGCATCCCTTTGAAGCCTAACTCTCCAGACTCAACAGTTAGATTACGAACACCCCCTGCATTTGCAGTTGTTTTCATACCTAATTTACGCGCTGAATAACTACTCAACACAAAGCCTTGTAAGCAGCCATCATGGACGATATCGCGCGCCTTAGTCACTACGCCTTCGGCGTCATAAGGCGCACTACCCATCGCTTCACGCAAATGAGGCTGTTCATGAATATGCATAAAGCTAGGGAAGATTTGTTTGTTAAGGCTATCAAGTAGAAATGAAGATTTTCGATAGATATTCCCGCCCCTAATCGCGGCAATGCAATGCCCAATTAAGCCACCGCTTACATCTGACGAATACATCACCGGGCACTTTCTTGTACTAATCGAACGTGCACCCAATCGATTTACCGTACGCTCAGCCGCTTTTTCACCGACTTGTTGAGCGCTTTCTAAACCCTGTTCTTTTCTTGCGCTGCTGTACCAGTAATCACGTTGCATTTGTCCCTCGCGCTCACCAATCACAGAACAGCTCAAACTATGTCGGCTCGCCGGATAACCATGATTAAAACCTAAGCTATTAGCCAATACGCTCACACCGTCAAAACTTTGGATGCTAGCGCCTTCAGAATTCGTTATATCCGTATGATACGAGCGTGCTGCTTGTTCGCAATCAATTGCTAATCGAATAGCTTGCTCAGTGTCCAATGGCCAGGGGTGAAACAGCGATAACTCTGGAAAAGTCGTCGCCAATAAATCTTGTTGCGGCAAACCTGAAAACTCATCCTCTTCTGCGTGACACGCAATAGCACACGCTGCAACGACCATTTCATGAATTGAAGCCATCTTAAAGTCAGTAGAGCTAGCCGAACCTTTTTTACGCCCCATATACACGCTAATAGCTAAACCTTGATCGCGATGATATTCAATCGATTCGACATCGCCTAAACGGGCATTAACAGATAATCCTCGCCCCACATTAAGTGAGATTTCCGATTCCGTTGCACCCTGTTTTTTTGCCTCAGTCAAAACCTCCTCAGCAATATTTTTAAGTGTGTCTAAGTCAAAACTCTTTTCGCTTTGCCCATTTTTAGCATCAGACATGAATGCCACCCACGGTCAGTGTATCTATCTTTAACGTCGGCTGCCCCACACCTACAGGTACGCTTTGCCCTTCTTTCCCGCATGTCCCAACACCTCCATCAAGCGCTAAGTCGTTTCCAACCATACTCACTTGTGTCAGCACCTCAGGTCCATTACCAATGAGTGTTGCACCTTTCACCGGGTGGCTTATTTTGCCATCCTTAATTAAATAAGCTTCACTAGCCGAAAAAACAAATTTACCCGAGGTGATATCAACTTGCCCACCTCCAAAGTTAACCGCATAAAGCCCATTTTTAACCGAAGAAAGAATTTCTTTTGGGTCGTGTTGGCCGGCTAACATATAGGTATTTGTCATACGTGGCATCGGTAAATGCGCATAGGATTCACGCCGACCATTTCCTGTGGAAACTTGCCCCATCAATCTGGCGTTCATCTTGTCTTGAATATACCCTTTTAAAATTCCATTCTCAATCAACGTCGTGCACTGACTTTGTTCACCTTCATCATCAATCGTTAAAGAGCCACGACGGTTATCCAAGGTTCCATCATCCACCACCGTACACAAAGAAGAAGCTACCTTTTCACCGATTCGCCCGCTAAAGGCCGAGCTTCCTTTGCGATTAAAATCGCCTTCTAACCCATGACCTATCGCTTCATGCAATAAAATCCCTGGCCAACCAGGACCTAGCACAACCGTCATGTTGCCCGCAGGTGCATCCACTGCTTCTAAGTTAACGAGCGCCAATCGGACGGCTTCATCTGCATAACCCATCACTCGGTCTTCTTCTAGAAAATAGTCGTAACCCCGACGCGCGCCACCACCCGAACTGCCTTGCTCACGCTGGCCATTTTGCTCAACAATAACGGTAATACTCATACGCACGAGTGGTCGAACATCACTCCTCATATTGCCATCTTCTGTAGCAACCAAGATAACCTCATGAACCCCAACTAGGCTGACCATGACTTGTTCGATGCGTGAGTCGATCGCACGCGTTTGGCGGTCTATCTTATTCAATAGAGCAACTTTATCTTCGTTGGTGAGTGTATCGAGCGGGTCTATGGGCGCGTAGCGAACGGGGACTATACCCGTTGACCTTGGTCTAAGAATGCCTGATTGGCCTCGGCTTGATATGGCACGAACGTTTCCCGCAGCTTCGAGCATACTGGGTAAATTCAATTCTTCACTGTAGGCAAAACCTGTCTTTTCTCCGCTTACAGCCCGCAAGCCAACACCTTGCTCTATATTGTAACTACCTTCCTTTACGATACTGTCTTCCAACACCCATGCTTCGCTGCGTGAGGTTTGAAAATAAATATCCGCTTGGTCAATTGAACGCGACATCATTCGGCCCATTACATTTTCTATATCATTGACGGACAAACCTACCGGTTCCAGAAGAGTCGCTGTAGCGTGTTGAATTTCGTTCGACATTATTTACTCGTTAAATTAAAAGAGAACCGGCGGTGTTTTAGAACAGGAAAAGAGGAGCGTACCTCAACGAGTCTAGACTGCTTTAAACTCGTGACAATAACTCCCTGGCCACTTTCAGCTTCAGCTAAGATTTCACCCCAAGGGTCGACAATCGTACTATGACCAAACGTTTTTCTTCCGTTAGCGTGTTCACCACACTGGTTTGCCGCGATAAGGTAACACGAATTCTCCACCGCGCGAGCTTTGCATAACATCGACCAATGCGCCACCCCTGTCGTTTGTGTAAAAGCTGAGGGCACAGCAATAATTTCTGCGCCTTGAACAGCTAATGCTCGATACAGCTCCGGAAACCTTACGTCATAACAAATAGACAACCCCAGCACGCCGAAAGGCGTATTAATCGTAACGACCTGTGCACCGGCAACAAACGCATCGGACTCTCGATAACTCTCCTGTTTCTTAGGCAACTCCACATCGAACAAGTGCAATTTATTATATTGGGCGACACTCTCCCCCTCGTGATTAAAGACTAAACACGCTGCGTACACCTTGTCTTTATGAGTCGTTTCAAGCGGCACCGAGCCACCTATAAGCCATATCTTGTGTTGCTTAGCTTTTTTTGATAAGAAGTCTTGAATAGGGCCTGAACCAGATTCTTCTTTATGCGCTAAGAGTTGCGTTGTGTGCTGCGCCATTAAAGCAAAGTTTTCCGGTAGAACAAGCAGCTCTGCGCCCGCTTTCACGGCCTGGTCTATTAGCAAACCTGCATTATTAAGGTTTTCTGCAAGTTCAGACGACGACTGCATCTGTATCGCAGCAGCACATACAGTTTCTTTCATATTACGGTTCAGTTGGCACCGTTTCGTTTTTATCTTCTGCGCTTGGTAAACCTGGTATAACGTCTAAAATGGGCTTAACCACATCAAACATATTGCCAAGTATATTTTGGCCTGGTTGACTCAATTGCTTAATATCTGGATTAGCCCAGCTTCCCGTTATTTGATACTGATAATTAACTAACTTATTGACGGTTTTTCCGACTATTTTTTGCGCTACAAAAACCGCAGCCCCGACAATTGGGCCACCCGCTAACGCCCCTGCTACGGGTAAGCTGTCAGTCGTTTTGGGTGTCACCGTCACCAATTGATTATAGTCTTCATTTTTAAGCCCAATACTGCCTTGCATATCAATCCATGCAGCAGGGCTTTCAAGGTAAAAATCATCTGTAGTCGCAACACCATCCTTCAATAAAAAATGCCCTTTCAATTTATCAAAACTAAACCCTTTTTGAACTAGGTCACTAAAGTCCAGCTGCAGACGCCGCTTAAGCGTATTCAAACTAAGCAGGCCAAAAATACGCCCGACTCCAGGCTCTAAATTAAGTATTCGGCCTTTTTCTGATTTGATGCTCGCTGTACCACTAAGAATGTCTTTTGAAAAAGCATGGGGTGCATCTGGCCAATTCAAATCAAAATTAAGTTTAGCCGGCGCGTCTCTAATATCATCAAATAAATCTGCGTCTTTTAGCAAGCCACCTAAGGCCTCGCTTTCTAATTCCCCTTGCACTGTCGTGTAAATTTTATTGTTTGTTTTTGACCACCTCCCTTTAAGCGATAGCTCATCCCGCTTTGATTTAAGTGTAAATTTTTCGATAGATAAGCCTTTTTCACCACGTCTAGCTTGCAATTGAAGCCTGCCCAAATTTTCTTTCCCTATAAAAAAACGACGGCTTCTTAGATCAACATTTGGAATGTCCGCAGGGTCAAAAACTGAGGTTTCTTCGCTTTCAACTTCATCATCGCTATCTTTAGGTATGTTCAATTTTTCCAAATCTAAGTTAATTACATTAACCCCATCTAATTGATCTGGTAAAACAAACTCACCCGTCATTAAATCGCTATCTATACGGCCTTGCCAAGCGTCTTTTTCATGACGTCCTTTTATTCCTATATGCTCAAATGTCATGTCACTCCAAAACAAACTATCCGTTTTCAGATCTATTTGATTAATCCCCCCAGCCTGACCCCTAGCCGTGTTTTTATCCCCTACAACTAACAGCCAAGCGCTCAAGTCTAACTCTCTAATAAAACCGGATAAACGCAAACCCTTAGAAGTTGGCAAACTTGCTTTACCATCACCTAATTTTAAATCTCCACGCTGCAATTCAAGTCCGGTTTGTTTATTTTCAGCGAATATGAAACTGCCTTGTAACATCTTTCCGTAGCGAAACTGCATTGGAACATTTTTTTCGCCCAGCTGCGTTGTGACAGTTAACTGACGACTGCTTTTTTTACTTTTTCCAAGCGGGCTGGGGAGGTCAATTGAAAGGCCGTGCAAGTCACTAATTAACGTCACCTCTGCCTGAGCATCACTACTAAGGCCAGCGTGTGGAATTAAGACTTTTACATTGCTTTTTGTTTTTCCCTGCGCTTTTTCCCACCATTCAGTTGGATAACGTTTTATTAAGGCCGCCAAAGGCAAAAAGCCCTTTGCATCAATAATTGTCTGATCTTTAGTGTTATCGATAGTCGCAGCTAAAGGTTCACCCCATAATGTCCCTTTTAGACTTTTAGCCGACAAGCCTGTCTTATCATATTGAATAAGCCCACTAATACCTTCAATCGATAAATTCAAATCCGGTAATGTGAGTTTGTTTTCCTGTAATTTCGCCAGCGCATAAACCTCCTCCTCAACCCCCTCTCGTAACGGTATCTTAATATCCAAGTCCACTTCTAGAGCACCTTCTATGTCACTGTGCTCAAGTAAAGTGCTAACGCGACTTGCAAGCGGTGATTCTCTGAAGAACCGATACAAACCTCTCGCATCATCTTTCACGCTTCCTTCTACTTTCAAAAATCCATCATTTTCTAAATCACGAATATAGACGAGTGCGGATTGAATTGAACTCCCCGAAATATCTCCTGTGCTTGCGCGAATTTCCATGCCTTCATTTCTGAACTCTACTTCCGATATAATCCCTTCTAAAGAAGGCCACTTATCTGCAAAATGTAAACTCAAACCTTGAGTTTGGAATAAGACCTGAAAAATACCTTCGTTTTTTCGGTACGGAAAACCATCTAGTGTTCCTTCCAAAAGCATACTACCACCCCTCACCTGCCCACTGTCAAAAGCTGAGTCTAACCACTCAACAACTCCCTCGCTCATAATGCCAACTGGCAAATACTGGCTCACGTAGCGCACATCACCTTGGGTAAAGTCTGTTTGCATCTTCGCAAAAGAACCTTTGCCGTCCGACGGAAAATAGAGCTCTAAGCGGGTTTTAGTATTGATGTGAGGCGAATGCAGCGCTAGATTATCGGATGTTAACGACCACCCATCAGAAGTAGCTTTCCATATAAGCTGCCCAGCCAAGCTTTCAATAAGTAGCGGATCTCTAAATAAATCTTTAAATGTTATAGAAGAATTGCCCGATGCCAAGTCTAACCAACCTGTATCTTGTGTCGAGCAAAACGTACCTGAGATGTTCTTTAACGCAGGCATTGAAACCACATATTGATTCGAAAAATTAACTACCTCACCGCACACCGCCCACGAACTTATTTCGTTTCTACTGGCTAAAGCAACTTGTATATTATTCAAATTACCCGCTAGTTTCAGTTGCTCTAGTGTTGCTTTACTGTCTTCTGATAGTGCGTTTGTTTTAAGCAATACGCCCGATAAAGCAGATAGACTCAAACCCTGCCCTGCTACATTTAACGTTGATTCATTTAAACTTTTTTCGCTATAGTCTATGCTAAGATTAGCATTCTTTTGCAACAAACCATTCCCTTTAAACATTAAGTTTGAAGCGGCTAAACGCCAACCTTTTGACTTATTTTTCCATTTAAAGCTGCTAGAAAAAGTTTCGAGCGCAATTTTATTCTCATCTACCTTCATCCGCACATCACTTATCTCCATATAGCCTTTTACTTGTGACAAACGGGCCTTATCCCATTTACTCCAGATTTCAAGGTTGGCTAACCCATCTTGAATTTCAGGAACGTTACCTTCAATTCTATTGAGCACTTGCGACACATTGATTTTCTCGACTTTGAGATACCCCTCTCCGCTCCACTCACTCCCCGTTAAAATATCTCCTTCTAGCCTCATCGAAAGTCTAAATGGTTTACCAATCTCTTTTGGTAAGCTTGCCATTACGCTTAACTGATGGATACGACCTGTGTTTTTAAACACTAAACTCGCATTTCTAAGCTGTATATCTGGGACATCTCGCATCTGATCTTGCCACTCAATCGTGCTATCAACCACCTCAAACGCCCCATCATCTAGCAATAAAGAAAAATCACCCGAACTATCCTCGCCTTTATTTTCTGGCAACCCTAATAGTGCTATATGCCCATCGGCATATCGCTTAATCGACAAACGAGCATTTACAATTATCAAGCGCTCTGGCTTAAGCTGGCCGATAACTAAATCCAAAGGGTTAAACAATAGCCTGATTTCTTTTACATTAAGACTATTGCTAATTTGAACCTCATCTTCTAACTGAATATCACTCAAAATTATTTGTGTTTTATAGCCATCAACTTCTGCCGCAATATCTCCAACACTAATTGTTCCGCCAATTTCTTCACTGAGATAGGCTTCAAGATTATTCTTATAAGCAGGCAGCTCCACTAATAAAACCCGCACCGCAATACTAGAAAGCGCAACTAGGGCTATACCAATGGTGAACACCCATAATACAAATTGTCCTATAGCTTGTAATTTAAGCATCTTGAAGTACCACCCTTTATACCAGCACAACATCATATTGCTCTTGGGTGTAGCCAGATTCGACCCTAAAACGAATTTTTATTTCCACAAAAGCCGCCAAATTAGCCAATGTAGTGGACTCTTCATCAAGCAACCTTTCTACAACTTCATTCGACGCCAAAACAAGCAGCTCTTTCGCCTCATATTGACGCGCATCGCGCATGATTTCACGAAAAATCTCATAACAAGTTGTTTCAGGTGTTCGCAAAGTGCCCCTACCTGAACACATACTGCAGGGCTCACACATGAGTCTTTCTAAGCTCTCTCGAGTCCGTTTTCTGGTCATTTCAACCAACCCCAACTGAGAAACATTACTGATGGTATAACGCGCGTGATCCTTCGCTAAGGCTTTTTCTAAAGCAAGTAAGACTGACTCCTTATGCGATTCATTAGTCATATCGATAAAATCAATAATGATTATGCCGCCAAGATTACGTAGCCTAACTTGACGTGCGGTCGTTTGCGCCGCCTCCATATTGGTTTTAAAAATAGTCTGTTCGACGCTCGACTTACCTAAAAAGCTGCCTGTGTTCACATCAATTGTCGTCATCGCTTCCGTTTGGTCAAAAACCAAGTAGCCACCCGACTTAAGACTCACTTTTCTTTCTAATGCCTTATGAATTTCTGACTCAACATCGTACACATCAAACAGGGGTCTTGTCCCTGTATAGAGTTCAATCAATGGCTCAACGTCTGGCATAAATTTATGGGAAAACGCCACCATTTGTTCAAAATTTTCTTTCGAATCAATTTTTATTACGCTCACAGAAGATTGGTACCAATCTCTCAAAACACGCAGTGTTAACGGTAGATCTTCATAAATAAGGCCTGATGAAGTTCCATCAATTTTGCCCTTAATTTCCTCCCATAGCTTATTCAGGAACAGCATATCGCTTCTAATTCGCTCTTCTGCTACACCTTCACACGCAGTTCTTGCGATATAGCCACCTAAATAACTTTGGTCTTTAAACGCCTGCATACAAACAAGCAACCGCTCTCTTTCTTCTTCATCTTCTAATTGTTGCGATAACGCAAGCTTTTCAGAAAACGGCAAAAACACTTGGTAACGTGAAGAGATAGAAAGGTTCATCGTGATACGCGCACCCTTACTGCTGATAGGCTCCTTCGAAACCTGAACAACTAATATTTGACCGTCGCGCAAAAACTTCTCAATGCCTTTTTCTTCACACGGAGAAACGCCGTCCACGGTAACATCAAATGCGTGTAAAAAGGCTGCCCGTTCTAAACCAATATCGACAAACGCGGCTTGTATGCCTGGCATAACGCGGCGAACCTCACCCTTATACACATTGCCCACCATATCCAGCCTGTGTTTACGCTCAAGGTTTATGTCTTGCAACACCCCATTTTCAACCATAGCAACGCGCGTTTCAGGTGGGGTTACATTGATAAAAATCTCATCACTCATTTATATTTTCGTGAATTCCTTTTTTCGATTAAACTATTGGTTACTAATTTAATTAATCACCCCTACTTTACAATGAAAAACATTCTTTTTGCGGTCATTTTTCTTTCTTTACAAGGTTGTGCTTTTCAATCTGTCGACCATATTGATATAGAGATAGCGAACCAGTTATGTAAAAACAACCAAGGCGTCGATAAAATACAAATTTACGCAATGGTTAGCACTGCCGTTTATTGTATGGATGGCGTTAAATACTCTTTCTCTCCCATTGCAAAAGACCTGAAGCAAAAGAACGAAGCCAACAACTTAGCTATTAAGAAACCCTCTAGCTAAGCTCCACGTTTTCTTTTAATAACATCTGCGCCGTCTCATAGAGCGGCAACCCCATGACGCCCGAAAAACTGCCTTCTAAATGTGTGATAAAGGTGGCCGCTTTACCCTGTATAGCGTAGGCTCCCGCCTTATCGTTGGGCTCATCTGTTGACCAATATCCTTCGATTTCAGTCTCAGACAACGCCTTGAACGTCACCCTGCTTTCTGACATCCGACAGTTTAAAGTTTTACCTATAACCGCTACAGCAGTTAACACACGGTGCGTAGAGCCGGACAGCTGTGTCAGCATCCTAACGGCATCGTTCTTGTCAACGGGCTTACCTAAGATTTCCTTACCTATGACAACAATTGTATCTGCACCTAAATATATTTTCTTACCCCTTTGCTTCTTCTTAACATAGAGCGCCTTACTTTTTGCCAGCCGAATGACGTAGTTTTTTACTTTCTCATTAGCAAGTACTGACTCATCAATATCTGCAGGGCAAACATCACAATCCACCCCTATTTGCATCAGTAATTTTTGACGTCGTGGTGAAGCTGAGGCAAGAATTATTTTCTTTTCTTTGTTCATTACTCGCGGTGGTAAGGGTGGTTATTCATCAAGCTCCACGCGCGATAGAGCTGCTCAGCTAAAATGACGCGCACCAATGGGTGAGGGAAAGTCAATGCGGATAAACTCCAACACTCATTAGCCCTTTCTAAACAAGCTTCGTGCAAGCCATCAGGCCCACCGATTAACAACACAACCACTTGATGAACGCCTTGCCAACTCAACATTTTTTTTGCCGTATCGGCCGTTGACCACGCTTTCCCTTTCTCATCCAACGCAACGACATAATCAGTCGAATTAACGGCGTTTAATAAACGCGACTTTTCTTCTTCTTTAATTTTCTTAATGTCACTTTTCTTGCTTCTTTTAGCAGACGCTATTTCTACAAGCTGTATAGAACACTCTCTCGGCATTCTTTTAGCGTATTCAGCGTAAGCCTGCTGAACCCAAGTCGGCATTTTTGCACCAATAGATAAGATTTTAAGTTTCATTTTAAAAGGTTAAAAAAACGGCTCTTACAAGCCGTTTTTTCGTTCCTCAGTGCGAACTGTTGTCGCAAGATATTTTATCCATTTAACGGAATCAACGTGATTTCTACACGCCTATTTTGTGCGCGGCCTTGCGCGGTAACATTGCTTGCTACAGGTTGATTCTCACCCGCACCCACTATGCTAATGCGCTGACCTGCAACACCTTGTTGCTGAAGATAACTCGCAACACTGCTCGCGCGCTGCTGAGACAAACCTTGATTATACGTTGCATCACCCACACTATCGGTGTGCCCTGTTACCGTCACTTGGGTATCGGCATATTCTTTTAAGATAATAACCACCGAGTTCAACACACTATAAAAGCCAGCGTTGATGTTTCCGCTCGCTGAACTAAATGTAATATTGCCTGGCATATTCAAAGTCAGCTGGTTACCTACACGACTAACGCTAACACCCGTACCGCGTAATTGTTGGCGCAATTTAGCTTCTTGAACGTCCATGTAATACCCAATGCCACCACCTGCTGCGGCTCCAAGTAATGCGCCTTTTAAAGCTGTTTTCCTATCCCCCTTCATCGCGCCAATTAGCGCTCCTGTTACGGCCCCAATACCCGCGCCTTTAGCAGCATTACTCGTTTGTTGTTCTTCAGTATAGGGGTTAATAGTTGTACAACCGACCGTTACAAAAACGAGCCCAACCAACAATCCTTTATAGATACTTTTGTTAATTTTCATATTCTCTCCTATTTATGAACGCCCAAACTTCTAAGTGTTTTAGCGTATTTAACAAACACAATAAATCTTAAACTTATTGGTTAAATACTAACCTAGTTTACTGAACAAACTATGAATTTATCCTAATTATGTACTCTAGCTCGCTTCAGCTTCGGAAACTTCTACGGACCATAATTTTTCTAGCTGATAAAAGGATCTTGTTTGTGGTTGCATCACATGCACAATAACATCTCCTAAATCAACCAACACCCATTCACCCACATCCATTCCTTCAACGCCTATTGGCGGAAGGCCAGCTGCCTTAGATTTCATAACCACTTCGTTAGCTAATGACTTAACTTGCCGATTACTGTTACCACTCGCTACGACCATGTAATCTGTAAACGAGCATTTATCTGCCACGTCAAACACTTCTATTTCTTTTGCTTTTTTTTCTTCCAGCGCATCTATAACCATTGCTATCAGTTTTTTACTCATTGATTAATTGTTATTTAAGATTAATTTTTTTGTACCGTACAAATTTAACTGCTCAATTTTTTGCCACACTTGAGGCGCTAAAAAATCAGCCACTGATATCCCTTGCTGTATATCACTTCTTATCTGTGTGGCCGAGACTTCAAACGGCGTAACGTTTTGCCTGTATATTTTACCATGCGTTAACTCTTTTAATTGACTCAACTCTTGCGTTTCGTGCTTTTTCACAAAAGCATTAAGTTCTATATTAAGTTCATTACCAAAGCTCGCCCTATCCGTCACTACAATGTGCGCGAGTTCAATGAGTTCTTGCCACTCATACCAAGACTGCAAATGATTAAAGGCCTCTATACCTAAAATCAATGCAATAGCCGTTGTTGGCAACTGATGACGCATTAAGCGTAGCGTATCCACCATATAACTAGAACCGCTGCGCTCCAGCTCTATATCGTCAGCAATTAAACTAGAATTCTCTTTCAGCGCTAGCTGCAATAATTCAAAACGCTTTTGGGCCGACAAAAAAGGTGTTTCGCGATGGGGAGGCGTTGCAGACAACACCATTCTAACTTCGCGCATTCCTAGCTTTCTTTGCACTTCACTCGCAGCCTGCACATGTCCTAAATGAATTGGATCAAATGTACCGCCATATACCCCAATCAGGTCAAGCGTCATTATTGGCGAATATGCCCTTCACCTAAGACGATGTATTTTTGCGTCGTCAACCCGACCAAGCCAACGGGCCCACGTGCGTGCAATTTATTTGTGCTGATGCCAATTTCACCGCCCAAACCATATTCAAAACCGTCAGCGAAACGTGTGGAGGCATTCACCATCACTGAGCTCGAATCCACTTCACGCAAGAAACGCATCGCCCTCGAATAATCACTCGTTACGATTGATTCAGTATGCCCTGAACTGTGCTGATGGATATGCTCCATCGCCATATCGATATCTTTAACCACTCGGATGGACAAAATAGGCGCTAGATACTCCTCATCCCAGTCAGCTTCGGTGGCAAGATGACAGTCACCTATAATCTGACATGTTTTTTCGCAGCCACGTAGCTCGACACCTTCGTCCAAATACATCTTTGCAAGTTCTGGCAATAAAGAAGGCGCCACACTTCGAGAAACTAATAAAGTCTCCATCGTATTGCACGTTCCATAGCGCTGTGTTTTCGCATTAAATGCTATCGACTTAGCCATCTCTGAATCGGCTTTATCATCGATATACACATGGCAGACGCCGTGTAAATGTTTGATGACTGGAACACGTGCATCTTTTGTAATACGTTCAATAAGCCCCTTACCACCACGCGGGATAATGACATCAACAAAGCCTTCCATCTTGATCAGTTCGCCCACTGCATTACGGTCTGTTGTTTCGATAACTTGCACCACATCAACAGGCAAGCCCGCTCTTTGTAAGCCCTCATCAATACAAGCTGCTATAGCCTGATTTGAATATTTTGCTTCCGAACCGCCCCGTAAAATACACGCATTACCCGACTTAAGGCATAAAGCCGCTGCGTCCGCTGTCACGTTTGGGCGGGATTCATAAATAATCCCAATCACCCCAAGTGGCACACGCATTTGACCCACCTTAATACCTGAAGGCCTAGCATTTATCTGACCCATTTCACCAACAGGGTCTGGCAAGCTCGCTATTTGACGCAGACCTTCCGCCATCGCTGCCACGCGCTCCTCATCGAGTTTTAGGCGATCTAATAAAGCAGCATCTAAACCATTTTTCTCACCCGCTTTCATATCAAGTGCATTCGCTTTCAAGATATCAGCTTGCCGAACTTCAATTTGCTTAGCAATTTGCTCCAAAGCTTCATTTTTTTGACCCGTATCCGCCCGAGCAATCACTCGCGCTGCAGCCTTTGCTCGCGAGCCAAGCCCTTGCATGTATTTTAGTAACTCACTCATTTCTTTCCCTTATATCTTAGTATTTCGCGTTTTATCATTTAATTGAAACTTTTAAATAATGATCGCTGATGCTGTGTCTTTAACCCTCTCAGGACAACAAACACCCAAACAGATTTGCTCAAAAACAAGCCACTCATTTCCTTTTTTTAACCCTTTAATCATTAAATCTGCATCTGAGCAACATTGCAACAGGCCGTGCCAATGCGCCAGTCTGCCTCTCGTTATTGTTTTCAAATACACTGCTTTTTTTGAATCCCAAATTCTATGCTTCTGGAACACTTTATCTAAACGCCCTGAGCCACTTTTCTCAAAACTCAACGCAGATAATATTCTTATCTCACGTGACAAAGCCCACAGCACAACAGCTGCGGCGATTTTTTCAGCACGTAAGGCTTTTAATATATGCATAACGCGTGACGCATCAGCCAGTAACATACTATCGGTCAACTTAAACACATCGTAACGCGAATTATCAGCAATAGATAAAGTAATTTGCTCTAGCGAAAGCTCAGCTGATCCATACAACACATGAAGTTTCTCAATCTCTTGTGCAGCCGACAACAAATTACCCTCCACACATTGCATCAAAAATTTTACGCTTTCATCGTTCAGCTTAAGTTGTTTTTGTTGCAATCTTTGCTTCAGCCAATTAACGAGCTTCACACCTTCGATTGGCCATATTTGGACTACAACACCTTGCGACTCAATGGCCTTGAACCAACGAGACTTTTTTGCAGTGGCATCAAGCTTTCCGGCAATAATAATAAGCACATTATCACCTGATAGCTGCCCAATAATATCAACGATTGCGGCACTTCCTTCTTTGCCCGGTTTTGCCGTCGGTAAATTTAACTCAATGAGATTTTTTTCTGCGAACAGTGATTGGCTCATACAAGCCGCCGCCAACAACTTCCAATCAAAGCGCACATCGCCATCTAAGACTATGCGGTTAGAAAAACCATTAGCCCGTACTTGTTTGCGTATTAAACCGACGGACTCGCCTAGCTGAAGTGGTTCATCACCTGAAACAAGATAGACCGATGCTAAACTTTTTTGAACATTTTTAGCTAACTGTGAGACATCTACCTTCATCTATCTAAAGGTACAACACTAGAATAATCGCCTATTGTGCAGTTGTAGCAACGGGTTTGAGCACTTGCAAGCGTCTTATGATTTGACTTGCCGCATCTCTTTTGAGCTCTCTTTCTATAAGCTCTGCCTCATTTTGGCGACCTATCACGTCATCCGCATCATCAATGAAATCACGCACTAAAAATAGCTTCTGATTCGCTAGTATCATTTCACCCAGCGCATTAGTTAGTGTATACACAACAGTGTATTGGAGCTCCGATTCACGCGTTCGACCTAAAGAACCCACACTAATTGTCCTTCTTTTTATTAGTTCATCATTAATTTCAAGAATCGCCTCTGCATCTTTCTCGCTCGCAGCCACACCCGAAGGTGTGTAACCCAATAATGTCTTTAAGTCTTTTACCACATCACTTTGACCTGACCCTTTTACATAGATTTTTTGCATTCCTTCTGGCATGTCAGCGCCGCGTAGCTTGAAGCCACAACCAGATAATGCCGCTGATAATAAAACCAGCAGTAAAATATTTACTAGCAAAGTTAACGTAGGTTTTTTCATTCTCTTCATTCGGTTGCCCCTTCCAGACAGCTTTAATTTATCGCTAAATAACAATGTTAACTAATTTATTAGGCACAATAATAACCCGTCGCACGGGCTTATCGGAAATAAATTTTTGCACATTGTCCTCCGATAAGGCCAATTTTTCTATCGTTTCTTTATCAGCACCCGCCGCAACTTTTATTTTAGCCCGCAACTTACCATTAACCTGCACAACCAGTTCAATCTCATCTAGCAATAAAGCCGACGCATCGTGCTGAGGCCAGACTACATCAATTAGAGGTTCCTCATAACCTAAGGCACGCCATAGCTCGTCACAAACGTGTGGGGTAATCGGTGCTAACATCAACACAATCGCCTCAACACACTGAACACGTAAACTATTAGCTGCGACTGATTCAACCTTGTACTTAGTCAAAGCGTTGAGCAACTCCATGTTTGCAGCGATAGCTGTATTGAACATTAAACGACGTCCATAATCGTCATCGACCTTGCTCAATGTTTCATGCAATAAGCGATTGAGTTGCTTGCCAGCAGAATCCAGCGCCTCATCAGTCGAACCTTCAAGCTGCGTACTATTTACTTGTTCATACACTTGCCGCCATAAGCGGCGAATAAACCGGAATGCACCTTCCACAGCGCTCTCTGACCACTCCAGCGACTGCTCGGGTGGCGCGGCAAACATGGTGAACAGGCGGACTGTATCGGCACCATATTGTTTAATTAGCCCTTGTGGGTCAACGGTATTGCCTTTTGACTTGGACATTTTAATACCGTCTTTTAAAACCATCCCTTGGGTTAACAAATTTTTAAAGGGCTCGTCACACATTACAAGACCTTCATCACGCAATAATTTTGTATAAAAACGCGAATACAATAAGTGTAAAATAGCGTGCTCTATACCACCCACATATTGATCTACCGGCAACCAATGATTTACACGTTCATCCAGCATTGCTTGGTCATTATCCGCACAACAATAACGAGCGAAATACCATGAAGACTCCATAAACGTATCGAAAGTGTCTGTTTCACGTTCCGCAGCTCTACCACAAGATGGGCAGTTTGTTTTTTTAAACGACTCTAATCGCGCTAGCGGAGAGCCCACACCATCGAGTGAAACGTCTTTGGGTAAAACGATGGGGAGCTCATCATCTGGTACAGGGACTGCGCCACACGCCTTACAATAAATCACCGGAACCGGCGTGCCCCAATAGCGTTGGCGCGAAATCCCCCAGTCACGCAAACGGTAGTTTACCTTCTTTTCCCCGCTATTCTTTTCTCCAAGCGCATCTGCAATTGCGTCGAAGGCTTGTTGGAAATTCAAGCCATCAAATTGAGCTGAATCAACTAAGACCCCTTTACCCATATAGGCCGCCTGTTTTAAATCGACTGATTCAGCTTCTTTTGGTTCGATAACTTGTTTTATGGATAGCGAGTACTTTTTCGCAAATTCATAGTCACGTTGATCGTGGGCAGGTACCGACATCACCGCACCTGTTCCGTAATTCATCAGCACAAAATTTGCTATCCAAACGGGTACCTTTCCTCCAGTAAGGGGGTGTGTCACTTTTACACCAGAGTCAACGCCCTTCTTCTCCATCGTTTCAATCGCAGCCTCGGACGTTTCCATACTTTTACATTCTGCGATAAACGCTGAAATCTCATCATTATTCTCAGCCGCTTGTATTGCGATGGGGTGCTCTGCTGAAACGGCAAGATATGTTACGCCCATCAATGTGTCCGGACGCGTTGTGTAAACCGACAGCGGCTCCGCATCGCCCTCCATTGCAAAAGAAACCTCAACCCCTTCAGAGCGTCCAATCCAATTTTGCTGCATTAAACGTACTTGTTCTGGCCAACCCTCAAGCTGCTTTAATGAATCTAGCAGCTCATCTGCATACTCCGTTATACGCATAAACCACTGTGATATTTCGCGCTTTTCAACCGTCGTGTCACAACGCCAGCAACGGCCATCAATAACCTGTTCATTAGCTAACACCGTATTACAGTCTGTACACCAATTAAGCGGGGCGGTTTTTTTGTAAACCAAATCTTTTTTTAGTAAGCGTGTGAACATCCACTGTTCCCAGCGATAGTAATCGGGTGAACAGGTAGCAACTTCGCGCTTCCAGTCGTAGCCGTAACCCAAACGCTTAAGCTGGTCACGCATATAATCGATATTTTCGAGCGTCCAATCACCTGGGTGCACACCGTGCTTCATCGCAGCATTTTCTGCAGGCAAGCCAAATGCATCCCAGCCCATCGGTTGCAACACATTTTTACCCTTCATCCGCTGGTAACGGCTAATCACGTCGCCAATCGTGTAATTACGCACGTGCCCCATGTGCAAACGCCCACTTGGGTAAGGGAACATAGATAAGCAGTAATACTTTTCCTTTTTTGAGTCCTCGTTAACTTCGAACGAACCTTCGTTTTGCCACTTCTCTTGTACTGATTTTTCTATTCGAGAAGGTTGATATTCTTCTTGCATTTACGCACCGCCAAGCACACTATTAAGACAGGCGCTAGAATACCTTAGCTGCCCGCAAACCTAAAGCGAATTCCGCGAGGGGGTCGTATGACAAGTCCATTTCAAGATAAGTTTCTCAGAGCTTATGACAAAATGGCTGAACATTTAACTGAGGCCATTAAACACACCGAAGAAAAAACGATACCATCGTTTGAAGAACACCTTAAACAAGCACAAAATAAAGCCCACGAGCTGGGTGAACTAACCCTTGAAGAGTCTGAGAAAATAGCCTGTTATCTAAAAAGAGATTTGCAAGATGTCTCGGCCTATTTGCATCAGACACAGGCCGAATTTTCGGACTGGCTCGCTTTTGAATCGACTCTGCTAGAGGGAAAAGCGGATGAATGGTTCAACATTGTTGCCGATAGAACAAAGCTACAATGGAACGCCTTTAACCTACAAACCAAAGAAACCATACTCTATCATTCAGGTGAAGTTACCGGGTCTGGAACGCTCAGCTGCACCGCGTGTAAGCAGACGCTTAACTTTAAAAAAACTGGGCACATTCCACCGTGTCCCAAGTGTCACAAGACGCGTTTCGCTCGTTTCAGTAAATAGTTTCAGCGTCTTGCACTATCTAAGCAACGGAGGCTGGTTAATAGCACGACAAAATTTAAGGCCAAAACAAGCCACCAACCACCCGCTACAAAGGGCGTAGCACCTTTCATAGGTGTGAGACTCCCTGTGAGTGCAAAACGTTTAAACATCGGTGCTTGCTTAAGCAGCTCGCCTTTCGGGCCTACAATGGCTGTGAGGCCTGTGTTGGTTGACCTTAATAGATAACGCCCACTTTCCAAAGCACGCATGCGCGCCATTTCTAGATGTTGAAAAGGGGCTATGGTATCGCCAAACCACGTATCATTACTGACATTGACTAGGTACGCCGCCTCTGGCAAACCGTCTAAAGACGTTATTTGAAAAACATCTTCATAACAAATTGACGAAGCAAAGGGATAGCCCGCGGCCTGCAACAGAGGCTGTTCATCTGCGCCTGCGTTAAAATCGGATAGCGGAATATTTAAAAATTTAAGAATAATAGTCGAGAGGGGCTTTAGCGGCATATATTCACCGAGCGGGACCAAGTGCCGTTTAAAGTAAATTTCTTTAGGCTGACGGACACTCAACAGTCCATTAAAATAAAACCGTCTCGCGTCATCCAGCACGGGCAAACCCATCACAACATCCTGCTGTTGCGTTTCAGCTCTTAGCTTAAGCCTCCGCAACACATTGCTCTCAATACGGTGATAAAACGCAGGGATTGCAGTTTCTGGCCAAATTATCAAATCTGCCTCGGTCTGCTGCAACGTCATATCTTCATAGATATTGATATTGCGCGGTAAAAAGCTGGGCATCCATTTTATTTCTTGCGGGATATTTCCTTGCAATAGCGCTACTTTTATTGACTCACCTGCCTTTTCACTCCATCCGATTTGGGATAAGCCTAAGCCACCACCCCATACGGCACAGAGCAGCATAATAGCTAACAGTTGACTCGCTTTAATAAGCCTAGATTGAAACAAGTAAAATAAAGCGCTCGCAGTTAAAGCGACACCCCAAGACACGCCAAACACACCGACGACAGGCGCCCAACCCGACAGCCATGTATTGAGCTGACTAAACCCGAGGCTCAACCATGGAAACCCAGTAAACAAAATTGACCTAAACCATTCGAATGACACCCATAAAGCCGGAAAAACCAGTAGATAGCGCGCCCATAAGGTTTGTCTAAAAAATTTATTCACTAACCAACACAAGGCCGCGATATAGCCCGCTAAGATGGCCACCATGCCGAGCATAATAATAACGGCTAGCCACAGGGGCGCATTCCCAAAGTGGTGGATACTAAAGTAGACCCAGTAAATTCCGTGGCCGAAGTAACCCAAACCAAAGTAATACCCGATGAGTGCAGAAGAACGTGGCTTTGCATGTTGCACTAGCTGGAGCAATAAACACAAACTTACAACAGCTAAAAATGGCAACTCATAAGGTGCAAAAGCGAACGGTAAAAGTGCCCCTGCAAATAGTGCATGCAAATAAAAATAAGAGGATGGCGTTTGCTTTACGTCTATCATAAAAAGGTGAGGCTACGCTTTAATCAAGCATTGTGTAGAACGATTCAAGCTAGCTCTCATCTTTTTCTAGCAACGGCAAAATTGTCATACGCAAGAGGTGAACACGACGGTTATCAGCGCGTAACACTTCAAACTGCAAGTTGTCCACGAGCATTGTTTCACCGCTTTTGGGGACGTGGCCAAAACGTTTAATAACAAAGCCACCCACTGTGTCGTAATCATCCGAATAATTCGTGCTAAAGCGTTCATTAAAAGCCACTATTTCTGTCAACGCTTTAATCGTAAATTCATCTTCGCTGCGCTGAAGAATGGACGCTTCTTCTTCAAAATCGTGCTCGTCCTCAATTTCACCCACAATTTGTTCGAGTACATCTTCTATCGTTATCAGACCTGCTACCGAGCCGTACTCATCGACGACCATCGCCATATGATTACGATGCATTCTAAACTCATTCAACATCACATTGAGGCGTTTGCTCTCTGGTACAAATATTGCCTGACGCATCACATCGCGCACATCAAAACTCTGGCTCTTAGCCTTATCTACATAAGGTAATAAGTCTTTTGCCAATAAAATTCCAACCACTTCAGACGTTTCATCGTCCTGCACAGGAAAACGAGAATGCGAAGCGGCAATTACGGCAGAATATATATCTTCCAAGCTTGCATCGCGTGAAATAAAAATAATTTGCGGGCGCGGCAACATAATGTCTCTAACTTGCAGCTCGGAGACCTGCAACACACCCTCTATCATCGCAAGCGCATCGGGGCCTAATAGGTTCGCTTTTTCTGCACCACGAATCAGGCTGATTAAATCATCAAGATTTTTAAGCTCGCCTATTAGCGCATAGCCTATACGCTCAAGCCACGAACGCTGTTGCGGGTCTTTTTCTTGCTCTTTATTCATGCACTTATACATTCAATATAGGGGTTTTTAATATCTAGCTCGGCTAGCAACTGCACCTCTAACGCTTCCATTTCAAGCGCCTGCTTATCATCAACATGGTCGTAACCTTGCAAATGAAAACAACCATGAATCACAAGGTGGGCCCAATGATCCAACACGGGCTTATTTTGAGCACCGGCTTCCTCGATAACAATCGGCACACAAATAACCAAATCGCCTAACACCTCTTCACTCAGCTCACTGGCTGGCAAACCTTCTGGCCTTTCAAATGGAAAGCTAAGGACATTAGTCGCGCCACTTTTTTTACGGTATGTTTCATTAAGCTCGGCACCTTCAGCTAAATCCACTAGCCTGATTACAACACTTGCATCTTGTTTACCGCGTAAGGCAATACTCACCCACTGCTCAAACAACTCGGTATTGGGCACAGCTAAACCTTCACATGCTGACTGAACCTCCAGCATCAACTTAGGACTCATCCTCTTTATGTGAGTCATACGCAGTGACGATTTTCTGCACGATAGGGTGCCGCATAATGTCTTTCGCTTCAAACTGGCTGAAGCTGATACCGTCAATATTTTGCAGTATACGCAACGCTAAACATAGACCCGACTCGACATGGTTGGGTAGATCAATTTGAGTTATATCCCCCGTCACCACAACGGTAGAACCATAGCCAATACGCGTCAAAAACATTTTAATTTGCTTTGGTGTCGTATTTTGCGCCTCGTCTAAAATAATAAAGGCTTCGCTCAAGGTTCGCCCACGCATAAAGGCCAACGGCGCGATTTCTATAACGTTTTTTTCAATTAATTTCTCAACCCGTTCATTCCCAAGCATCTCATATAAAGCATCGTATAAAGGCATGAGATATGGATTTATTTTTTCGCTTAGGTCGCCTGGCAAGAAGCCTAAGCGCTCACCGGCCTCTACCGCTGGACGCGCCAAAACGATTCGTCTCACTTCATCTCTTTCTAACGCCTCAACCGCACAAGCAACAGCGAGATAAGTTTTACCCGTACCTGCAGGGCCGACTCCAAAAACAACATCGTTTTCGGCAATGCTTTTAACGTAGGCATGCTGATTAATTCCACGCGGCTTTATTGACTTTCTCGGTGTGTAGATAACACCCCTTTCGCTCGGAGGAGGAGCGTTAGCATCAGCCGTTTGGCCTTCTTGAATGCGCAAATGAATAAGTGCAGGCGTTAATAGCTCGTGCTCTGCGAGTGCGTATAATTCATTTAACGCGTCGACTGTCTTGTTGACCTGTGGTTTCTCGCCGCTCACATTAAAATGATTGCCACGATTTTTAATCGTTACAACAAAGCGTTCTTCCAATTGACTTAAGTGTTCATTATGTTGTCCACACAAATTAGCCAACCACTTATTATTTAAGGGTTCTAGGCTAGCGCCTATTGTTGTCTGTGAATCACTCAATTAAGAAACTGTACGCCTCATTTTTTCTTCGTACCGACCCGTCTCAGCTTGCGTGCTTACCATTCTTCCTTTAAGTGAATACGGCAAGGCCTCCGTTATCAAAACATCAACAAACTGACCTGATAAACGAGGGTGACCTGCAAAATTAACCACTCGATTATTTTCTGTACGCCCGGTTATCTGCAGAGAGTTCTTCTTTGACTCTCCCTCAACCAGAATGCTCTGCGTTGTGCCCACCATATTCTCAGATAGCGCAGCCGTTTGTTGAGCAATAATCTTTTGCAGTCTTTCAAGTCGCAGCTTCTTAATATCCATTGCGATATCGTCTTGCATATCAGCAGCTGGCGTACCCGGCCGCGCACTAAAAATAAAACTAAATGAAAAATCAAAACCTATTTTCTTAATTAACGCGATTGTTTGCTCAAACTCTTCGTCTGTTTCTTGTGGAAAACCAATAATAAAATCCGATGAGAGACTTATATTGGGCCGTATTTTTCGAAGCCGTTCTAACTTTTCAATGTACTCGTCAATCTCGTGGCCGCGTTTCATTCTTGCTAATACGCTGTTGCTTCCACTTTGAACGGGCAAATGAAGGTGATCCACCAATTCCGGAATATCTTCGTAGGCTTGAATGAGGCTCTCTGAAAATTCTTTAGGGTGTGAGGTGGTAAAGCGAATCCTGTCGATACCGTCAATCGCGGCGACATAGTGAAGCAATAAGGCAAAATCAGCGGTCTCCCCGTCGACCATTTCGCCCCGATATGCGTTAACGTTTTGACCTAGTAAATTAACCTCTCTAACGCCTTGAGATGCGAGACTAGACACTTCTGCAATCACATCATCTAGAGGTCGGCTTACCTCTTCACCACGGGTATACGGCACCACACAAAACGTGCAATATTTACTACAACCTTCCATCACGGAAACATAAGCTTTTGGGCCTTCTGCACGAGGTTCAGGGAGATTGTCGAATTTCTCAATTTCTGGAAAAGAGATATCCATAACCAGTTTTTTTTTGCTCTGGGCTTGCGTCAACATCGCAGGCAAACGGTGCAGAGTCTGCGGTCCAAACACCACATCAACATAGGGTGCTCGACGGCGAATAACCTTACCTTCTTGGCTTGCAACACAACCACCCACGCCAATCAACACGTCTTTATTGCGTTCTTTTAACGGGCGCCAACGACCCAATTGATGAAATACTCTTTCTTGTGCTTTCTCACGAATAGAACACGTGTTTAACAACAACACATCGGCTTCTGCCTCCTTGTCCGTTAAAACCAAACCATGCGATTCGGCTAACACGTCCGCCATCTTCTCAGAATCATATTCATTCATCTGGCAACCGTGTGTTCGTATAAATAATTTCTTCGTCATATCGAACCGGATTTTAACATAGGGCGAACACAGTAAGCGCAGCTAAAGCTGTCAAGGAGGGCCGCCACCTTTTTTAACCATCATGCCTTTTGACGGGTTATACCCCCAAATCGCAACGCCCATGAAAATAGCAAACGAAACCAAGGTGTACACAAAGGCATACGCGTTAAACTGTCCATATAGCGCAAAACGAAGCAGTTCAACCGCCTGAGAAAATGGGTTGTAACTCGCTAGAGTATGCAATAGTTCACTCGACTCTTTGATTTTCCACAGCGGATACAAAGCGGTCGACATAAAAAACATCGGAAAGATGACAAAGTTCATGATGCCCGCGAAGTTCTCCAGTTGCTTAATAAATGACGACAGCAACATACCTAAAGCGCCCAACATAAGCCCTACCAAGATAAGCGCTGGCAACAAGGTAAGGTAACCGAGCCACGGGGCCTGAATATCGTAAAACCAAGCGACCAATAAAAATGTATACACCTGCATAATTGAAACAAACGCCCCCGCCATCAATTTACCGGTTAATAAAAACCAGCGCGGCAAAGGACTAATGAGTAGGGTTTTCATGCTACCCATTTCACGGTCATAGACCATCGATAACGAGCTTTGCATGCCATTAAATAGTTGGATCATACCAATCAAACCAACGGCAATATAAACCTCGTAAAGGATATACGTTTCGTAGGGCGGGATAATCGCGATACCGAGTGTAGAACGAAAACCCGCAGCAAAGACAAACAACCAGACCAACGGGCGAACAAGTGCCGCAACAAAGCGCTCGCGCTGACGCAAGAAGCGCCACAACTCTCGTTTAATAATGCCGTTTAGAGCAATCGAGGCGTGACGTGATTTCATGATGCCTTCTTGGCCGTTAGCTGTTGAAAGGCCGCAGCGATGTCGTTAGCTGATTGTTGCTCGCAGACCTCTTTCACTGAACCGTTTGCTTTTACCTCGCCCGCGTGTAAAACCACAAGCTGATCCGTTTCATACGCCTCGTCAAATAAATGCGTTGCCCATAGAACGGACAAATTATCGTCTTTACACAGACTGTGCACGTGCTCTACGATTCCTTTACGGCTTGGCATATCTAAACCCACCGTGGGTTCGTCCAATAACAAAATAGAGGGCTGATGTAGCAACGCCCTTGCTATTTCAACGCGGCGACGGTGACCACCATTTAATAATTTCACTTGTTCGTTACGACGTTCATACATCCCTTGGCGCTCGAGTTCTTGCTGAATTCTTGCCACCGTTTGTTTGCGCCCCATACCGTGTAAAGAAGCGTGGTACTTGAGGTTCTGTAACACGCTTAAATCAAGGTCTAAGGTTGTCTGCTGAAACACCACGCCTAAGTTAGCTAAAGCAAGGCTGGGCTGCTTTTTAACATCGTATCCGTTAATTAAAACACGGCCCTCACGCGCACTATAGAGGTGGGTGATGAGCGAAAAAAGCGTTGTTTTACCCGCGCCATTGGGACCCAACAAAATAGTACAGTCTTTGGGTTGTAACGAAAAATTAACATTATTAAGCGCCCGCTTTTCGTCGTACGCATAACTCAGTGCTTCTACCTGTAATGAAAAACCACCTGTTTGGCTCATGGTTTAACTGCAAGACCCCAAGGGTATCGGCCGACACGAATAGATTTTTTTACCTTTAACGATTTAACGTCAATAATTGAAATATCGTTACTCACACCATTCGTCGTATACAAACGCGATAAGTCTGGAGAAAAGGCTAAATTCCATACGCGCTGCCCCACCAGCAAATACTTTTTGACTTCCATCGTCGCAGCATCAACAACAGCAACACGATTAGCAGGCCCTAGTGCCACAAATACTAACTTCCCATTTGGGTGCACCAATACACCCACTGGCTGCACGAGCTCCTTCGCAACACCTGGGATTTTGAAGTAAGCCTTATCTTTAATCTCTTTACTCGCTACGTCTAAACGTGAAAGCGAACCACCAATCTCTGAGGTGATGAATAAATTCTTACTATCTTGCGAAAAGGCCGCTGCCCGTGGGCGTGGGTCAACCAATGTGTTAGCTTTGATTGTTTGGCTTTCAGGGTCAATCCAATGCGCCATATTGGTCGTCTCAGATGTATTCACAACCCACTTTCCATCTGAACTGGCCGCCACACCTTCGGGTTCTACGCCGACAGGAATCCGTTTGACAACTTTCTTTGTATCAACGTCAATGACAGTCACTAAATTATCGTCTTCATTGGATACGTATAGCCACTTACCATTCGGGTGCAAGCTAAACGTTTCTGGGTCTTCGCCTGATGGCAAATCACCCACGACCTTAAGACTTGCCACATCAATAATTTGAATCGTATCATCGTCACTGGCCGCGACATATAAAAGCGTTTGATCTTTATTTAGCGCTATACCGCGCGGTCTTTGCCCCACAGGAACGGTTTTAAGTAATTCACCCGTCTCGCCATCCATAACCGCCAAGGCGTTATCTTTTTCGATAGTGACATAAATGGTATCGGCTAACGCGTGTACGCTAAACAGCAAACAAAAACTGCAAACGAATCCTCTCATATAATCTTTTTTCATAAAATTTAGCTACTCTACTTCTTAATTAGTATTTAGTTGACAACTTGATTCAGGTTCATCATAACCTAAGGTATCCAAGAAAGTGCGTGGGTGTAAGAATTCTCTATGTGGCAAAACAGACACTAATGAACGCGCCGTTGCTAACAGCACGGGTTGTCTTAGCTGTTGATTCCAACGACGGAATGACAAGCGAGTACCTTTAAATCCAGCCAAACTAAATTGCTCGCTGAGCATAAACATCTTAACACTGGCTAAATCCGCTTTTTGCGTGCGCGTTACGCTTTCGCCAATCGCTCTTACGGCTAACCAAGACGCATAATCCACATCACCCATCCATCGGCCAGCTTGTTCATAAAAACGATTTTGTAGTTGCACAGCACCCCAACGCTCGTGCGTGCGATGCCATGCACGAGGCACCAAGCCTTGGGTTCCCACCACGGGGCGAGGCAACCAGGTATTGAGCGGTAAGTATTCACCAAATAAACCCGCTACATCGGCCACGACGACTGCATCGTAGTCATCAGCCTGTGTAAAAACAGGTATTTCTGCTTGTGCCGTACGTCTCGCATCGTGTTGAAAACGCCAAGTTTTTTCTTCAACAATTTTGATACCAAAATGTTTAGCTGAACGCTTGAGTGCCAATGAGAATTGCTCGTCTGCGGCGGAGTCGCCTTTAATTAAAAACCACTTCTTCCAACGTTTCTTAAACATAAACTGGGCTAATGCATCAGCCCTCATCGCATCGCTAGGCGTTATATGTACAACGTTAGTCGAGCAACTTTTATTTCTTAGCGCATCATCTTGCGCAGCCACATTAAATATTAAAATGTTTTTTGCCGCTGCCGAACGCGCAAGGGTGGTCAACGTTTTCGCCTGTACGTTAGCAATAATGTAACGGTAACCCTTTTTAACGAGCTCATCGAAGGCGAGTTGCACACTGCTATCAACAGCCACATCGACGTACTTCATTTTATAATGGTGCCCCGTGAATTTACCTGTTGTATTGCTGTCTTCTATACCCAAACGTACACCTTGCAAGCCCTCGCCTAGCACCATAGGATCTAAATTTGATAACGCAGGAGGTGTGGGTAATTTTTCGTGTAGATAAGCTACATTAACAACTTTAGTAGCCGCCAACGATACCGCTGAAGAGAAACATAACAACAATAAAAAAAATCGTATCATAAGTTCAATAACTCAATCTATTTAAAATTATTGGGGCTGTCCTAGATAACTAGCCCAGTTTCTCTTTAACCCATTGATTCAGTTGCTTTAACTGACTCTTTGGATCACTGTTGTTAAATCGCCATTCACATTCTTTTAAAAAGCGATGAAAATGATCTT
>LWTN01000239.1 GCA_002101225.1 Cycloclasticus sp. symbiont of Poecilosclerida sp. M | reverse complement strand
AACTTTAACCTTTGATAATGGTAGAGAGTTTAGTTGGCATGATGAATTAGCTGAGACATTAGACTGTAACACCTACTTTGCTAAACCATATCATAGCTGGGAGCGTGGCTTAAACGAAAACCATAATGGTTTGTTAAGGCAATTCTTCCCTAAGCAAATGGCTTTGGATAGTGTGAGTGAAAAAGAAGCATTTAGGGCGACGGATTTAATGAATAATAGACCTAGGAAATGTTTGGAGTATAAGACTCCATTTGAGGTTTTTGCTAAGATGACTGGTGAAGACTATTTTTTAAATGGAAGTGTTGCACTTATGGGTTGAATTCGCCGAAGTTTAAAACGCGTAAATCTTAATTATTCGGTAACAATGGGGATTCCAGCGATCTTAGACTGCCATAGGGCAGGGCCTGTTTTATGGACAGATTCACCTTTTGAATCGACGGCCACGGTTACCGGCATATCCTCTACATAAAACTCTCGTATCGCTTCCATACCTAAATCTTCAAAGGCGATGACTTTTGATTCTTTAATGGCTTTTGAAACTAAATAAGCGGCGCCGCCGACGGCCATTAAATAGCTCGCTTTATGTTTTTTAATGGCCTCGATTCCAGCGGGTCCGCGTTCGGCTTTGCCAATCATGCCGAGAAGGCCTGTTTTATCAAGCATCATTTCGGTGAATTTATCCATACGGGTCGCAGTTGTAGGGCCAGCAGGGCCCACAACTTCACCCTCAACGGGGTCAACTGGGCCTACGTAGTAAATAAAACGATTTTTGAAGTCCACACCATCAGGTAGACTTTCGCCTTTGGCAAACATATCGGCAATGCGTTTATGGGCCGCATCGCGTCCCGTTAACATATGTCCGCTGAGCAATAAACGATCACCGGGCTGCCAAGCTTGTGCTTCTTCTTCGGTAACCGTATCGAGGTTAACGTGTTTTGTTTGCGCACCGGGTGCCCAAGCAACATCGGGCCAATCTTCAAGCTTTGGCGGTTCGATAAATGAGGGTCCGGAACCATCTAGCACAAAGTGTGCGTGGCGCGTGGCGGCACAGTTTGGAATCATCGCAATCGGTAGTGAGGCTGCATGGGTAGGCATATGATTGATTTTTACATCCAAAACAGTGGTAAGCCCACCCAGTCCTTGCGCGCCAATACCCAAGGCATTTACTTTTTCGAATAGTTCTAGGCGTAGTTCCTCAGCGCGATCCGCTGGGCCACGGTCTTTTAGTTCTTGAATATCAATATGTTGCATGAGTGATTCTTTGGCGAGCTTCATGGCCATTTCTGCAGTGCCGCCAACCCCAATACCTAAAATCCCTGGTGGACACCAACCTGCGCCCATCGTTGGCACCGTTTTAAGAACCCAATCTACTAAGCTATCGCTGGGGTTTAGCATGACGAACTTTGATTTATTTTCTGAGCCACCGCCTTTCGCTGCGACGTGCACGCTAACAGTGTTTCCTGGAACAATGCGAGTATGGACAGCGGCAGGCGTATTATCACCGGTGTTTTTTCGTGCACCCAATGGGTCCGCGACGATTGAAGCACGGAGTACATTATCAGGGTGATTGTAGGCCTGCCTAACGCCTTCATTACACATGTCTTCAACGCTCATGTTTGCGTCCCATTGCACGTCCATTCCAACTTCTAGGAATAGGTTAGCAATGCCGGTATCTTGACAAATAGGGCGGTGATCCATAGCGCACATGCGTGAGTTAAGAAGAATTTGTGCCATTGCATCTTTTGCGGCGGGCGATTCTTCAAGCTCATAAGCTTTACCAAGCGCTTGAATATAGTCTTTTGGGTGGTAGTAAGAAATAAATTGAAAAGCTGCGGCTACGCTTTCAACAAAATCGTCTTGTTTTATGATAGTCATGATTGTGGCTGAAGGTTTTTTTATCTATTTGGGATGTGTAGGGCCCGGTTATCAACGGCAAGGGCCGCTTCGTGCAGCGCCTCTGAAAGAGTGGGGTGGGCATGAATTGTGAGCGCTATATCCTCAGTGCTGGCTGAATACTCCATCGCCAGTACGGCTTCGGCTAATAACTCGGAAGCTTGTGGTCCAACAATATGTACACCAAGAATTTGATCAGTTTCTTCACTGGAAATAATTTTTACCATGCCTGTCGTGTCGCCGAGTACTTGTGCTCGACTACTTGCTGCAAATGGGAATATACCGACTTTGGTTTTTTCACCAGCAGACTTTAAGTGTTGTTCAGTTTGTCCTACCCAAGCAATTTCTGGGCTGGTGTAGATGACACTTGGGATTACATCATAGTTAATTTTAGGCTCTTCACCATAAATGACTTCAGCAACCGCGACACCTTCCTCTGATGCTTTGTGTGCTAACATGGGCCCTCTAATTAGATCACCAATTGCGTATACGCAAGGTTGATTGGTTTGCCATATTTCATCAACTTCGATAAAGCCTCGTTCATCAAGATCCACAGGAGCTTCTGGGGCAAATAAGTTGTCAGTATTAGGGCTCCGTCCGACAGAAACGATGAGCTTGTCCAACGTTATTTTGTGTGTACCAGTGGCATCTTCATATTCAAGTGTAACCTTATCCCCTTTGGAAACAGCCTTAGTAACACGAGCGCTCATTTTAATATCGAGCCCTTGTTTTTTGAACTGCCGTTTAGCTTCAGCAGCAACCTTTTTATCGGCAATGGGTAAGAATTCATCTTGTGCTTCGAGTAAGACAACATCAGCACCTAGGCGGTTCCACACGCTGCCCAGTTCCAACCCAATTACCCCAGCACCGATAACACCCAGTTTCTTCGGCGTTTCATTAAAATCTAAGGCGCCTGATGAATCGACAATGTTTGTGTTGTCAACGGTCGCTGTTGGAATATCGATGGGGCGCGAACCCGTCGCCAAGATTACGCTTTCTGCAGAGATAATAGATACTTTGTTTTTAGTAGTGGTTATCTCAACTTGTTTTCCAGCGAGCAGTTTGCCGTGACCGTGAAAACTGCTGACCTTATTGGCTTTGAATAAGCCATTGATGCCGCCCGTTAAGCGACCGACGATATCGTCTTTGTTCTTAATCATGGCGGGAATATCAATTTTCACCCCAGATACTTTAATGCCATGATTTTCGAGACCGTGATTGAGTTGCTCGTAATGGTGTGAAGACTCAAGTAGTGCTTTTGACGGAATGCAACCAACGTTCAAACAGGTTCCACCTAATGAAGCCTTTTTGTCCTTCCCCGTAAAGTCGTCGACACACGCTGTCTTAAGCCCTAATTGAGCGCACCTAATAGCAGCAACATAGCCACCTGGGCCACCACCGATGACTATCACATCAAATTTTGTTTCAGTACTCATAATATTTATTTATACGTTTAGCAAGAGTCTTGCGGGATCTTCCAAGAAATCTTTAATCGTGACTAGAAATGATACAGCCTCTTTGCCATCAATAATTCTATGGTCATAGGAAAGCGCCAAGTACATCATGGGGCGTATAATCATCTCATCATTTTCAACGACAACACGTTTGTTAATGGCGTGCATACCAAGAATTGCGCTTTGTGGTGGGTTCAGAATCGGAGTGGACATCATTGATCCAAAAATTCCGCCATTCGTAATGGTGAAAGTACCACCGGATAGATCGTCAAAACTTAGGTTTCCTTCACGCGCTTTCCCACCAAATTCTGTAATGCCGCTTTCAATAGCTGCAAAGTTCTTTAGATCCGCGTCTCTTAAGACAGGAACGACTAACCCACGCGGAGAAGATACCGCGATGCCAATATCGTAATAACCGTGATAGATAATATCTTGTTCATCTACAGAGGCGTTAACCGCAGGGAATAGCTTTAAGGACTCAACCGCCGCTTTTACAAAAAATGACATGAAGCCTAATTTAGTATTATGCGTTTTGGTGAATTTATCTTTATATCTATTACGGATATCCATGATAGGTTGCATGTTGACCTCGTTAAAGGTCGTCAGCATGGCGGTATTTTGCTGCGCTTGAATAAGTCTTTCCGCAACTTTTGCGCGCAACCGAGTCATTGGCACGCGTTGTTCAGCTCTATCGCTTGATGGAAGAGTAGGCATAGGCGTGGCAGGTGAAGCCTTAGTAGGCGCGCTAGCAATAGGCGCAGCGCTAGGTACCGCTGTGTCAGACGCTTGAGACTTAAGGTGAGTTAATATATCAGTTTTAGTGATTCTGCCACCCTTACCTGATGCAGTAATGGCGCTTGGGTTTAGGCCATGTTCCGCTACGAGTTTTCTAACCGCTGGGCTTAATGCAGCGGTTGACCCAGAGTTTTTCTCGGTTGGGAGTGTGGTTGCGGCAGCTTTAGGAGGCTCAGCGGCTGGCGCTGTTGCCGTTACGGCTCCAGGCTCTATGCGTCCAATTAATTGGCCGCTAAGAACGGTTGCCCCTTCAGCTTCTATAATTTCAGCTAAAACGCCGTTTGTTAAGGCAGGCACTTCCAATACAACTTTGTCTGTTTCAAGGTCTACAAGATTTTCATCTTTCAAAATGGTGTCGCCGGCTTTCTTATGCCATGTGACTAAAGTGGCATCTGCAACAGATTCTGGGAGACTGGGTACGACTACTTCTATGCTCATGGTTAATTCCTATTAAAAAACGATGTTAATAAAGTGCTTCTTGGATAAGTGTTTGTTGTTGCTCGACGTGTAAGCTAAATTGTCCGACAGCGGGTGACGCTGACATATGTCGGCCTGCATATTTTAGTTCTAATTTTGTGCTGATGAGGTCAAAGAACCTGTGCCTAATTTGGTACCAAGCACCTTGGTTCATGGGCTCTTCTTGACACCAGACGAGTTGTTTTAACTTTGGGTAACGCTTAAAACTTTTCTCAAGTTCTTCAATCGGAAAGGGGTAAAGTTGTTCTGCCCTTAAAATAACGACATTTTCCAACTCATCAGCGCGTCGCTTCTCCAGTAAGTCGTAGTAGACCTTGCCAGAGCAGACGACCATACGTGTAATTTTCTTCGTGTCGAGTTCGTCTATTTCTTGAATTAAGGGTTGGAATGATCCTTCTGTTAACTCTTCAAGCGTTGAGGTAGCTAATTTGTGACGAAGCAAGCTTTTTGGACTCATAACAATCAGTGGCTTACGGAAATAACTCAAAGCTTGGCGTCGCAATAAATGGAATATTTGCGCAGGTGTAGAGGGCACACAGACTTGCATGTTGTGTTCTGCACAAAGCTGTAGGTAGCGTTCTAAACGAGCCGATGAGTGCTCAGGACCTTGCCCTTCATATCCATGAGGTAGCAACATAACGAGGCCACATAGGCGTCCCCATTTTGTTTCACCAGAACTAATAAATTGATCGACTAAAACCTGCGCACCATTAGCAAAATCGCCGAATTGTGCTTCCCAAATAACTAAGTCATCGGGTTCGGTTGTAGCATAACCATATTCAAAGCCGAGCACGGCTTCTTCGGACAAGAATGAGTCATACAGTGAAAAGGTTCCTTGCTCTAGGAATAAGTGCCTAAGAGGAATATAGGTTTCACCATTATGGGTATTGTGTAAAACGGCGTGGCGGTGAAAAAATGTACCGCGGCCAACGTCTTGGCCCGTTAACCGGATATCTCGACCTTTTGCTAATAACGTACCGTATGCCATATTTTCGGCGTAGCCCCAATCAATAGGCTGGGCACCAACGGACATTTTATTTCTGCTTTCAAGTAGTTTTTCGACCCGTGCTTGCACGGCAAACTCGGGCGGTAATTCGAGCATTAATGAAGAGATTTCATGGAACTCTTTAGCAGGCACAGTTGTGTCGCAAGCGTCATCCCACTTGCTGCTTAAGAAGGCATCCCATTTTGCGACGAATGGGTTTACTTTGTGTTCAAGTATTGGACGAGAAACAATCTCGCCTTGTTCGAGCGATGAGCGATAGCCTTTTTCTAATTCAGTAGGCATATTGCTTTTAATTGTTCCTTCATTAACTAAACGGTCTGCATAGATTTTTCGTGTGGTTGAAAGCGAACGAATAGTTTGGTACATAAGCGGTTGGGTAACAGCCGGCTCATCCGCTTCGTTGTGTCCACGACGCCTATAACAAACCATGTCGAGTACGATGTCTTGCTTAAATTCTTTTCTAAAATCAACAACAAGTTGTGAAGCAAAAAGAACGGCCTCAGGGTCATCGCCGTTAACATGCAAAATAGGCGTCTCGAGCATTTTTGCAACATCAGTACAGTAGGGCGTCGAGCGGGTATCCGCAGGGTTACTGGTGGTAAACCCCACTTGGTTATTAATAACAATGTGTATCGTGCCACCCGTGCCATAACCCCGTGTTTGCGACATTTGTAACGTTTCCATTACCACGCCTTGACCGGAAAATGCGGAATCACCGTGAATTTGAATGGCAACAACCTCATCTTCTTTATTAACGCCACGTCTATCTTGTCGCGCACGAACGGATCCTTCGACAACAGGATTAATGATCTCGAGGTGGGACGGGTTAAAGGCGAGGGCTATGTGCATTTCACCACTGGGTGTTGCGATATCGGATGAGAAACCCATATGGTACTTAACGTCACCGGAGCCATTTTTAGTGGGTGAAGCTGAACGTTTGCCTTCAAATTCTTCAAAAAGAATCGAAGGGTTTTTACCAAAAATGTTTACTAACACGTTCAAGCGGCCACGATGCGCCATGCCAATAACCGTTTCCTTAACGCCGTGTTCGCCAAAGCGCTGTAGCATTTCGTCGAGCATAGGGATTAAACTTTCACCACCCTCTAAGGAGAAACGCTTTTGGCCTACATAGGTTCTGTGTAAGTGGTTCTCAATGCCTTCAGCCGCAGTAAGAAGCTTTAGCAGCCACTGTTTTTGTTCAGCGTCAAGGTTGAGGTGCCCGCGCGGTCCTTCCATGCGGCGGCGTACCCATGAGCGCATTTCAGTGTTCGAAATGTGCATATACTCAACACCGATACTGCTGCAATAGGTCTCTTCGAGTATGGGAATAATGTCTTTTAGAGCCAGCTGTTTAGGCGTGTTGTGTAAGGTGCCCGTATCAAACAGGGTGTTTAGGTCGAGTTCGCTCAAGCCATGAAACGCGATATTTAATTCAGGAATCGCTTCTTTAGCCGTAAAATTAAGCGGGTTGACTTTAGCGTCTTTATGGCCGTTGATGCGGTAGGCATTCATTAGTCGTGAAACAGCAGCTTGCTTAGCTAATTGAGCTGCGGTGTCCCCCGCCTGAATGACTCGAACGCCCGTTGGAGCTTTTGCCAGATCGGAAAAGTGTTTTTTTATAGATGAGTGGGGTATATCAACAGTTTCTGAGCTTTCACGAATGGCGTTAAATTGTTGACGCCATTGTTCACTGACCGAATCGGGGTCGTTAAGGTACTGTTCGTACATTTCTTCGACAAAGTTAGCGTTTGATCCGTTAAACGCAGATGAGCTTTTAAATAACTGCAGTAGGTTGTTCATTTACCGGTTCCAAAATGTATTATTTTTAACAACTAAATTAATGAGATAAAAGCATTTTAATGGTGCCCCGAGCAGGATTCGAACCTGCGACTTCACCCTTAGGAGGGGTGCGCTCTATCCAGCTGAGCTACCGAGGCGGTAAGAACCTTTCTCTAAAAGAAGGCAATTTTTAGCACTAATAAGTCAATTATTTTATGTTCGGAATAATAGCACTATTGCCCCTATTTACAAGGTTGTTGTGGGGGGTAAAACGTTAGAAACGTTTATATTATTCTAGGAGGGGTTTAGAGCAGAACAGAAAGGTGTGCGAGGTTTTTATAAATATCTAAAGAACTATGCCAGGGTTATTATCGATATTTTTTAAAACAGGCGAATTGAGGTGGCTGATATTGATTGTTTTTTGGCTTCGAAGGTAAGATGCCACGACGTCCCAAATAGGTTTTCCAGGCGCTTTCGAACCGACCGTTGCCCAGCCAGAAACTTTGTAAGTTTTATTGGGCATAATTGCCTTATCCGAGTCGAGTGTCATATTAGAAATGCGGTTACCCGGTTTTGCCATAGGGTCGCAGATGTAGTTCATGCCACCGACGCGCACCATATCGCCGCCTTGTTGATAAAATGGGTCTGGGTGGAATAGGTTGTCTGCAACGTCTTCTAAAATAGCCTTGATTTCTTTACCGAGCATATCTCGAGCGTATGTTTCTGGATAGGTAATGCAGGTTTGATCCATGACGTTTTCAAAGGTAACGGCCTCACCAGGAAGAACGGTCGTACCCCATCTAAAACCTGGGGATAGAGCAATTTGCGCATTGAGCTCGTGGCGTAGTGCATCACAAATCAGCTGGTCGAATGTGCCGTTGAAGTTGCCACGTCTGTAGAGCAGTGTCTCGGTCACGGTCAATTCTTCTTGGAGTGCGTCTAAGTGCGGTTTGCGTATTTCATCAATTAACGCGTTCATCTGTTTATCGGGTTCAATGAAGTTTGAGAAAACAGGGAGTAGCCGATATTCATAACCTTTAAGTCCGCCATCTTGCAAATTCAAATCTAATACACCTAAAAATTTACCATTGGATCCGGCATTTGTGACGATCGTTGTACCGAGGCTATTTTTAACAGATACGGGCGTAGGAACACCATCGTGTGTGTGGCCACCCAAGATAAAGTCGATGCCCGTGACAACAGATGCAAGTTTTAAATCGACGTCCATGCCGTTATGCGAAAGTAGAATAATGGCAGCTGGTTTCTCATCAACTTTAATGGCGTTAATTAATTCTTGTAAATCTTGGTTGCGAATGCCGAATGTCCAATCGGGAATAAATCGTTTTGGATTGGCAACCGGTGTGTAAGGGAAGGCTTGGCCAATTATGGCTAAGCGTTGTCCATTAATTTCGCGAATTATGTAGGGTTTAAAGACGTGACCTGTATCTTCGTCGTGTGTTTGTTTGCCTTCAAATAAGGCGTCTTCCGTCAGTTTTATATTTTGTGCTAAAAATTCACCCTCAAAATCATCTATATTGGAAAACACTTCCTCGTCCTGATATGTAAACTCCCAATGGCCGGTCATGATATCAACCCCCAATAGGTTGGCCGCTTGAACCATATCTTTTCCGCGTGACCAGTACGCGGTTGCAGAGCCCTGCCAAGTATCGCCCCCATCGAGCAATAATGAATTGTTTTCGCCACCCGCTAATCCGCGTAGTTTTTTAACTAGCGTGCTTAAGTGGGAAAACCCGCCAACTTTTCCATACTCTTTTGCAGCAGAGTTAAAGTTTAGGTAGGTAAAAGCGTGAGCTTCTAGCGAATTTTTAGATAGATTGTTTTTCTTTAAAAAAGCTTCGCCAACGATATGAGGCGTCCGTCCAAGCGCCTTATGGAAACCTAAATTGACGTCGGGCTCTCTAAAATACACAGGGTTGAGCTGTGCGTGGCAATCTGTAATATGGAGCAGTCGTGCGTTGCCTTTTTGAGGAATGTTGTAGTTAGGTTTGACCTGAGAAAGCGCGAAACCAGTTTTAGGAATAATGCCAGCTACCGCGCCAGCGACTAATAAGCGGTTAAATTCGCGGCGATTCATGGTCGTGCAACTCCAGTACGGGCGTTATTTAGGAAGATTAAAATGCCAGTTTTTTTCTTCGTTCTCAGCTTGCTGAATACTCAATTTGGCTTGTTGACTAGCTTTTACTGCAAACTGGGTGGCATTATCGAAATCGTTGGCTTTTATAGCATCCTGCGCTTGGAGAATAAGGGGTGTGACTGTATTCCATTCAAAACCAAGATTTTTTGATTGCTGTAAAAGTGTGGTTGCTTTTTTAATAGCTGCTTGAGCTGACTGTTTATCACTTGCAATAACGCCTGTGCTGAAAACGCACATGAGTAATGAGAGCGAAAGTAACGGTAAAAGCATTTTCTTTGTATTCAAAATATTCTGTGTAGGTGCTATTTTCTAGAAGCTGGACCGTTAACGGGCAGTCCATTACTCATATAAGTTAGGAAGTATTCAAGGTTTCTGTAATCTTTAGCTTGACCTTCAAGCGGCTGGGCGCGCACTTGCTTATTACAAGAGTCAAAACGTCTTTGCAAGGTGCCAAAGGACTCCCATTTCATGCGATAAACAGGAAAATGGGTAGGGTGACCAAGAGAAGCACTTAATGTTTCTGAGCGTGCTTTACGACCCACGTTTTGTACGTGGCAATTTGCGCAAGAGAAATTTAATTGGCCACGCTTAGAATAGTAATATTTTTTGCCGGCCTCATAGGCTTGTTGTGCACGTTTGTCGTTAGGTATTTTAATATCAAAACGTTCACCTTTAGACGTTGATGCCATATAAGCTGAAACTTTTGCAAGATCACCTTTTTTATAAGGTAAGGCTTTCTCACCATGTTGGGTGCGGCAGTTATTAATTGCGAGTTCTAATGTGATAACTTGCCCACTTTTAGAGTCGAATTGCGGGTAGTTCTGACGGACTCCCTGACCTTTGTTTTCGAAACAATCAGCGTACTGTTTGCCATTAGCAAAAGGCGTGTTGAATAACGCCTCACCTTCGTCTAAGTCATCTTCAAAGGGTGGAAAGTCACTCATCGCTTCCCATTGATCGCGCGCATCCTGATCAAGCGCGTATACGCCGTTGGCAAAGTCATCTTTTTCTATGTGAGAAAAGCGATCCATATAAAACTTTTGAAAGCTCTCCTTATTCTGTTCAGGCGTGGCTACGGCAGGTATAGCAACCACGATTAATGAAAGGGATAGAAAAGTGTTGAGCAGGCGTTGCATAAAGATTCCTTAAGGTCTATTTAATGGTCGCGTCAACTTTTTTAACGTCACCTGTGTTGTCATTCCAACGCAGCTGTACTGTTTGACCTTTTTCGCCACCATTGAATGCAAAGGCGAAGTAGGGGTGCTTGGAAACTGACGTCCCAAGCTGCGCTAGAAATACGACTTTTCCATTGTGCTCGCAACTTAGCTCTTGGATGTATTTGGCGGGAATTAATTCGCCTGTTTCTTTGTTTTTTCTACGCCCAGTTTCCATCGGGTGTTTGGCTAGTAGACGTACGCTTGTAATATTGTTTTTAAATTTTGCTTTAACTTTCATGTTTGTCTCCTAAATATGTTTCTTAGCCGCCGCAGCCGCCAATCGTTACTTTTACTTCTTGGCTAGCGCTATGTAATTTGCCGCCCGCGTTAATGACAGCGGTAACGGTACTGGTTTGAGCCAAGCGTATACGCGTTGAAATGTCTGCAATCGTTCCTTCGGGTATATGGAATGAAGCTGTTAGTGGGTTAGGGTTGTCTTTAACAAAAATATTGATGGTTTCGACGCTATCAAGGTCTGTTTTAACGGATACAGGAACGGCACCACCATTTTCAGCAATTTTCGGTAATTTCAAAACGATTTTATCGCTTGCGGTAAGCGTAGTTGTGCCGAATAAGTTTTGATATGCGTCGTCTAATTTTGTCGCGTTAAATGCTTTGCTCGCCCAAGCAGCCCACGTCGTTATAGGGGCTAATAAGGTGGCGCATGCAGCGGTGCTCACTGTAAGTATGTTTAAAAATTTTCTTCGTGTAATGTACATATTTTCTCCGTATATTGTGGTTAAAGTGTATATAAGTAATCGATAATTTTTTCTAATTCAGCATCATTCAGTATTTCATGTTTGCCAAAGGGCGGCATGATGGAAATAGGGTTTCTTTTCGTTGCGTCGAATATTTGCGCTTTTAAAATAGCACGGTCAGGGAATCTTGCCGTCATAGCCACTAAAGGTGGGCCGATATTGCCAGGCATATCACCGTCATCCATCGCGTGACACGCTAGGCAATTACCTTTTTTACGGTCAAATGCAATTTCTTTTCCAGTCGCTGCGAATAAGGGCGTAGCTAAACTTGCAGTTGTTAACGTTAAGCTAAGAAGTAACTTGAGAGTGTTTGTTTTTTTCAACATATGAAATAAAGCAATTAATTAATTTTGTTCAAGCATGTAGTGAACAGCGGCAGTTACTTGTTCGTCTGTTAGGTTCATATTACCGCCTTTAGGAGGCATTACGCCAGCGTCACCAATATAGCCTTCAATAGCGTGTTTAATTAGCATTGGTGTGCCCTGTTTAAGGCGGCTAGCCCAAGCGTTTTTATCACCCGTTCTTGGCGCGTCAGCAATACCACTTCCATGACAAACAAAGCAGCTTTGCTTATAAGGTGCTTCACCCGCTAAGGCATTTTTGCTGAGCGTGGGCTTAGCTTTTTCTTCAACTTTAGCTGCACCCTGTTCTTGCTCTTCTTCCTGCTCAGGTGTGATGCCGCGAAGAGATTGCACGATGACAATGTCTTTAGGTTTTTTACAATTATTCATGCAGCGAGTGTTATGTGTGTCGGGGCGGTCGTCAGCATAAAAGTTATCTTGATTGGGCATTTTAACTTGCGCCAAGTTATCTTGCGTAAGCACGTAGTCGTCTTCAATTAAGTCGTTGAGGTAAAGAACATAAGCTGTGATTGCGTAGACCTCGTGAACAGTCAGCGTTTTTGGTGCAGGGAAGGGCATGGCTCTATTAATATAATCCCAAAGCGTTGACGCATAAGGCCAATAACTCCCGACGGTTTTTTCGGGGCGGTCATCCTTTAAGGTGTTTTCGCCACCAGCAAGGGGCGGCCAGCGCCCTTCACCTTCACCAAAAGATCCGTGACAAGAGGCGCATTTAGCCTCGTACATCGCTTCACCCTCAATTGCTGAGCCTTTACCAATCGGTAAGCCTTGACCATCTGGTCTTACATCAATATCCCACAGAGCAATTTCTTCTTTAGTAGGCGTTACGCCCAATCCATAGCTTGTTTTAGGCCCTGCAAGCGCGGCGGCTGAAAACAGCAGTGCAATAGCGCACGTTATGGCTATAGAAATTTTACTTGAGTTGTACATTTTTAACTTTCCCATCACTTAACAGCTGCCATGTGTGTATAGAGTTTTTATGGTAAATCGTATTTGTGCCACGCACCTTTCTAAGTTGCGAAAGAGTGGGTTGAACGTAGCCTGTTTCATCAATAGCACGGCTTTGAAGCAGAGCGGGTGCACCATCCCAACTATAAGGTAGAGAAAAACGCGTTAGGGCTTTAGAGAGTACGAGACCCTTTAGCTTAGTTGGCCGCCAACTAACACCACCGTCGAGTGAGATATCTACTTGTTTTATTTTGCCACGCCCACTCCAAGCAATGCCCTCAATTTGATACGAACCACGGCTGCCCCACGGGTTTTCAGGACAAGGGGAAGTAATGACAGAATTGGCTTCTTGCTCATACGTGAAACGCCTTGCACGGCCATCAGGCATTAAGTCAGTATACTTTGATGTTTCTTCACGGTGATGCCATGGCTTATCGCCAATTTCTAAGCGTCGTAACCACTTAACTGATGTATTGCCTTCCCAGCCAGGGTTGAATAAACGAACGGGGTAGCCTTGTTCAGGACGAAGCATTTCACCGTTTTGTGCATACACAATAAGTGCATCATCCAGTGCTTTGTCGAGCGGGATGCTACGGCTCATGCCTGCACCATCTGCACCTTCAGCAAGCACCCACTTAGCCTTGCTTTTTAGGCCAACTTCATCAAGAAGTGTTGAAAGTCTAACGCCCGTCCATTCGCAGCAACTTACCATTCCATGGGTGAACTGCAGAGCCTCCATTTGAGGGCCACGCCATTCCATCCCACCATTAGCTGGGCACTCAAGAAAGTGAATGACAGACTCTGAAGGAAAACGCATCAAGTCATCCATCGTGAACATGAGTGGATTATCCACAAGCCCATGAATCATTAAACGGTGTTGTTCAGGGTCAACCGTTGGTGAGCCGGCATGGTACCGTTCGAACACTAAGCCGTTAGGTGTGATTATCCCCTTTAATTCTTGAATAGGAGACATGCTTATGGAAGATATTTTGTCGGCGGTTAACCAAGGTACGGTACGTCGTATGACGTTCTTTTCAAATTTTGAAGGTATGCCGTAAGGTGTTGAAACCACTCCAGAACCTAATGATTTGCTCCAGCTAGGTACGTCTAGTGCGGTGCTGTTACCTGATATTGCTTCGTTGCTTGCAACCGCAGCGACGAGTCCTGTGCTAAATTTAACACCTTGTTTTAAAAAGTTACGCCGTGCATTTGAAGGGACATTATTTGCGAGTTCAGCTAAGTAAGCTTTGCCGCTTATTTTATTTTTTGACACATTAAGCACTCGATGAACGTAGTGCTTAAATTGTATATCATCAATTGCCTATATAGTTATATTAAATTGTTATAAATAAGTGATTTCTATAACTTATTGAGCATAGATTGCGCTTCTTTTTTCTGCTCATCAGTACCGTGAGATAAGACGTCTTCAAGTGCATCTTTAGCAGCAGCATCGTCTTGCATTTCGATGTAAATTTTGGCAAGAGAAATTTTAGTATCAATATCCTTCATGGACGAATCGGTGTTAGTATCTGCCGATGGGGCGCTAGCTTCTTTAACTACAGGGTCCGTTATTTTGAAATCAATCGCTTCAAGCTCCTCTTCTTTGTTATTCGGCTGCTCTTTAATAAGCAGAGCTTCTACCTCACTCAGCTGACTGTTTTGCTCCTCTGGTAAGCTACTTTCGCCGATCTGCTTTGTATCTTCAGTAGTTTCTTCTTGAGGCTCACCGTTCGTGGAGTTTTGTTGGACGGTGTTAAAATTGAAGTCAAATTCTACATCGTCGTTACTTTTTTGATCTGATGTGTCATCAATTTCATCAACCACATCTGAAATATCGGCAGATGTAGAATCTGAAACAGGCGTCATAAATAAAACTGAAGTGGGGCATAGCTCTTTACCCATTTCTTCTACGCTTTCCCAAACTTCAGGATTTGAATGTTGGATTTCATTAACGTCATTTGCAAGGGTTTGAAACCCGTCAGCATCAGAAGCGCGGTAGAGTATTTCAAATAATTTTTGTGTGTAGGTGACATTATTAGGCTCAGATGAACGGGCCTTTTGGATTGTCTCTTCGGCTTTTTGAAGTTCGTTTGATGCTATCAATTCATCGCATTTATCTAATGGGTCAACTTCTTCTGCTTCCTCTGTGGAAAGAAAGTCGTCTGAGAGACCATCGTCTAACTCATCTGTGTCATTTGCTAGAAATTCTGGTTCTTCAAAAATTTGAACCTCAGATTCTTCTTCAAATTCGATTGAACCTTTCTTCTTTTTGCGCAAACCGATGAAGGCGAGTAATAAAATAACCAATCCACCAACTGCATACAGCATCAGGTCATCGTCTTCGGGGGGCTTAGTAGTTTTAACGGGTTCAGATTTTTTTGCAGGTTCAGTTTTAGTTTTTTCTTCTTTGCTACCGTTAGATATCACTGGTGTTGCATCTAAAGTCTTACTTCCAACGCTCTCTTCATTCTCATGGGTGTTTTTTTCAGGCTCGTTTTTAGTTAGATTGTTCTCTAATTCGGTTGATGTAGCCGCGTTATTTTGTAATTGTGCTAACTGTTCATTTTTTAAGGTGAGTAGGTGTTGTAATTTTTCAACTTGCGACTGTAAATCGACGACGCGTGAAGTAGCTTCATTCCTCTCATCTTCTAATGTAGCCACCATCTCGAGCGCGAGGTTCTTTTCGTTATTTTTAGCATTTAGCGCGCCAGCTGCTTCGCCTTCAGAGTTCCCTTCTGCTTTTTCAGTAGTCGAATTAGTGTTTTCGCTTGGCGATAAAAGTTTTAATTGTACATCCGCTCCTGTTTTTGTTGAAGAGCCAACAGTCGGTTCTGGTTGTTCTGGGTTTGAGGTTGAAGGCTGTTCTGTTTTTGCTGCTTGGCTAGCCTGAAAAGTTTCCGACCAAACTTTGTTTTGTCGGCGGAATTCGTCTCGCGCTTGCTTAGCAATTAAATTGTTGGTTGTTTGCTGCTTAGGTAACTTTAAGATATGTCCCTTTTTTAATGCATTAATATTATTTTGATAAAACGCCTCTGGGTTGTTATGGAAAAGGGCGAGCATCATTTGTGCATGAGTTACATTAGTGTTTTGTGCTGTAAAAATTTTCGCAATACTCCAAAGTGTGTCGTGTTTTATTGTTGGGCCATAATCGCTAGAGGTCGTAACAGCTGGGATTGTTGTAACAATAATTTTTTCTGCTTGTAGTTGTTGCTGTTGAGTCTTGGGTGTTTTTGGAACTTGCGTGCTTATTTCTGGACTGACAACGTTTGGTTTGACGTCACGCATTGTGACGGGTGGGTCCAAAAGAATGGTGAATTCTTTCAAGGTACGCCCTTTAGGCCACTCTAATTCAATTATAAAATTAACGAAGGGTTCCTTGATAGCATTCCTCGTAGTTACTTTAACGTTTATTTCGCCATTTTCTTCAACAATGGGCGTGAACTTCAGTTCATTTAAAAAATAAGGTCTATCAATACCTGCATCGTTGAAAGCTTCTCTGGAGGCGATAGAAATACGTATATTGCTTGGGTCTTCATTCTCAGAACCAACCAGAGCAATCTCAGCATTTAATGCTTGATTCAATGCTGAATAGGCCGTTATATCGCCAATACCAAGTGCGAATACGCTCGTAGAGCTAATTAGACACGCTGTGGCGAGAACCTTTTTCGCTTTACTCACTTCAATCTCCTCGTAGAGTCACACGGCTTTTTTAAGCTGTGATAATTTAAATCGCTTTACGCGTGTAAATATAGACTAAATATGATCTTTTACTAGCAGCTCTGCAATTTGAACGCTATTTAATGCAGCGCCTTTTCTTACATTATCGGCAACCACCCATAAATTCAAACCATTTGGATGAGAAATATCTTCCCTTATGCGACCGACATATACGTCATCAAAACCTGCCGATTCGCTTACAGCTGTAGGATAACCGCCGTCCTCACGTTCATCTAGAACCGTTATTCCAGCAAATTCATTCAATAATTTTGTTGCAGCTTTCGCAGTAATTTTTTCTTTGGTTTCAATGTGTATTGCCTCAGAATGGCCGTAAAAAACCGGTACGCGAACAGCCGTTGGATTGACCTTGATCGAATCGTCGTTAAAAATTTTATTCGTTTCCCAAACCATCTTCATTTCTTCTTTGGTATAACCATTATCAAGAAACACATCAATTTGAGGCAACACATTAAAAGCAATTTGTTTTGGATAAACCTTAGGCTCGGCGGCTTTACCATTAAGCAATTTAGCCGTTTGTCCAGCAAGTTCTTCTATGGCATTTTTACCCGCGCCAGACACGGCTTGGTAGGTGCAGACATTGATGCGATCAATACCAACTGCGTCGTATATGGGCTTTAACGCGACCAACATTTGGATAGTGGAGCAATTTGGATTGGCAATAATGCCTCTGTTAACGTGCTGTGCAATTGCTTCAGGGTTAACTTCAGGTACAACCAAAGGAATATCATCGTCGTAGCGAAAATGTGATGTGTTGTCGATAACTATGCAGCCAGCGGCTGCAGCTTTCGGTGCGTATTCTTCAGAAACCGAACCGCCAGCAGAAAATAAGCCAATTTGTACTTGCTTGAAATCAAAATTGGCAAGATCTTGAATTTTAATATTTTTACCTTTGAACTGAATAGTTCCACCCGCTGAGCGGCTGCTCGCAAGTGGGTATAGGTTACCTACAGGAAAGTTTCTTTGTTCGAGTATGGCGAGCATAGTCTCGCCGACAGCACCGGTCGCGCCAACAACGACAACGTCATAGGTCTTCATTTGTAATCCTTATTTGTAGATGGTTTTAATAAATATAAAATAGCCAAACAACATCTTAAAAGAGCTGCCTAGCTAATAGATGTGTTGATTAGCCGAGATTACTTAGAATACGCTCTTTAATCCCGTTCACTGTACCCTCACCTTCAATTTTAAAGTGTTTAACACTCGTCGTTTTGGCAAGGCTTGAATAAAATTCAATCAGTGGTGCAGTTTGGCTGTGGTATGTCGCAAGCCGGTCACGTACAATATTTTCTTGATCGTCGGCGCGTTGTATAAGCTCTTCTCCCGTTACATCATCAATACCTTCTTGCTTAGGTGGATTGAAAACTATGTGATAGGTTCTACCAGAATCCAAGTGAACGCGACGACCGGCCATGCGGCGTACGATTTCTTCGTCATCCACTGCAATTTCAGCGACGTAATCAATCTCTACACCCATAGCAGCTAAGCCCTCAGCTTGCGGTACAGTACGAGGAAAGCCATCGAGTAGAAAGCCGTTTGCACAATCAGCTTGTGTAAGACGCTCTTTAATAAGTCCTAGAATCAAATCATCAGATACCAAGCCGCCAGCGCTCATCACTTTTTGTGCTTCAAGTCCGAGTTCAGTGCCGACTTTAACCGCTGCGCGTAGCATGTCACCTGTAGAGATTTGAGGAATACCGTATTTTTCAGTAACGAATTGTGATTGGGTTCCCTTGCCTGAACCAGGCCCGCCTAAAAATATAATACGCATAGTATTTCCTTAGTTTTTGGTTAACGTAAATGTAAAAAATCGAGCGCGCAAAAGTACCATATTAATGCCCTTTAAGCTACTTTTTCACAGTGCAAAAGCCGTGGAATCGGATCAATAATGGGTTTGTAATCTCTGTTGCAAGGTGTGAGGCCTTTGGATAAGACCAAAGGCCCCCGTTGTTTTATTGAGTTAGATTATCTGCTTCAATCGCAACGTTTGCTTTTTCACGAAGGGTTGCAAGGTGTTCTTGGACGCTTTTCTGAGCGAGCATGGCCGCAATTTTCGGTTTAATCTGCTCGAAACTAGGTGGAGTACCCGCGCGAGTGCCCGAACGTTTAATAATGTGCCAGCCAAACTGCGTTTGTACAGGCTCTTTTGTAAACGATTTGTCTTTAAGAGCAGCAACGGCTTGAGAAAATTCAGGTACCATTCTGTTTGGATTGAACCAACCTAAATCTCCGCCTTTAGGCCCCGTTGGCCCAGTCGAATGTTTTTTAGCTAGGGTGGCAAAGTTAGCACCTTTAGTCAGTTGCACAATAATTTTTTTAGCAAGTGCTTCATCCTTTAATAAAATATGACTAGCTTTAAGTTCAGTGATGCTTACATCTCCAATGCGCGCGTCGTACTCTGCTTTTAGGTCTTCATCAGAAACGGGGTTTTTGCTGATGTAATCGTTCATCGCAGCTTGCGATAAAAGGTTTAATTTAATGAAGCTGATGCGTGATTTAAAATCGTCAGAATCATCAAGGTTACTTTTTTCAGCCTCTTTTCTCAATAACTTCATGTTAATGAGATCGTTAATCAAGTTTTCTTTAGGTGTGTTTTGGTTCGCAGAACCTTGGCGACGTTCAAGGGCATAAAATTGTAGGGTTGATTTTTTGATAGCCTCACCGTTTACCGTTGCAATGGTTGGGTCATCTTTTGAATTAGTTTCTTCAGGTAGGCAAGCGGTAACCAATAATGAAAAAGTCAGCGCGAGTGAGGCAGTATAAAGCTTCATTTTATCTCCTAGGGTGTGGGTTTTTCTTCAGGAGTAAAGGCTTTAATGCTTAATGCGTGGATGTCACTCTTCATCATATCGCCGAGTGTTTGGTAAATAAGCTGATGGCGTTGAATGCGTGATTTCTCGTTAAATTTATCTGACACGATGGTTAAATAAAAGTGTCCGCCGCCAGCTTTAGCCCCTTCGTGTCCTGCGTGAGCTTGGCTATCATCGAGTACTTCAATAAAGTCTGGCTCAATAGCGTCGTTAAGAATAGTGCGTATGATTTCTGTACGTGTCGTCATGCTGGTTATTTGTCCGAATTAGAATTGTCTATAAGTTCTGGTAGTTGTATATAGCGCGAAAGATAAAAACCTTGGGCGATGATAAAGAGGGTGGTTAAACCTAACATACCAAACAATTTGAAGTTTACCCAAGTGTCCGTATCAAAGTGATACATCACATAAAGGTTAGCGCTGCCAGCAACAAGGAAAAACGCAGCCCAAGCCATATTGAGTTTCAGCCAAATGTTGCTCGGTAACTGAATGCTACTTCCCATCATACGTTTGATGAGTGGCTTCTCACCGATAAACTGACTGCCAATGCACGCCAAGGCAAATAACCAATTGATGATTGTGGGCTTCCATTTTATAAAGGTTTCATCTTGGAAGTACAGTGTTGCACCACCAAACACACAAATGATGGCAAGTGTTGATAAGTGCATTTGTTCAAAGCGGCGGTGTTTCAGCCAATGAAAGCTAACTTGAAGGGTTGATGCAGCTATAGCCACCACGGTGGCGGCATAAATACCTTGCCATTTATATGCGATAAAGAACAAAAGTATGGGGAAGAAGTCGCTTAAAAATTTCAAAATAACATCGTGTTTTCGGTTTAATTGATTACAATACGCGCTGCTGTGCAACACAAAAGCCTGCGTAATTTATCATACTTAGATGTTGAAAACACCATGAGCCCATTGGAACGTTACAAAGTAGACCTTAAAAAACAAGGTTTTGTGAACGATCCTGCACAACGCCAAATTATTGACTGCCTGTCAGAGCTATACGAAGCACTGGTTACAACTCAAAAAAGCTCGAAATCAAACGGGTTTTTTTCTAAGTTTAGTGCGAGCGATAAAGCTAATAATGTGCCAAAAGGTTTATATCTTTGGGGTGGCGTAGGCCAGGGTAAAACCTATTTAATGGATGTATTTTATGATGCGCTACCGTTTAAGAAAAAACAGCGCACGCATTTTCATCGCTTTATGCAAAAGGTTCACAAGCAGTTAGGCGATTTAAATAATGTTACAGACCCGCTTCAAAGTGTGGCTGATCAGATAGTCAAAGAAAGCAAAGTAATATGTTTTGACGAATTTTTTGTTTCCGATATTACCGATGCGATGCTGCTAGGCCGTTTATTTGAAGCCTTGTTTTCTCGTAGAATTTGCCTCGTGGCCACGTCAAATATCGAACCCGATGGGCTGTATAAAGATGGTCTGCAAAGAGCGCGATTTTTACCCGCCATAGCGGCCTTAAAAAAACACTGTGATGTTAAGAAGCTTGATAGCGGTACGGACTATCGTTTACGTGAATTAGAACAAGCGGAAATATACCATTCACCGCTTGATAAAGAAGCTGATGAGACGTTACTGTCAACCTTTAAACATATGACGGCAACTGACGTAGAGTTTGAATCGAGTCTGGAATTAGAAGGGCGGCAGGTGCAAGTGAAACAATGTGCCGAGGGCGTTGTTTGGTTTGAATACCTCGCGCTATGTGATATACCTAGAGGTTCGGCTGATTACATAGAAATCGCACGCTGCTTCCATACCGTACTGGTTTCTGATGTGGCGGTCATGACAGATATGCAAAATGATTTGGCTAACCGTTTTATTAACTTGGTCGATGAGCTTTATGACCATAATGTTAAGCTAATTATATCGGCACAAGAACCGCCAGAAAAGCTCTACCAAGGCAAGAAGTTAGCCTTTCAGTTTGAACGCACCGTGAGCCGCTTGCTAGAAATGCAATCACACGAATACTTAGAACGCCCCCATTTACCGTAATAGGAGAACAAGATGGATAAGCAAACACAGTTAGAGATAGAAGCCGCCGCCTTTAGACGCATTATCAATCACTTCCAAACCCATACCGATGTGCAAAACATAGACTTAATGAATTTAGCGAACTTTTGCCGTAACTGCTTTTCTAAGTGGTATATGGCGGAAGCCAAAGAGAAGGGTGTAGAAATAGACTATGACGCAGCCAGAGAAGTTGTGTACGGAATGCCTTTTACGGAATGGAAAGAGAAGCATCAGAAGCCAGCAACGCCTGAACAGTTAACAGCGTTTGAAGAGGGTGAGAAGAGGCGGAAGGGGAGTTAACGCTTGAATTCAGCCGACGCGCCACTGGCGGTCGGCTGGAATGATTCGTCAGCACTATTTTTGTGTATAGGTCTTAACTCTTGTTTCGGCTCTTGTCCAAACAAGCCCTCTTTTCTGATTACTTTTTTGAGCATCTAATTTATACAAACCCTTAAATCGATATAATACATCTCCTAGATTACCCTTTACTTTTGCAAAAACAATCCTTTGGTGTTTCTTTCTTATGCTAAAATACGACTGGTGAAGTTTAAAGGAATGGATAAAGGTTTGTTCAATTTGCACCTTAAAGAGTGTGAGTTTAGATTTAATAATCGAGAGCAAGATATATACAATATTTTACTCAAAATGTTCAGAAAAGAGCCGCTTAACTTGTCATGACCCAAGAATAATTTTGGAAACCAAAGCATAATAGCAGGGTTTGGGTGAGATGCACCTGCCCTTTGATAGCCAGAATAATTATGCCCAAAACAATTACAGGCATCTTTTATGGGTTTAAATGCAACATTATCAGAAACATCAATGTAACCTTGTGAAATATATGTTTTAGAATTATATTCTGCATCAATAACCCAAGCGATAAACTGATTATGGTTTCTCAATTGCTTAATCTTTTTCACTATTTTGTTAATTTTAGTATTGATGCTCTGAAATGATTTTGTAACATCAACACGTAGCACTTCATGTCCTGTTGCATTAATAATATCCGCCTCGCGAATTTTGTCTTCTTTGATATTATTATCGATAAAATGCTGACCCTCATCTACTTCAATATGCACCCCAAATTGAGGAAAAAATAGATCTGTCAATGCCCTACCTTCGGGGCGAGTTACATATTGTTGAGTAACAAATTTAATGCTAAAATCATCTATTAAATGAATAATTCTGGTAACAACATAAGCTTCATATTTTTTGCTTTTTGTTCTACCTGGTTGTCTGATGATGTATTCTTTTTTGTCCATATACGGTGCAATTATCTTTGAATGCTAACACCGATTAACTAGGTGGGCGTCAATCCGCGGTTGCCCTTAGGTCTGCGACGCGTAGCGGAATGGCGCAGACCTAATAGTGTGAATAAGCGGAAGCGATTTTCGCGTATTAATTGTATATACCTACAGGGCATAAGTCTCGCTCAAACGATAAGGCTGTTTGGCTTGGCTTTATCCATCAATTATTAGAACAAAAAAATCTTTACGTCATCGTTACCAACTCTTCCGCATTCGTCGGGTGAATAGCGACGGTATCGTCAAAGTCTTTCTTTGTCGCACCCATCTTAATGGCCACCGCAAAGCCTTGGAGTATTTCATCTGAGCTTTCTCCAAACAGGTGGCAACCGATAATCTTTTCATCCTCGCCTACCGTCACAAGTTTCATGGCGGTGGGTTGTTTATCGACTGATAAAGCTTGTGTCATTGGGTTAAAGCTGGATGTGTATACCTTAACGGCTTCACCGTGTCGTTCTTTGGCTTGTTGCTCGGTTAAACCAATAGTGCCGATAGGAGGGTGCGAAAAGATAACGCTGGGAATTAGGTCGTAATCTAATTTTCTATCGGTTTGATCGCTATATAAACGGTCGCTTAAACGCCGTGCAGCGGCAATGGCAACAGGGGTGAGGGCGATTTGGCCAGTGACATCGCCAACGGCAAAGATATGGTCTTGCGTTGTTTTTTGCCATTCGTCCGTTTGGATAAAACCACGTTGGTCTGATTCAAGCCCTGCGGCGTGAAGGTTTAACCCATCTGTGTTGGCGGCTCTACCGACGGCCCAGAGAATCCCATCAAATTCACCATCTAATTGGCTGTCTTTTGTCTTGATAATGAATTTGCCAGTAGACGTTTTCTCAATAGACGTGGGTGAGGTGTTTGTTTTTAATCTAATGCCTTGGTGTTGCATGGCTTTAGCGAGCTCTTCGCCGAGCATGGAATCAAATTGGCGTAGGGCATGATCGCCGCGGACTATTAGGCTAACTTGTGTACCGAGTGATTGAAATACGCCGACTAATTCAACGGCAATAAAACCCGCGCCGATAACAGCTACGTTTTTGGGCTGCTCCGTAAGTTCAAAAAAACCATCGGATGTAATGCCGTACTCTGCACCGGGAATATTAGGAATAGACGGCTTGCCGCCTGTTGCAATAAGAAAACGTTCGGCCGTTATCTGCCTGTCGCCCACTTGAAGGGTATGTGGGTCGATAAAAGAGGCTGTGCCTTCGATGTGATCAACGCCATTGTTGGTTAAATTGTTGGCATAAATACCGTTTAATCGTTGAATGTAGGCGTCTCTTTTTTGCTTCAGCTCAGGCCAATTGAAACCGTTTAGCGATACATCAAAACCGTAGTTTTCTGCTGAACGGATTGTGTTTGCGATATTGGCTGCAAACCACATAACCTTTTTTGGAACGCAACCAACGTTAACGCAAGTACCACCTAAACGTGCTTGTTCAATAACGGCACATTTGACGCCGTAAGAGGCCGCTCTGTTTGCGCCTGCAATGCCGCCGCTACCCCCACCAATTGCAATTAAACCGTAATCATATTTCATATAAAACAATTAGTTAGGTTAGAAAATTAAAGTAAAATATTTTCTAAAACTTTTTTATAAATGACTGAAAGGTGGTGCAAATCATTTATACTAACGCATTCGTTAATTTTATGAATGCTTTCGTTAATCGGCCCAAGTTCAATCACTTGCACGCCATAGGGTGCGATAAAACGGCCGTCTGATGTTCCCCCTCCTGTAGATAGTTCGGGTTTGCTGCTCGTTACATCTTGCACCGCTTTTTCGACCGCGTTAGTCAATTCTCCACGTTCGGTAATAAAAGGTAGGCCAGATAATCTCCAGACTAATTCATAATCATCTGAATGCTGATCAATGATATGGGTGATGCGACTTTTAATGACTTCAGGTGTTAATTCGCTTGAAAAGCGCAAATTAAAAACCAGCTTTAGTTCGCCGGGTACAACATTTTCAACGCCTGTGCCAGCATTGAGATTAGAAATCTGAAAGCTGGTGGGTGGAAAGTATTCATTGCCTTCATCCCAACGCTCTGCTGTCATTTTAGACAGAATAGGTGCGAGTGCGTGGATGGGGTTTTCGACGAGTTCTGGGTAGGCTACATGGCCCTGTTTGCCGTTGAGCGTTAAATAGCCGTTGATTGAACCACGGCGGCCTACGCGCACCATATCGCCAAAGCTTTTATGGCTTGAGGGTTCGCCGACGATGCAATAGTCAATCTGCTCTCCGCGTTGATCTAAGGCCTCCATGACCTTTACGGTGCCGTCAGTCGAGGGGCCTTCTTCATCACTGGTAATTAAGAAGGCGATAGAGCCATCGTGCTTTTCGTGTTCCTCTATAAAGCTATCGCATGCGGTTAACATAGCCGCGAGGCTACCTTTCATATCCGCAGCGCCTCGGCCATAGAGAAGACCATCTTTAATGGTAGGTTCAAACGGGGGTGAATCCCATTCGTCTAATGGGCCGGTAGGTACTACATCGGTATGGCCTGCAAATGCAAAAACAGGTGTTGTAGTTCCGCGTCTTGCCCAAAGGTTTTTAGTTTCACCAAAATTCATCCACTCGATTGTAAAACCACGTTGCTGAAGGTATTCGGCCATTAAATCCATGCAGCCGGCGTCTTCAGGCGTCAGTGACGCTTTAGCAATCAACTGCTGGGTGAGTTTTATGGTTTCATTCATGCTGAAAATAATTGCTGGTAGGTGGTATCTGAAAAACCCAGTTTCAAACGGTTTCCGGTATCGAGAATGGGGCGTTTGATAATCGCTGGATTATCAAGCATGGTTTTTAGGGCTAAGCTTTTATCCATCACCTCTTTGGTTTCCTCGGGCAAATTGCGCCACGTTGTTCCACGCTTATTAACCATAGTTTCCCAGCCGAGCTTAGATTCAAGTGATTCCAATAAAGTATTATCTAAACCGTCTTTTCGGTAATCATGAAAAACAAACTCAACACCATTCGAGTCGAGCCACTTAAGAGCTTTCTTAATGGTATCGCAGTTTTTTATACCGTAAATAACGTTCGGCATATTAATCTCTTAAGAGGTCGTTTAAGCCTGTTTTGCTACGTGTTTTAGCGTCAACTGTTTTAATGATAATCGCCGCGTATAAACTGTGTGTACCGTCTTTTGAGGGTAGGTTGCCTGGAACGACAACAGAGTATGGCGGGATACGACCAAACATCGTTTCGCCCGTTTCACGGTTATAGATTTTTGTGCTTTGGCCGATATAAACACCCATGGAGATAACAGAGCCTTCGCCAACAATAACGCCTTCAACCACCTCTGAACGTGCGCCGATAAAGCAATTGTCTTCAATAATAGTTGGGCCTGCTTGGAGAGGTTCTAAAACACCACCAATACCTACACCACCCGATAAATGAACGTTTTTGCCAATTTGTGCGCAAGAGCCGACTGTTGCCCAGCCATCGACCATGGAGCCGCTATCAACATAGGCGCCGATGTTGACGAAAGAAGGCATGAGAACTACGTTAGGACCAATATAAGAACCCGCACGAACAACACAGCCAGGAACAGCGCGCATACCGCCTTTTTTAAAGTCATTTTCTGTGTAGTTAGAGAACTTTGTTTCTACTTTGTCGTAGTAACGATTATTGTCGCCGTCCATGACGCGGTTATCGTTGATTTTAAAAGACAAAAGAACGGCTTTCTTTAGCCATTGATTGACCACCCATTTGTCACCTTTTTTTTCGGCAACGCGTGTTTCGCCACTGTCGAGCATACTGAGAGACTGTTCTACAGCGCTGCGAATTTCGGCTGATACAGTTTTAGAGTCGAAGTCAGCGCGGTTATCGAAGGCTTCGTTAATGGCGGTTTCAAGATTTTGCATAGTTTTTCCTAAAGATTGATGTTAATTTTTTGAATTCTTAGAGCGCGTTAGCAAACTCTTTTAGTCGATGTGCAGCATCTTCGCATTCCTCAACAGATGCTACAAGCGCCATGCGCACATGGTTTTTGCCTGGGTTGCCATTTGTTGTATCACGCGATAAATATTGCCCTGGTAGTACCGTTATGTTCTGTTGAGCGAAGAGCTTTTGAGCGAGCACATCGTCCGCAATCGGCGTTTTTGCCCACAGATAGAAACCTGCGTCAGGTAGCTTGAGCTCCATGCTGTCACCGACAATATCGATGACACGGGAGAACTTTTGTTGGTATAGCTCTCGGTTGAGTTGTACATGTTTTTCATCTGACCACGCCGCAATGCTTGCGTGTTGTGTTGGAACGGGCAGAGTGCAGCCGTGATAGGTGCGGTAACGAAAGTATTCATTAATAATAGCTGGGTCGCCCGCTACAAATCCAGAGCGTAGCCCTGGTGCGTTAGAGCGTTTGGACAGACTGTGGAAAACCACGCAACGCGCGAAATTTGCATTACCCATTGACGCACTGGCTTCGAGCAAACCAGTTGGCTTTATTTTGTCTTTAAAATATATCTCCGAATAGCATTCATCAGCGGCAATAACAAAATTATAGCGGTGCGCAAGCTTAATTAAATGACGCAACTGCGAAGCGCTATGAACCGCGCCACTCGGGTTCCCCGGATTACATATATAGAGTAGCTGGCATCGTTTCCAGACGTTTTCAAGCACAGCATCATAGTTTGGTAGGTAGCCATTACTTTCATCGCAGTTGATAAAAAACGGCTCCGCACCGGCCAACAGGGCGGCGCCTTCGTATATTTGGTAGAAGGGATTAGGCATTGCCACAACGCCATTTTCTTGCTTATTAACAATACACTGGGCGAAGGAAAATAGGGCTTCGCGCGTACCGCTAACAGGCAATATGTGATCGTGTGGGCTGATGTCGCTCGCTTGAATCGAAAAACGCTTACATAACCATTCGGCGATGTTTTCTCTTAACGCATCAAGCCCGCGTGTTGTTGGGTATTGCCCCAAAGCATGTAAGTGTTCGAGCAATGCCTGTGTAATTATTTTAGGTGTAGGGTGCTTGGGTTCACCAACCGATAATGCAATATGCTCGAGATGAGAGGGGGGCGTTACACAACTCTTTAATCGAGTCAGTTTTTCAAATGGATAGGACTGCAAAAGCGCTAAATCAGGATTCATTACGGTGTGTGAAGTTTAAAAAGTTGAGGTAGTATAAATTATTCGTCAGCAGGTTAAAATTAAAAGCATTGTAGCGATTAAATTTCTTTTTATGAGGTCACAATTACTCCAAGTTTTTGCTAAAGCGCCTATTCTAGGGCAGGTTAAAACGCGTTTGGCTGTTGAAATAGGTAGAGCAAAAGCGTGCGAAGTATACGAGGCATTATTGCATCATACGCTGCAGAACAGTGTTTCGAATAGTTGGGCAGGTGAGTTGTGGTGTAGCCCCGATATTAGTCATGAAAGTTTTCAACAGTATCAGTCTGCATTCGGCCTTGTTTTAAGGGAGCAGCAGGCTGATGATTTAGGGGGGCGTATGTTGTTTGCTTTGCAGGCGGGCTTGGAAAATGCAAAAAAAGTCGTGCTTATCGGTACGGACTGCCCTGTATTAACACGGGATTACATTGCCGCTGCATTTGAGAAGCTTGACACAGTTGATGTGGTATTTGGCCCAGTTGAAGATGGGGGTTATGTGCTGATTGCCTGCAGAAAAACGAATGTGGCGCTGTTTGACGGCGTTGACTGGAGTACAAAAAAAACCTTGCGACAAAATATATTGGCTATCAAACGTTGCGGGCTAACGTACGCCTTATTATCCACCTTATGGGATGTTGATACGCCTGATGATTATCAGCGCTGGTTAAGCGGATTTTTCAATCAATAGGGCAATGCTAACGAATACGGTTAAGCAGATTGCACAAACAAGTGCAATTTTAACGCTGAGAGGTAAAGTTTTAATGTCCATGGTGTCGTTGAGTAAGCATAGGTGGTCGTAGAAAACTTAGTATAAATAGTTTTTAACTGAACGTGTTCTGACGTGATTTTAATCAGTATTTAAATGGTTTGGATAAGAGCCACTAAGTAAGTAGCTGAGCTATAATGCGCAACCCAAAGCAAAATTTGTAATTCCCAACAGATAATGAGCGCGGTTAAAAATTTACCTTCAGTCGTTAATGCCAGTAAATTATGCAAAATTTACGACGGCAAACGCGTCGTTAACGAGCTTGATCTAGCAATAGAATCGGGTAGTTTCTGTGCAATTTTAGGCCCCAATGGTGCGGGCAAGACGACGACGCTGAGGATGTTTATTGGACACTGCCCCATCGATGCGGGTGAGTTGCAGGTGTTCGGATATTCAATGCCTAAGCACGCGTCATTTGTTCGTTCGTTAGTGGGGGTGGTTCCACAAATGGATAATCTCGACCCTGACTTTACGGTAGAAGAAAACTTATACGTTTATGGTCGCTTCTTTGGTATTGCGTTGGCTGTGTTGAAGAAGAGAATCCCTGAATTACTTGAATTTTCATCATTACAAGAAAAGGCAAACAGCCGAATTTCTGAGTTATCAGGTGGTATGAGGCGGCGTTTGACGCTGGCCCGTGCCTTAATAAATAAGCCCAAGTTGTTGATATTGGATGAGCCGACAACGGGGTTAGATCCACAAGCGCGTCAAGCGATATGGCAAAAGCTTCGCGAATTAAAAAAGCAGGGCATAACGCTCATTCTAACCACGCACTATATGGAAGAGGCCGAGCGACTGTGTGATCGTGTCATTGTTATGGATCATGGAAAGATGATGGCGGACGCCCCACCAAGAAATTTGATCCGAGATCAAATTGAATCACACGTTCTTGAGGTGCACGCGTGCGATGATGTGTTGATTGGGAAGATTCAACGGGACACGTCTATTGCACGCTTCGAAAAATCAGGTGATATACACTTCTTTTACGGCGATAAATTAAAACAGGCGTTGGAGGTGTTAGAGCAAAGCGCTCATGACGACTATTTGTTTCGTCCAGCTAATTTAGAGGATGTTTTCATTAAACTAACGGGGCGTGACCTCCGTGAATAACACGACAGGCTTGATGCTTTTTTTATCACGTAGTACCTCTATCTGGTCGCGAAATATTCGTGTTTGGAGCAAGCTTGCAGGCCCTTCGTTAATGGGGAATTTTGGCGAGCCCTTGCTGTATCTTTTAGTTCTTGGTTATGGCTTAGGCCAGTTTGTGGGTGATGTTGAAGGTATGACCTATATGGTGTTCCTAGCGTCTGGTGTCGTCTGCACGAGTGCGGTCAATTCGGCGAGCTTTGAGGGTATGTATTCTGCTTATACGCGTATGGATGTACAGCAAACATGGCTGGGCATGCTTTCAACGCCTGTTAATGTTGGCGAGGTCGTTTTTGGTGAAATTTTATGGGCAGCCACTAAAAGTCTTATCAGCGTAAGTGCGATTTTAATCGTCGCAACCGCATTGGGTTTGGTTGCAGATGCTTGGGCGCTCTTCATTTTGCCGGTCGCATTTATAACAGGCCTTAGCTTTGCTTCACTAGCTTTACTTGTCACATCGAGTGCGAAAAGTTATGACTTCTTTCTCTATTACACCACCTTGTTTATTACCCCTATGGTTTTGCTGAGTGGTGTATTTTTTCCAATTGAGGCACTGCCATATTTGGTGCAAAACCTTGCTAAAGCGCTACCGCTTTATCACGCAATATCGCTTGTCCGACCTTTAATGACGGGGGGTGAGGTTCACTCGGTTTTTCTCCATATATTCGTTTTGCTTGCCTTTGGCGTCGTGGCAGGCGTTGCTGCGACTCACAGAATTGAAAAACGACTTATTAAATAAAGCCGTGATTTCATGGTGATAGTTTTTTATTAGTTAAGTGCTTCACTTATGAGCTGCTAAACTTAAAGTAATAAGAGAGCTATTTTTGAATAGGTAGGTTTAAAACTTGAAAATTATTAAAAACATAACAGTGCAAAACCAACTAATGAATGCTGATATAGGTACGAAATATTTATTTCAACAGGCTTGCTTGTTTTTTTTGTTACTTTTGTTTTTAGCCGCTCAATTTGCTATCGCAGATATTTATAAGAAAGTTGATCGTTACGGCGATGTACATTTTACTGATCGGCCAAGGGGTGAAGGTTATCGGCTTCTACGCAAGGCACCTGTAAAGAGGAGCACTGAATATACGCGATATAAATTGAATCGTCAGCGTTATGAGCCAATAATTAGACGGCGTGCTAGCCGTCTTGGCATTGACCCAGCGCTGGTCTTAGCCGTTGTTCACACGGAGTCATATTACGACAAAAATGCAATTTCAAAAGCAGGTGCTGTGGGTTTGATGCAGTTGATGCCAGAAACTGCAGAACATTATGGCGTGAATGATCGAAAAAATGCTTTGGAAAATATTGATGGTGGCATGAAGTACTTGAAACATCTGCTTAACAAATATGAGTTCAATCTGAAGTTGGCGGTCGCGGCTTATAACGCAGGTGAAACAGCGATTGCTAAGTACGGCAACAAAATCCCTCCATACCCTGAAACACAAGCTTACGTTAAGCGTGTTTTAGCGCATTATCAAACGTACTTAAACCCAAGCAGTTCATAAGTTTTTCATGCGAATATTGCATACCATGTTGAGGGTAGGGAATCTAGAACGTTCCATTGCGTTTTATACCAAGTTACTCGGCATGAAGTTATTAAGGAAAAAAGACTTTCCAGAAGGTCGATTTACATTGGCGTTTATCGGCTATCAGGCCGAGTCCGAACAGGCAGCCATTGAGCTAACCTATAACTGGGATACGTCAGATTATGATTTAGGAACAGGCTTTGGCCATATCGCCATTGAAGTGGACGATGTCTATAAAGCGTGCGATGCAATTAAAGCTAAAGGCGGGGAGATAGTGCGCGAGGCAGGCCCAATGAAGGGCGGCCGTAGCGTGCTTGCATTTGCAAAAGACCCAGACGGTTATCTTATTGAGCTGTTAGCGAATTAAAGGACCTTGTAGCCATTTAAGGCAAGTAATTTTGCTAGCTTGATAAGCGGCAAACCAATCAACGCATTCGGGTCGTCGCCTTCTATTTTTTCAAATAAAACGATACCCAAACCTTCAGACTTGAATGAAGCCGCGCAATTGAAAGGTTTTTCACGATTAACATAGCTCTCAATTTCTTCTAGAGATAGTGTTTTCATATAAACTCGGCAGACATCAACATCATTAGATTGGGTGTTTGTTTGAGTATTTAAAACGCACAAACTGGTATAAAAACCGATGACTTTCCCAGATGAACTCTGCAGTTGCTGAACAGCTTTTGCATGCGAACCCGGTTTGCTTAGTTGCTTGTCACTCAGCATAGCCACTTGGTCAGAACCGATGATAAGGTGCTTGGGATAGATTGTTGCCAAAGCTTGAGCTTTTTCTGTCGCTAAGCGTTGTGATAAAACGAGTGGAGACTCATTAACGCGTGCTGATTCGTCAATATCTGGGTTGTGATTTTCAAACTCAGGACAAATTTTTGTCAGAAGTTCACGGCGATAAAGTGAACTTGAAGCCAATACTATTCCAATGTTGGGCTGTTTTTTCATATAATAGCGAGGATGATAAATGTGATTTTAATGACGCATTTTACCTTATGAGTAATAGTTTACTGGCAGAAATTGACCCCTTTGTATGCGCCGAGCAAAAGCGCTATTTTTCTGGGCAGCTTTCGATTAAGGAATTGCCTCGCCTGCTCGAAGATGTATTAGCGTCGGAAGCCTTGTTAGATATCGAATTTCAATTTTTTAAAGAACAGAAGAATATTATTATTACGGGTCGGATTTCAGGAGAGCTCATGTTACAATGCGCAGCTTGCCTAGAGCCAATGTCGTTCCCAGTAGATATCCAGGTTGGTTTAGCCGTTATTAGAGACCAATCGTTAATGGATTACGTGCCTGATTCGTACGAGCCTTGTGTTGTTGAAGACCGCTGTTTGCAGTTGAGTTCAATAGTAGAAGATGAGGTGTTACTGACCCTGCCGATTATTGCAAAACATGATCGCTGCATTAACGACCTGCCGCATACCAGTGCAAGCAAGGACTTTGTTGTAGAAGAGTTAGAGGTAAAAGAGAACCCATTTGAGGTTCTAAAGAATTTGAAACATTAGAGATGGTCCAATAATTGTTGGCTATGTTTAGATTAAAATTTCTCAGGAGAATTTGAGATGGCAGTTCAAAAAAGTAAAAAATCACGTTCAAGACGCGGCATGCGCCGTTCACATGATGCGCTTAGTGGTAAAACATTATCAACAGAGCCTACAACTGGTGAAGTGCATTTGCGCCATAACATTAGCCCCGATGGTTTTTATCGTGGCGAGCAAGTGATTGCAGATAAAGACTAAAAAACCTTTATAGTTTGGGAATAGCAGAGAATAAGTTTTGTTTCTCTGCTATTTTTTTGCCAGATCACTTTTAGTTTTTAAGCATAATATTCAGTGGGCAGCCCTAGCTTTATAAGAGATATGAATTAATGGCAAACGCAAAAATAACAGGGACGGGTAGCTACCTCCCGAAAGAAATTCGTACAAACAAAGGCTTTGAGTCGATGATTGATACGACCGATGAGTGGATTTATGCCAGAACGGGCATTAAACAAAGACACGTTATTGCTGACTCAGAAACGTGCTCTAGCATGGCTGAGATTGCCGCGACTCAAGCGTTAGAAGCGGCGGGCATATCGGCTTCTGAAATTGACCTTATTATTATCGGCACCAGTTCTCCTGACCGTGTATTCCCCAGCACAGCGTGTATTCTTCAAGATAAACTAGGCGTAGGTGATTGTGCTGCTTTTGATGTTCAAGCTGCTTGCTCAGGCTTTATCTATGGCCTCGGTATTGCTAATCAATTTATACGGGCGGGCGGTGCAAAAAAAGCGCTGGTTATAGGCTCTGAAGCTAACTCAAGAATTCTCGATATGAGCGACCGCTCAACGTGCGTTATTTTTGGCGATGGTGCTGGTGCTGTAGTGCTTGAATCCAGTGAAGAAGAGGGTGTTCTATCGACGCATTTACATAGCGATGGTAGCCACCAAGACGTTCTGTACATAAATAATCCGATAGCAGGCCAAAAGCAAGATGGCGAACAGGCTTATATGACCATGTTGGGTAATGATGTTTATAAAGTAGCGGTTAAAACGTTAGGGCGTATTGTGGACGAAACGCTTGATGCTAATGGGATGCAGAAGAGCGATGTTGACTGGTTAATACCGCATCAGGCCAATATTAGAATTATTGCCTCAGTGGCAAAAAAACTCAATATGCCGATGGAGAAAGTCATCCTTACTATTGAAGAGCAAGGGAACACATCAGCAGCTTCGATTCCTTTAGCGTTAGATAAGGCGGTACGTGACGGGCGCATCAAGCAAGGTCAAACTGTTCTGATGGAAGCCTTTGGCGGCGGTTTTGTTTGGGGCTCGGCACTGGTTAAAATGTAAATTTATATTTAATAAAGTATATAAAAAATGTCACCAATAAACACAAGTTTAGCGTTTGTATTTCCAGGACAAGGCTCACAATCAGTCGGTATGCTGGGTGATTTGTCCGCTTCCTACCCGGAAATCAAACAAACATTCGAAGAGGCGTCAGATGCTTTAGGGTGGGACCTATGGGCTTTATCTCAAGAAGGCCCCGTTGATACATTAAATATGACGCGTAATACACAACCTGCCGTATTAACGGCGAGTGTGGCGCTGTGGCGCGCACTACAAAGCCAAGTGTCGATTGCGCCAGCGTCTATGGCTGGGCACAGCTTAGGTGAGTACTCAGCGCTTGTTTGCGCAAATAGCTTAGATTTTGTCGATGCTGTAAAGCTTGTCGAGCAACGGGCAAATTTTATGCAAGCCGCCGTTCCAGAAGGTGAAGGCGCCATGGCGGCTATTTTAGGTTTAGAGGTCGATGTTCTTATAAAGATTTGTGACGAAGCGTCACAAAGTGAAGTCGTATCGGCGGTAAATTTTAATGCGCCCGGGCAAGTCGTTATTGCAGGTAATACAGCTGCCGTTAATCGCGCGATTGATGAGGCTAAAAATCAAGGGGCTAAACGCGCTTTACCATTACCCGTTAGTGTACCTTCGCATTGTGCTTTGATGGGACCAGCTGCCGACAGATTGACTGGCAGTTTGAATGAACTTTCTTTTGCCTCTCCTGACGTGACGGTTTTGCATAATACCGATGTTTTAGCTCACACTAATTCTAATCAAATTAAAGAAGCCTTGATTAAGCAACTTTATACGCCCGTTCGCTGGACAGAAACAGCGCTTAAGTTGTTCGAAGGAGGCGCAAGCACCCTTGTTGAGTGCGGGCCAGGAAAGGTTTTGAGTGGTTTGAACAAAAGAATCAACAGAGACTTAACGCTTTTATCGATGGGCGATGAAGGCGCGTTTAACAAAACATTGGAGGCATTATCATGAGCGATAAAACGATTGCGCTGGTTACAGGTGCGAGTAGGGGAATTGGTAAAGCTATTGCACAAGAACTTGTGGAAGATGGTTTCTTTGTTATCGGTACGGCGACCTCTGATACAGGTGCGGCGGCCATTTCAGATTATTTAGCTGGCTCAGGTGCGGGTTTGACGTTGAATGTCACTAGCGCAGAGTCGGTCGAATGGGTTGTATCAACTATCAACGGAAAGTTTGGTGTACCGACCGTGTTAGTTAACAACGCGGGGATCACACGCGATAACTTGTTTTTACGCATGAAGACTGATGAGTGGGACGACATTATTAATACTAACCTCAGTTCGATTTTTCGTGTATCGAAGGCGTGTATGCGTGGCATGATGAAGAACCGAAGTGGTCGTATTGTTAATATTGCATCAGTAGTCGGTGTTACCGGTAATGCTGGCCAAACAAACTATGCCGCAGCCAAAGCCGGCATCATAGGTTTTAGCAAGTCATTAGCAAAAGAAATCGGTTCAAGAAATATCACCGTCAATACAGTAGCTCCAGGGTTTATTGACACAGATATGACTAAGGCTTTAGCAGAAGATCAAAAAGCGGCTTTATTAGGCGGAATTCCTTTGGCTCGATTGGGTCAACCGGAAGAGATTGCTAATGCGGTATCGTTCTTATGTTCGACTAAAGCGGCATACATTACTGGAGAAACATTGCATGTGAATGGTGGCATGTACATGAGTTAAGGAGAAATTTTTAGCTTTATTTCGCAGTGATGCATTCTATGAAGTAGTCTTTAATAACTGAATTATAAGAAGTATTTTGTTTTTTTCTGATAATGAGGTGCTAAAGAACTGGTTAATATCGATAGAGTTCTTTTAACTTTTGAGAATTCTTAATATAATGAATCCCCGTAAGTTTAACTTACGATTTTTTTAAAACTGAGGAAATACATAAAATGAGTAACATTGAAGATCGCGTCAAAAAAATCGTTGCAGAACAGCTTGGTGTAAAAGAAGAAGAAGTAACAAACGAAGCTTCATTCATCGACGACTTGGGTGCTGATTCATTAGATACTGTTGAGCTAGTGATGGCACTTGAAGAAGAATTCGACTGTGAAATCCCAGATGAAATGGCTGAAGGCATTACAACTGTTCAGCAAGCAATCGATTACGTTAATAAAAACGTCGATTAATATCGTTTTACCTAAAGCACGGCATAGTTTGCCGTGCTTTAATTTTTCAACCTTATATTCGAGTTAAATTTGTGTCTAAGCGTAGAGTAGTAGTAACTGGATTAGGAGCATTAACACCCGTTGGTGGTAGTGTTGCAGCTTCTTGGAAAAATATTCTAGCTGGGCAAAGCGGAATCGGCCCGATTACACGGTTTGACACAACAGGTTTCCCATCAACTTTTGCCGGTGCTGTTAAAGACTTTGATGTCAGTGACTACCTTTCCCCTAAAGACGCCAAAAAAATGGACCCGTTTATCCATTATGGTGTTGCAGCTGGTATTCAAGCGCTTGATGATTCGGGATTAGAAGTAACCGATGAAAATGCTGAGCGGATTGGCGTTGCGATTGGTGCAGGAATTGGCGGAATAGAAGGTATTGAAGCGGGGCATGATAAATTTCTAAACGGAGGGCAAAGAAAAATTTCTCCCTTCTTTGTGCCATCAAATATCATTAATATGATATCGGGCAATCTTTCTATCCTTCGAGGGTTGAAGGGACCAAATTTTGCCATTGTTACCGCGTGTACGACAGGTGCCCATAATATAGGTGATGCGATGCGCATCATTCAATATGGAGATGCTGATGTGATGGTGGCGGGTGGCGCAGAAATGGCAACGTCTGCAACGTCATATGGCGGTTTTTCATCTGCGCGTGCATTATCACGTCGTAATGATTCACCAGAAACAGCAAGTCGTCCTTGGGATAAAGGCCGTGATGGTTTTGTATTAAGCGATGGGGCTGGGGTTATCGTGCTTGAAGAATATGAGCACGCTAAAAAACGTGGCGCAAAAATTTATGCAGAGCTAGCAGGTTACGGCATGAGTTCAGATGCCTTCCATATGACGATGCCATCTAAAAATGGTGACGGCGCGTACCGCTGTATGAAGAATGCACTCAATGATGCGGGCTTAAACCCAGACGATATTAGTTATATCAACGCCCACGGAACATCTACCCCAGCGGGTGATTTGGCAGAAACACAAGCTGCAAAATCACTATTGGGTGATAAGGCTTACGATGTACCCATGAGCTCAACAAAATCGATGACGGGTCATATGTTGGGTGCGGCAGGTGGCACCGAAGCGGTATTTTCAATACTCGCAATACAAGACCAAGTTGCGCCGCCCACGATTAATCAATTTACTCCAGACCCTGACTGCGACCTAGATTATGTGCCAAACACGGCGCGTGACATGAAAATGGACGTCGTCGTATCGAACTCATTCGGTTTTGGTGGCACCAACGGTACACTCGTTTTTAAACGTTTAAAGTAAAGTTAGAGGCGCTTCAAAGTGTCTCTGTTGTTTGAAAAAGACGCCGCTGGCTTACGGGTGTTAGTCGATGAAGATCTGGATCTTCTAAGCTGCCATCAGTTAAATCCTGAACGTTATCCCTTTTTTTTAGAGAGCCATTCTCAAGCGTCCGCACAATCTCGATTTGATATTTTATTCGCCTTTCCAGGTGAAAAAATAGAAGCTAATTCGCTTAACAATAATTTTTTTGACGAGTTAGAGAGCGAGCTTGATTCAATAAATCTTAGTACGCCAACTCAAGCTGATCTTCCGTTCAGGAGTGGTTGGTTTGTATACCTAAGTTATGAGCTAGTGGCTTCAATAGAGCCTAAGTTATCGGGGATCAATGTCGATACCCAACTTCCTATAGCGCTTGCTGTTAGTATGCCTGCCGCAATTATTAAAGATCACAAGGAAAACAAAAGTTGGCTTGTAGGCTCGCATGATTCAGAAAATTTATTGAATGAAATTTATCTGGATATATTAAGTTGTGCAGATGAACAAGTAGAGCCTAGGCATTGCAAGGAGACAAGTTGGGCCGCAATTAGGCAGGAACCAGCTAAGGAGTTCCTATCCTCTGTCGAAAAGGTTCAGCACTACTTAAAGGAAGGTGATACCTTTCAGGTCAATTTATCTAGGCGATACGTTGGAAAATTGGATAGCAAGATTGATTACCTAGACGTTTACCGCTCTTTGAGAAAACAAAATCCTGCGCCTTTTTCTGGATTAGCCTGTATTGGTGAAAGTGTAATTTGTTCCGCATCCCCCGAGCGCTTGGTTAGAAGTAAGGGCAACGTTGTCGAGATGCGTCCAATTGCTGGAACAAGGCCGCGTGGTGCCAATAGTGTAGAAGACCAAGCTCTTTCTGAGGAATTGCTCGCTAATCAGAAAGAAAATGCAGAACACATCATGCTGTTGGACTTGATCCGGAATGATCTTGGTCGTATCTGTGAAGCAGGCACTATAAAACTTGATGAAAGCATGTTGATTGAGTCTTATGCAACGGTTCACCATATTGTTTCGAATATTTGTGGAAAGTTACAAACGGGTGTTAAGGCAACCGATATTATTCGAGCCGTTTTTCCTGGTGGAACGATTACAGGTTGTCCTAAAGTTCGTTGCATGGAAATTATTCATGAGCTTGAGAAATCACCGAGAGGTGCTTATACGGGCTCTATGGGCTATATTAATTACAATGGTGACCTCGATTTAAATATCCTTATTCGCACGATGGTTATCGAAGATAAGAAAGTTAATTTCAGAACGGGGGCGGGCATTGTGTCGGACTCCGTAGTTGAAGACGAGTTAGCAGAAACTATGCATAAGGCCAAAGGTATGTATAGAACTTTAAATATTCATGAAAGCTGATATTTTAATTAATGGGGTCACCCATCAATCTGTCGCGGCAACCGATAGAGGTTTGCAATATGGCGATGGTATTTTTGAGACAATTTTGGTTGAATCTGGCAACACTATTTTTTTACATGAGCACCTAAGCAGGTTAAGAAAAGGATGTGAGATTTTAGGTTTTCCAAAGATTGATATGCTTCAATTAACGGATGAAATAAATCAATTAATTGAAAACCAAATGCTAGGCGTCGTTAAGGTGATTCTTACACGCGGTGTTGGTGAGAGAGGGTTCTTAGCATCTCCTTTATTAAAGGTCACGCGCATCGTATCGTTTACGCAGTGTCAAGAATCGGTTTTGAAAGTGAATAAACCTAAAGTATTGAGAGTATGTAATATGCGGCTTAGTCGACAACCTGCCTTAGCCGGCATAAAACATTTAAATCAACTCGAACGTGTGTTGGCGCGCAATGAGTGGTGTGAAAAAAATATACACGAGGGCCTCATGTTAGACACGGATGGCTTTGTCATTGAAGGTACAATGAGCAATCTTTTTATCGCCAAAGATGATCAATTGCAAACCCCAGCTTTAAATTTCGCAGGTGTTGAAGGTGTGATGCGTCAGTTCCTTTTTAATCAAGCAAAAGACCAAGGCTATAGGGTTGTAATAAAAGAATTATCGTTGGATGATGTGTTATCTGCTGACGAAGTTTTTATAACCAATAGTTTGATGCCCGTTTGGTTTATTTCAGAGATAAAAATGAAGCAAAAAAGTTTAAGGAAATCGTCTGGCTATTTTTCCAACTGGGCACGTGATGAGTTGAATAAAGAAATTAGGAAGCAAAGCGTTAAATAATATGAAACGAATTTTAACTATTACGAGTTTGCTCTGCATTATTGCATCAGCATGGATCTGGTTTTCGTATCAATCTTCGATTGATAGCACTCATATTTCGAGTGAGTCTGGACCCGTTGTGCTTGTGGTTAAACCAGGCGATAGCTTGAATAATGTGATTAATAAGTTGTTAAGAAGGCAGGCCATCGACCCAACTTGGTTTAAAATTTTGGTTAAACTAGAAGAGGCAGAAAATAAAATACAAGCTGGCGAATATGAGTTTTCAACTGGAACAACGCCGCGGCAAATTCTAGATGTGCTTCGCCTGGGGAAAGTCAATCAGTACAAGGTGTCGATTATTGAAGGGCAAACTTTTTTTCAGGTCATCAAGCAGCTCCATCAACATAAGGTGCTCAAAAGGACACTCCCCACGAATGGGACAATGCGCGAATATGCAAAGCAGTTAGGCCTGTCTGAAGAGAATCTTGAAGGCAGCTTGATGCCTGAAACCTACTTCTTTGTTAAAGGAACGCGTGATAAGGAAATCGTTCTACGTGCACATAAAGCCCTGCGAGTTTTTATAAAAAAAGCTTGGGAAAAACGTGAAAAAAATAAACACATTAAAACGCCCTATGAAGCGCTTATTTTAGCCTCAATAGTTGAACGTGAAACGGCCGTAGCGGACGAAAGAAAACGAATAGCAGGCTTGTTTTTAAGCCGTCTAGAAATTGGCATGAAGTTACAAACGGACCCGACGGTTATTTACGGCATGGGCAGTCGGTATAAGGGTGATATACGTTTCCGAGATTTAAGGCAAGATACCCCATACAACACTTATACGCGTTATGGCTTGCCACCAACACCTATAGCAATGGCTGGGAAAGCGTCTATTGATGCTGTGTTTCACCCTAATAAAACGAAGAGTTTGTATTTTGTATCACGAGGTGATGGTACCCACGTGTTTTCTGAAACACTAAAGCAGCATAATGCTGCAGTTGATAAGTATCAGTGAAAAATCAAGAAAGAAAATAAAAAATGATAAAAAATTTATTTATAACGCTTGAAGGCGTGGAAGGCGTTGGAAAATCAACTAACCTGGGTTTTATCTCTTCATATGTCAGGGAGTCAGGCAAAGAGGTGCTCACCACGCGTGAGCCCGGTGGTACGGCTATTGCCGAAAAGATTCGGGGGTTATTATTAAACCATGATGAGGAGGCTCTAACAGCTGATGCTGAGTTGTTGCTCATGTTTGCTGCACGCTCGCAACACCTAGAGCACGTTATAAAGCCAGCCTTAGCAGCAGGGCAGTGGGTCGTATGCGACAGGTTTACCGATGCAACGTTTGCTTACCAAGGGGGTGGACGGAATTCCCCTATGAAAAAAATAGCATGGTTAGAAAACATGGTGCAAAAAGGATTGTCACCCGATTTGACGATTTTGTTGGACTTACCCGTTGAGGTGGGGCTAAAAAGGGCTGCAAGCCGTAGTGAACCAGATCGTTTCGAGGTCGAAAAGAAATTATTTTTTGAACGCGTTAGGGCGACTTACTTAGAGCGTGCTAAGGCGGATAAAAACAGATTTTGTATGGTTGATGCCATGCAGGACTTGTCCACAGTGCAGCGACAAATTGTTAAACACTTAGAAGGTTTGTTGTGATAAAAACATGAGCAACCCAAGACAACAAGTCTACCCTTGGTTAGACGCGACTTGGCAAAAGCTAGTAGCCTATAAAAATCAGGATCGCTTGCCTAGTGCGCTCATGCTAATCGGTGATGAAGGGTTGGGTCTATTTGAGTTGACAGAACATTTTTCGCAATCTGTCTTTTGCGCAAATAAAGGACAAGCTGACCAAGCGTGTGGATGCTGTTCGCCTTGTGTCTTGTTCAAAGCGGGCAGTTACCCAGATTATCTTCTTGTGAAACCAGAAGAGGGCGAGTCGAGCATTAAAATTGATGCCATTAGGAGTTTAACGAAAACACTCGCTTTGGCAAATCAATATACTCAACGACGTATAGTTCTAATTTATCCTGCTGATGCTATGCCTCATGCGGCGGCTAATAGCTTACTTAAAACGCTTGAGGAGCCTAATGGAAACACAACTATTATCTTAGTTGCGCAGAAAGCCGAGCGGTTACCCGCTACCATTCGCAGCCGCTGCCAACTATTGTCTACAAAGGTAAAAGATGCTGTTGCCATGTCGAGTTGGCTAGAACAGCAAGGCTGCAATCAGGCGTTACAATATTTGAATCTTGCAAATGGACAACCATTATTTGCACGTGAGTTATGGCAACAGGGTGCGATAGATGTGAGAAACGAGCTATTCAGTTGCTTTGAGCTTTTAGTGCAAGGTAAAATATCACCTATAGACTTTTCAGAGATGTATCTTAAGAGGAAAGAATACCCTGTGTTGGAATGGTTGATGGGCTGGCTTATTGATGCAGCTAAATTAGCTAGCCAGGCGGAGTCAAAAGCTTTGTTAAATATGGACTTATCGGCTCGCTTGAAAGTTCTTTTAGAACAACTACAATTACGTAAGGTGCATCGTTTGTTTATGCTTTCAGCAAGAAACGTACAGCGCGACAATAGCTCAATAAACAAGCAGCTTATGTTTGAAAGTTTTGCTATAAATTGTTTAAGTAAAACTGATAAAAAAGGGATTTACTAAATGGTGGCAAAAAAAAATAAATCACGGCCAGGTATTTTATCTTTATCGATAAAAGATAAGCATGCGCTTTTCGCTGCTTTTATAGATTATGTGGAAGGTGGCGGTATTTTTATACCCACTGCAAAAGACTACGGGCTTGGCGATGATGTGCATATTTTGTTAAGCCTAATGGAAAGTAGCGAAAAACTTCCTATTACTGGAAAGGTGATTTGGGTAACACCTTCAGATGCGCAAGGCTCACGAGCGGCGGGTATTGGCGTGCAATTTAAAGGTGCTGAAAGTAGGGCGGCACGCGCCATCATTGAAACACACCTTGCAGGCATGTCTGATTCTGGACGTCCAACGCATACCATGTAAGCTTACTACGCGTTTTCTAACCTAGCCTTTAGCCCGTGTTTATTGATTCACATTGCCATTTGGATCGTGTTGATTTGGTGCCGTATGGTAATGAAATCAGCGCTTTTTTAGATGAAGCTAAGAAAGACCAGCTTGATCATATGCTCTGTGTGTCAATTAACTGGGAAGATTACCCGGCGATGTGTGGTTTGGTGGCTAATCACTCACAAATTTCTATTTCTGTCGGCGTACACCCAAATGAGATTGAAGGACACGACCCAAGTGTTCAAGAGCTCGTAGATGCAGCAATCAAAGATGGTGCGGTGGCTATTGGAGAGACGGGCCTCGATTACTTTCGTCTGGATGACACTGATACAGAAGGCGTCGATATCCAACGCAAGCGGTTCAGTGCTCATATTCAAGCGGCTAAGCAACTTAACAAGCCCATCATTGTCCATACACGTAGCGCGAAAGAAGATACGTTAGCGCTGATACGTGACGAGGCGGCGGGTGAAACAGGCGGAGTGCTACACTGTTTTACCGAAGACTGGGATATGGCCAAACGCGCCTTAGATATGAATTTTTATATTTCATTTTCGGGCATCGTAACCTTTAAAAACGCGAAGCAAATCCAAGAAGTGGCAAAAAAGGTACCTGCTGACCGGTTTTTAATAGAAACAGACTCTCCCTATTTAGCGCCAGTGCCGATGCGCGGAAAGCAAAACTACCCAAATTATGTGCGCTATGTTGCAGACAAGATGGCTGAGTTGCGCGGTGTTAGCGTGAATAATATCGCGGATGTGAGCTGTCGTAATTACAACGATTTATTTAATCGTTGATGATTCCCTTATAGTTGTTAATGCATAAACCATGAAGGGTTTAACCTGTTTTTTTAGCGGTGTTCGCTTAATACTACAGCCGAGCTTAAGACGTTTTATTTTTCTCCCGCTACTCATTAATAGTATTTTATTTACCTTAGCAGGCTGGTTTTTGTGGGTTTATTTGTCGGCGCTTATTGATGATTTTTTACCCAACTGGTTCGCTTGGTTAGTTATACCCATCATTGCATTATCTATGGTGTCTGCCGTGTATTTCTTCTTCACCCTTGTAGCAAATATGATTGCAGCGCCTTTTTATGCGCAATTATCAAAGGCGGTCGAAAATCACCTTCGTGGTGAGCTTATTTAAGATAAGGTATCGGGTAATTTTTTTAAAGAATCATTCCTTTTAATCGGCTCAGAGCTGAGAAAAATTTCGTACTATTTTGTTCGAGCAACGCCTTTAATACTGCTAACGTTCGTTCCCGGTATTAATGTCATTGCTATTTTTTGTTGGTTATTATTTAGTGCTCGGTTTTTAACCTTTGAATACGCGGCTTATAGTTTCGAAAACCATAAGGTATTGTTTAAGGAACAAAAGAAACGTTTGAATGAACGGCGGCTAGATACGGTTGTTTTTGGAGGTTTTAGTTTACTGGCAACGGCTATACCTATCGTTAATATGTTTGCTCCGGCTGTATCGGTCGCGGGTGCGGCTAAGATGTTATATGAGGGAGGTGGGTTTGAAAGTTAATCCTATAAAGGATTGGGTCCTTAATAATCAAAACTTAATCGAGCTGGTTAGCTTTGGCTTTAAGTAGAATGAGGGTCTATTGGACATTGCAGGTCGAGGCTAGCCGAGCCGAGCTGTTCTCCCTGGCTTAGCGGGGGTTTGTGCTTTTTCTTATGAAATGACAAACAATTGGTTTTATACAGTTGCTATTTGGTAGCAATATGGCAAATGGTTTTCGCTACCGCGAGGGTGTTCATGTCTTTTGTGTGACCATCACCTAAAGGTATAAGTCTCACTAAGCGATTAAACGACTACCGCTAAGCGAGACTAAAAGTCACGAACCAAAGGAAAGGTCACCTTAATCGCAAAAGTCTAAATTATTTCGAGTGATTGCTGAACCTGCCTAAACAACAGGCTCAAACAACGCACTCACCTATCTGAAATTATTTATACTTTTAGCGCGATAAAGGTAAATTGGGTTCTGTGCTTATTAGTTTTTATGTTGCGAGACTTAAATAGCAAGCATACTGCCGTCGAGAGACTTAATTTTTGAGTGAGTAATGGTGTTACTCAGTAAAGCGTCTTTCTTAATGGGTGTTTTAACGCGGTGATAATTGGGTGTGTAGCCGAAGGCCTCATACGAATCTTGCGCATTTTTCTTTTTGCCTTCCCATAAAATTGACTGCTCACTACCGATGAGTGCTTTTAGTGTATGGAGTTTTAGCTCACTCGCTAGGGCGTGTAAGGTTTTGCTGCGTGACTTTTTGGTCGTTTCGTCAACTTGACCGGGTAGTGTTGCCGCTTTGGTGCCTTCGCGTTTGGAATAGCTAAATATGTGTAAATCGCCAAAGTTCATTTCTTCAACAAAGTCTAACGTCTGCTGCCATTCATCTTTTGTTTCGCCCGGGAAGCCGACGATGATGTCAGAGGTGACGTTGAGCCCGGTGATTTCAGCGCGGGCTTGTTGAACCAAGGAGCGAAACTCTTCGGTTTTACAACGCCTTGCCATACGACGGAGTACCGTATTCGAACCACTTTGAATGGGTAGGTGCATATGCGGCATCAGCCGCTTATTAGTAAAGAGCTGAAAAAAGTTCTCTGGTAAATCCCAAGGCTCTAAAGAGCCCATGCGAATACGTGGCATATCGGTGTGTTCAAGCAAGGCGCTGACGAGTTGATGTAAATTACTATCAATGTCGCTTCCGTAGCCCCCTAAATGTACACCTGAGATAATAATTTCCGAGATACCAGAGGCATGTATAGCATTAACTTCATTGACTATCTCTTTGATTTTTCTGCTTTTTTCATCACCTCTAGCCTTAGTCACAATGCAGAAACTACAGCGATATCGGCAACCATCTTGTACTTTGATAAAGGCACGTTGTCGGCCACGTGAAAAGAGGGTGTTTTCACCTGACTGGGTGGATAGGGCAGGCATGATACTGGTGTCAATATTCTGTAATGTTAGCTCGACCAGCTTGTCTTTTTGTTGATTGTTGATGAGCAGGTCGACGCCCTCGATGCCTTCTGTTTCGGCCTTGTTAAGTGTCGCATAGCAGCCGCTAACGACCAGTTTTGCTTTGGGGTTATGGCTATGCGCTTTTCTGATTAGCTGACGTGATTTTCTAACTGCACCCGCTGTAACAACGCAGGTGTTGATGACTAAAACATCCGGCGTTTGTTTGTCGTCTACTACCTGATGGCCTTGGCGTTGAAAATCGTTTGCCCACGATTCTGTTTCAGCTTCGTTTAGCCGACAGCCAAGGGTTTTAAAGTGTACGCGCATGGTGGGGGGGTAATATTAAAAGTATATTTTACCGCATTTAATCGAGTTTAATTTGTGTGCTTTTCAATGAAGCTTATAATGCGCTGCTGACAGTCGTGTGTGTTTTGGTAAATGATCCCGTGATGGGTTGACTCAACCCATTCTGTTTCTACTTCTGTAGATGTTAACTCATCCAATAACTCTTGCATGCTAGATGCTTCAACAACGGGGTCTTCAGTGGCTTGTAGGCATAGTGTTGGGGCGATAATTCTTTTTACTTTGGGTTTTGCCTTTTCAGCTAAGTTGAGCAATTCGCTAATGGACGAAATAGGAATGTGGTTGTAGTTAATACTAGGGTGTTCGGGATCGTTTTCTTTAAAGGGCATAATGCCATCGGTCCTAAGTATAGCTTTTACCAATTTATTACCCGCATCCATCACCGTAGAAAGAGAGGCGAAACGGTCTTTAAGTACAAACGGTGCGGAGCACAAAACAATGGATTTAAAGGCCAGTTCCTTGTGCCCGGCTAACAAAATGGTCAGTAGCGCACCGCAGGAAAAACCAACTAAATGTATATTGGTACTTAAAAATTGCGCAATACGAAGAGACTGTTTTACAGACTGATACCACGCTCGCCACGTCGTTCGTTCTAAGTCCCATGGCGAGGTTCCATGACCTTTAAGACGCGTGCCGATAACTATATAGCCTTGTAATACGAGTTTTTCAGCCAGAGAACGCATTTCAGCAGGTGTGGCCAGCAAGCCATGCACAAGAATGACACATGCGCCATTTGGCTTCTCAGGGCTCAATAAATAGGGTTTGGGGGGCTGCGTGGCAGTTTGTAGTTTATTAATAGCACTGCACCGTTTCGCGCGGAATTGAGATGTGTCCGCTTCAAATTCACGAAGCTCATCGTCGAACAAGAGGCCTGCTAAGTTCTCTGATGAAATTTCTAATTTGTTACTTAACGTTTCGTCGATAATATTCTTTAAATCGGCAATGGGACTTGCTTCATTGGCGTAGACGGCGGCGGGATTTTTATAACGAATGCTGTCAAATTCAGAAGGTACTACCAAAGATGGCGACAATGAATAAATAGCACCTTGGCTTTTAAGCAGCCCAGCCGTCTTCATGGTGCGTAAAAATTGTTCAAAGTTTTCTTGTTTTTTGTAGAGAATACGATGATAGATAGACGGGTCGCTAAGACTGGGGTGGAAATTTAAGTGCTCCAATAATTGGAGATCTTTGATAACAATGTAAATTAAGCGATGAAGACGTTCACGCGGAATTGATTCAACGCCTTTTTTGGCTAGAGCGATAATTAGCGTTGATGCGACGTGGGCGATATTAAGTGTAACCCCTGTGTAAATACGCAACATATAGTCATCGCGAATTTTTCTAACGCTACGCAAATAGGTGGTTTTAAAGAATCGGTCTCCCCAAGTGTTATTATTTTTAGTGGTATCGAAAAGCTCCTTTAGCGAAAACGTAGAGTGATCAGCTAAAATTGAAAGCAAGGCTCCTTCCCACTCATTTAAGTAGTCTTCAACGACAATAGGCTCACCAACTTGAATGTCCATATCGCTTTCTTTGAGCAGTAGGTTCCCTTCGATAAGCAGCTCTTCAGATACACGCTTTGATACATCAGGCACAACAAATCCAATGCTCTTCTGTAACATGTTTTCTGATAAGCGTAATGGGTAGAAGGTGATGCAGCAGGGAATTATTTTAGTTGGTAAATGGCTTAGAGTCACCAACTGTTCATAGTTATCAAGGCCGATTTCTGCTGCCCATTCTATTAACTTATCAGCATCACCTTTTTCGCTTAGTTGGCGCACAGTAGATTTGAATATGGCTATGGCAAGAGCAATAACGGCAGGGCCTTTGTGTGGTTTCCTGCGCAGCATAGAGGACCGTGAAAACACCTGATGCTTCCCTTCATCGTCCATAACCAGTCGATCTTTAACTATGCCGCCTTCAGGAAAGGCGACTAATTTGAGTTCCTTGAAAATGTCTTTTGCGACCAGATAAAGTAACGATTTTGTATTGTTAGGAATCCCTCCAAGGTTTTTTAAATACTGACTGAATAAGCTGTCCTCGGTAAATAAATCTTTAGTTGCAATTGAGCGCGAGTAACGACGTGTTTTTTGATAAATCAGAAATTGTGGGATAATGGCTTCAAAACGAGCGAAATGATTAAATAAGAAAATATCTCCTTCACGCCAAGTTGTTTTATCCCCATGAACATGAATTTTTAATTTTAAAAAATCGAAGAGAACCTCCATCGCACGGTAAGTCCATTGGTAGGTGTTTTTATCAATTGGAAAGGCTTCGGTTGACCCAGTGATTTTTTCGTTGTCAGTCATGCAGGTTTTATTGTGGCTTATCAGGATTATACAAATAATTAGTTAATAGGTATGTGATGTACGATGTTATTTTGTGAGGTTAAAGCCTTATTGTTTCAAATTAAATCCAAACTGAATTGTTAAGTTGAATAAAGTAAAAAAACCATTTTCCTTAGATGTTAACGGAGTTCATGTATGGGATATGGACCTGTCAATACCTGAGAAAACTTGGGATAAGTGGCTGTACATACTTGACGATGCAGAGCAAAAAAAGGCCGCGCGACTTGTACAAGCTAAACATCGCTGGCGGGCGCTTGCTGTTCGTATTCAGTTACGATTATTGCTTTCAAAATATATGTCTATTGCTGCGCATGAAATTGAATTTGGCGTGGGGGAATACGGTAAACCTTATGTGAAGAATTCAGATATCAAGTTTAATATTTCTCACTCAGGTGACCGAACATTGGTAGCTATTAGTTTACTTGATGGGTTAGGCGTCGATATAGAATATTGGCGGCCACTAGATAACTTGCGAGGGCTTGTTAAACGTAATTTCTCTCATAATGAACAAATGCAATGGGAAAACGTTTCTGGAGATGATAAATTGCCGACTTTCTTTAAATTATGGTCAGTTAAAGAAGCCTTTATAAAAGCAACAGGGCGGGGTTTGGGACTGGGTTTGACGCGGTGCAGTTTTTCTTTAGAAAGCACAAAGCTACTGGATTGTCCGAATGAATATGGTTCTGTAGACGGTTGGTCATGTATCATTATGGATGAGGATGGAGTCAGTGCGGCAATGGTTGTGAAGAGTAGACATTGCACGATTAAAAGGCAGAGGTTTAGTAGCGAACATTATCCTTAGGTGTCTCTGATAAATGGATATCACAAGGTAAATACAAATTCATCTTTCAACCAAAGAATAAGTAGGCAACGGCTATTGCGACAACAATCCCGATTAAATCGGCGAATAAACCACAAACCACAGCATGACGTGCCTTTTTAATTCCCACAGCACCAAAATAAACGGCAAGAACATAAAAAGTTGTCTCGGTACTGCCTTGGACAATGGATGCTAATCTACCTGCAAAGGAATCAGCGCCGTGTGTATTCATAGTCTCGACCATCATTGCGCGCGCACCACTGCCACTGAGAGGTTTCATTAAAGCCGTTGGTAGTCCCTCAATAAACCGTGTATCAATTGCAAATGATGTCAGCGTTGAACGTAATGCGTCTAAGAACACCTCAAGCGCGCCGCTTGCTCTGAAAACTCCTATCGCAACGAGCATCGCTACGAGGTAAGGAATGATCATAATGGCCGTTTGGAAACCTTCTTTAGCGCCACTAATAAACGATTCGTATACATTGACGCGTCGCTTAACCGCACCCAGCATAAAGGCAATGATTAAGGTGAAAATAGTGATGTTGCTGATAAGTGAGGATTGTTGCTGCATCGCTTGCTGGTCTAAATTTGAAAAATACCGAAGTAGGGTAAAGATAATAGCGCTGAAACCTAGGAGGTAACCTATCACCACAGGTTGATAAAGCTTGATGCGCTGCATAACGGATACGGCGATTAATCCAGCCATCGTAGATGCGTAAGTGGCAATTAAGATGGGTATAAAAACATCGGTTGGGTTGGCTGCTCCCATTTGTGCGCGGTAAGTAAAAATGGTGATGGGAAAGAGTGTTACGGCCGAGGTGTTGATGACGAGAAAAAGAATTTGAGCATTGCTAGCGGTGTCTTTTAACGGGTTTATTTCTTGCAGATATTGCATGGCGCGTATGCCGAGCGGTGTTGCTGCGTTGTCTAGGCCAAGCATATTTGCGGAGAGATTCATGATAATGGCGCCAAAGGCAGGGTTCTTCTCCGGTACATCGGGCATCAGTCTTTTTAATAAAGGCTGCAAGAGGCGAGATAAAATATCGATAAAGCCGCTGCGCTCGCCAATTTTCATCACCCCCATCCAAAAGCAAAGAATCCCGGTGAGGCCTAATGAAATCTCAAAAGCGGTTGTAGACAGTGAAAATAATGCTTGCGTCATGTCGGTGAAAACATCGACGTCATCTAATACTAAAAGACGATATAGGCCCGTTACGAAGGCGATGAAAAAAAAGCCGAGCCAAATTGCATTTAACATAGAATAAAATTGTACAGTGAATGCGAAAGATAAGTTAACAGATCATAATTAAGAGTATTAAAGATGGATGAGAGAGCAAATAATATGGATAAACTTTTGCAGATTATGCGTGCACTGAGAGATAAAGAAACGGGTTGCCCGTGGGATATAAAGCAGGATTTTAAAACAATTGCGCCTTATACCCTTGAAGAGGCTTATGAGGTTGTTGATGCAATTGAGCGAGATGATATGGAGCAATTGCAAGATGAACTTGGGGATGTGCTTTTTCAAGTGGTTTACCACACTCAGATGGCCGAAGAAAAAGGTGCGTTCGATTTTACTGATGTGCTGCAGGGGATATGCGAGAAACTTATTCGACGTCACCCTCATGTATTTAAAGGTGAGCAAATTGAGGAAAAAGATTTAGCAAAGGAATGGGAAAAGCATAAGAAATCAGAAAGAAATGAAAAAGAAAGTGAAGCTCCAATAAAGAATAGTTTATTAGAGGATGTGACTCTAGCGATACCCGCGATGCGACGTGCGTATAAGCTTCAAATAAAAGCGGCTTCAGTCGGTTTTGATTGGCAGGAGGTTGCACCTGTAGTTGAAAAATTGGACGAAGAAATTTCTGAACTTAAGGAACAGCTAGCGCGGGCAAATAATCAGCGCCGTGTGGAAGAGGAGTTAGGAGATGTCTTGTTTAGTTGTGTAAACATTGCCAGACACATTGGTGTAGACGCAGAAGGGGCGTTGCGAGGCGCTAATCAGAGATTCTTCGAACGATTTAGTTATATCGAAGAACAATTAAGAAAAAACAATAAAACGTTAGAAGCGTGCGATGTTGAAGAAATGGAGCGCTTGTGGCTTGAAGCTAAAAGGTGTTGGTGAATAAATAAAAATTGGACGTTAATTGCTGCGGTACAATTAAAAAAGAATGCAGTATTTTTTTCATGCTTTTAGTATACTCAAGCATCAGTTAGGTGGTTAGTGCAGTTAGATTAAAAAAATCTGTATTAATCCAATAATAAAAGCCAACTGATATATTGAATAATAGAGGAAGAGAAATGTCAGAAAGAGTTAAAGGTGTTGTTAAGTGGTTCAATAATTCTAAAGGTTTTGGATTTATTCAACCTGATGCAGGTGGTGAAGATGTATTTGTTCATTTCCGAGCAATTCAAGGTGATGGTTTCCGTACATTAAAGGAAAATCAAGCTGTAGAATTCGTTGTAACAAAAGGTGACAAAGGCTTACAAGCTGAAGAAGTAACGGGTTTAGAATAGCAGCCCTGGAGTAGAGTTGCTGTCAGCCACTTAATTAGTGGCTGTATTTTTCTAAAACATAGCGTTCAACAATGTCCTGAAATTGTTCTGCTATGTTGCTGCCTTTTAAGGTCACATCTTTAATGCCGTCTATATAGACGGGGGCGACTGGCTTTTCGCCGGTTCCAGGCAGACTTATGCCAATATTAGCGTTCTTGCTCTCGCCTGGACCATTCACTACGCAACCCATCACGGCTACCTTCATTTCTTCTACGCCCGCATGTTTGGAGCGCCATTCGGGCATTTTATGGCGTAAATAAGATTGAATATCTTGTGCTAATTTTTGAAAATAATCGCTTGTCGTTCGCCCGCAACCAGGGCATGAGATAACGGTAGGCGTAAAAGACCGCAACCCCATCGACTGCAGAATTTCTTGGGCCACGATTACTTCTTGGCACCGGTCACCACCGGGTTTGGGTGTAAGCGAAATGCGTATCGTGTCGCCAATTCCTTCCTGTAAAAGTATGGCCAGAGCTGCAGTAGACGATACGATACCTTTAATCCCCATGCCGGCTTCTGTTAAGCCAAGATGCAGTGGAAAGTCACAGCGTTTTGAAAGGTCTCTATAGACAGAAATTAAATCTTGTACGCCACTCATTTTGCAAGATAGAATAATTTTGTCTTTGGCTAAGCCAAGCTCAATGGCTTTTGTTGCACTTTCAAGTGCTGAGGTAATCACGGCGTCATGCATAACAGCTGTTGAAGCCTTAGGTGAAGCAGCTTGCGCATTCTCATCCATTAGGCGTGCTAGTACGCTTGGGTCTAAACTACCCCAGTTAACTCCAATTCGCACAGGTTTGCCGTACTGAATCGCAAATTCAATCATCTGTGCAAACTGCGGATCACGCTTGCTTCCTCGTCCTACGTTTCCAGGGTTAATGCGATATTTAGCAAGTGCTTGGGCGCAACAGGGGTATTTAGCAAGCAGTTTGTGACCGTTAAAATGGAAATCACCAACCAGAGGTACTGAGCAACCTATGGCATCTAGTTTTTCTCGAATAGTAGCAACAGCAGCAGCAGACTTTTCAGTATCAACGGTTATTCGAACCAATTCAGAGCCTGCCTTTGCTAGCTGATGTACCTGGATAACTGTTTTATCAATATCAGCCGTGTCAGTGTTAGTCATTGACTGTATGGCAATTGGATGCCCGTACCCAATAGATATAGAGCCAGTTTTTACTATATTGGGTTGGTAGTTCTTTAAAGTCATGTGATTACTTATTGGTAGTTTGGAAAACAGCTTGAAATATAATTATTCAATGATTTTTTCTGGCTCTGTTGTAAAGCAAAATCTTGGCCATTCGTTATTTTTTCGGAATATACAGCCATGATTGTCGCTACTAAAGTTTGATGATCCTTCATTGGAACTAATCCTGCATATATGCCGTGATGTAGTAATTCTGAAGAACCGCCCAGAGAGTCCGTGCTTATTATTTTACAGCCGCAGGCCATTGCTTCTAGTAGTACATTCGGGGTTCCCTCTATTAGAGATGAGAGTACAAATAAGTCAGATTTGGCCATGTAAGACAATGGATTCTCTACGAAGTCGCAAAGTTGTACATCATCTTCTAATTGGAGCTCGTTGATTTGTAGTTGTAATGATGCGTGTTCATCGCCTTCACCTAAAATTAAAAGTTTGGTATTATTAATGCTTTTTTGGACGATTGAAAAAGCGTCAATGAGCGTAGAGAAATCTTTTTGTTTTGAGATGAATAATATCACCTCTTGAATTCACATCATAAGTGCAACACTCGTTAGTTGGTCAAAAGGGTATATTAACCACTCTTTAATCCGACAAGAAAAAGGAGTGAAACATGAAAAAATATACCCAATTGACCTGCGAACAAAGAT
>LWTN01000238.1 GCA_002101225.1 Cycloclasticus sp. symbiont of Poecilosclerida sp. M | reverse complement strand
TTTTTTCATGTTTCACTCCTTTTTCTTGTCGGATTAAAGAGTGGTTAATATACCCTTTTGACCAACTAACGAGTGTTGCACTTATGATGTGAATTCAAGGAAGAAAGCAAAGGGAAAACGCCCTGAGATTGACTGCTATGAGATAGGGTCGGTAAATATTTTTTAAAGGATCGACGATATTTTTTGTCGGCCGGGTGAAACCAAGGAATCCACTGAGGCTGAAGGTTTAAATGTGCGCACAAGTGTTTTGAAAAGCTTAATGTGGCGCGAGGAGTTATTTTTGTTCGCTTAAAGAAAATGCCAACGGGGTCCATCAAATTCAATTGGTTCTTTAGGGTTAGAGGCTGTGTCCGCGTCAGTTAATAGCAAACTTGCATCTATGCCATGTGTTTTTTCAAGCTCAACTTCTCTGATTCGTGCGATTTTAATAGCAGAATAAATGTCACGCATCCAAACGCCAGCAGCACTACTAAGTAATTCATTTAGGGACTGCCACCTACCATATCAAATGTTAGGGTTGGTAAATGTATATAAAGCATTGTAAATCAAGAAGAAATAAGCAGTTTGAGTTAATGAAATACTTCATTGCCGGTACGACTGCAAGAACAGCAGCAAGTTTAGTCGGTATATATCGCAATACAGCAGTAAGGTTTTTCCGTAAACTACGAGAGAAAGTTGCTCAATTGAAAATGGGAAAGCTTGAAATGGTGGTCATGGGTGGACTTGAACCACCGACCCCGGCATTATGAATGCCGTGCTCTAACCAGCTGAGCTACATGACCATATTTTGAAGGCTGTGAATTTTCGTGGTTTCAGCTCATTTTGTCAAGCTGAACTACACGCAAAAGCTGAATTCTAAACATTAAATCTAAAATGGGTCACGTCCCCGTCTTGCATGATGTAATCCTTGCCTTGAACGGTTAATTTGCCCGCTTCTTTCGCGCCTTTTTCACCGTTGTATTGAACAAAGTTGTCATACGCTGTAATTTCCGCACGAATAAAACCTTTTTCAAAATCTGTGTGGATTACGCCTGCCGCTTGGGGAGCGGTTGCCCCTTTCTTGATGGTCCACGCTCTCACTTCTTTTTCACCCGCAGTGAAATACGTTTGCAAGCTAAGTAGGTGGTAACCCGCTCTAATGACTCGGTTTAAGCCAGGCTCTGTTAAGCCCATTTCCGCTAAAAACTCGGCGCGTTCATCTTCTTCTAGCTGAATAATTTCGGCTTCCATGGATGCACATACGGCAACGACTTCTGCACCTTCTTCAGCGGCAAGTTTTACCACGGCGTCTAAATGTGGATTATTTTCAAACCCATCGTCTTGAACGTTTGCGATATACAACATGGGTTTTAAGGTGAGTAATTGAAGATCGAATAATGACTTTAGCTCGTATTCATCTAAAGCCAAGGTTCTTAATGTGATATCTGAATCCAAATGCGTTAGCGCCTTTTCTACTAAAGCCTTACGTTTTAATTCGTCTTTATTGCCCGATTTAGACGCTTTGGTTGCTTTGGTTAACGCTTTATCCAACGACACCATATCGGCTAAAGCCAGCTCTGTTTGAATCACTTCAATATCGGCTAACGGCTCAATTTTCCCTGCGACGTGCACCACGTCATCGTCTTCAAAACAACGCACCACGTGGGCGATTGCATCGGACTCTCGAATATTCGCTAAAAACTGGTTACCCAAGCCTTCGCCTTTTGACGCACCCGCCACGAGGCCTGCGATATCAACAAACTCAAAGGTCGTTGGCAATACGCGTTGTGGCTTAACAATAGCCGCTAATTTATCCAGCCGCTCATCGGGAACGGGCACGATACCTGTATTAGGTTCAATCGTACAAAACGGGTAATTTTCAGCCGCAATAGTTGCTTTGGTTAATGCATTAAATAGGGTTGATTTCCCCACGTTGGGTAAGCCCACAATGCCGCAATTTAAAGCCATAGTGATTCTCTTTAGAAGTTCTATAAAGGCGGTGATTATACGTTATGCACCGAGATACTTAAAAAGTATCTAAGCATTAATAACTAACACGTGGCGCACAACAGGCTTGTCGCGTAAAATGCGCGCTTTACTCTCGATACAATCAACGGATAAACGATGAAGAATTATAAAATTGCCATAATGGCTGGCGACGGCATTGGCCCAGAAATTATGCAAGAAGCCGTTAAGGTACTAAAGCTGGTTGAAGAACGTAATGACGTTACGTTTGAATTGATGCCTGCCCTATTTGGCGCGTGCGCATACTTTGAAAAAGGCGAAGCTTTCCCGCAGGAAACTAAAGATATTTGTGACGAAGCCGACGCGATTGTTAAAGGCCCGATTGGTTTGAGCCATGAAGAATCGAAAAAAATTCCGGTTGATGAGCAGCCAGAACGCGGTGCTTTATTACCTATGCGCCGGCGTTACAACACGTATGCAAACTACCGCCCTGTTTTTTTACCAAAAGGATTGGCGCACTTTTCGCCTTTAAAGCCTGAAATAATCGGTGAAGGCATTGATATTATTATGGTGCGCGAGTTGGTTGGCGGACTGTATTTTGGCGCAAAAGAAACCGGCGTTAACGAGCAAGGCTTACGTTACGTTAAAGAAACTCTGGAATATGACGAGGCGCAAATTCGTCAAATTATGCACCACTCGTTTAAGTTATCGAGTGGCCGCAAAAAGGTTCTACACAATATCCATAAGAGCAACGTGCTGAAGTCATCCGTGCTTTGGAATGAAATTATGGAAGAAGTGGCGGTTGAATACCCAGACGTTGAAGTGATTAATATTTTGGTAGACGCTGTTGCCACCTTACTTTGCCTGAAACCGACACAGTTTGACGTGATGGTGATGGAAAACATGTTCGGCGATATTTTAAGCGACCAAGGCGGCGGTATTTTAGGCTCGCTTGGCTTGATGCCTTCTGCTTGCTTAGGCGACAAGAAAGCTTACTACGAACCATCACACGGCTCTGCACCTGATATTGCAGGCAAAAACATTGCCAACCCTTATTCAATGATAGGTTCAATCGCAATGATGCTTGAGTACAGCTTTGGCATGGTGGATGAAGCCGCCAATGTATGGGCTGCGATGCAAGATGTGTTTACGGATGGTTATTCTACGGCTGACCTTTCAAAACCGGGCTCTGGCGTTAATATGATTAGCACCGATGCCTTTGGTGATAAGGTTGTTGAAAAATTAAAAGCGATGCCAACGGTATAGCACTTAACTGTTTAGAACATAAAAAAAGGCTTACATTATGTAAGCCTTTTTTTATGTATCTATTCTTATTTGTCAAACTCAAAGTTCCACAACGTCATATTGCAAGTCAGGATTAGTTTTATATACCAACTGCTCAAATAATACCGTAACTAACTTAAAGCTTCCTTGTGCTGTAATTCCGGTAAGTGCATCAATAATATCAACATATGAATGACTAGACAGATGAATTGAATTCTCTATAATTTTATTCCCATCTTGTACCGTTGCCCCACATAACATTGTGGACACAATATGAAATGCTAGTATTTGATTCCCATTATTAGGTATTTTTTTAAGCTTATCCGACATTTCACATTCAAATGACTCCACAATTTGCTCACCAATAAACTCACATGTAAACGCAGCAGATTTTTTGAAAACATTTGCATTTTGCGCGCCATCAATGCAAGGAAAATCAGCATATATTCTTTTAATTGCATAAAAAAGTTTATCATTATTTAGTGATATTTTTGCACTATTAGCTTCTGCAAAACTATCAATCAACGCCATTATTTCAAAATAATCGGTAGTTTCATTATCGGAAAATATCAAATCTCACCTCACCTTAAAATAAAAAAAAAGCACCTGAAAGGTGCTTTAGTAAAGCCTGTGTTTATATTACTCTGCATTCATTATAGCAAAAGTTCTTTTTGCAGATTTTAAACCAAGCTCATGCAAACCGTTTAAGTCTTCAACATTCCTCACTGGCTTAAAATCTCCTTTTGAGTTTGTATTAGTGAATGAGTAACTGTTGACCTTAACCGTCTCACCTTTTACATCGTTAACACTAACCGTTGCACGAAAAACATTGTTAAATTCTATACTTGAGTTACTTTCATCTATTTTCATTAATATCTACTCCTATTTTTTATGACGCAGTCAAAAAAACATCACTAAATAAATTTGGTTAAACATTATATAACAAAAAGTATAGTATGAAATTAATTTTCTGCACTTGTATCTTCTTACCTAATTCAAAGCCTTTATGCTTTTTCGTGCAGCTGAATATTAATCATCCGCAGTGCCGCCAAAATAGATGCGAACACTTGGTTAGAGTGAACACCCCGTGTTTTGCGTTTCTTAAATTCATTTTCCCACGTAATAACACACTCGGTTAGCGCGCTGGTGTGGCCACCTTTTGGTATGCGCACTTCGTAATCCGCCAGTTCTGGCAATACCGTGTCGTATTCGCCAAGCACTTTGTTAATGGCATCTATAAACGCATCAAACCCACCGTTTCCAGTACCTTCAGACGCGTGCTCTTTGCCCTTTATATCCACCCTAATACTGGCAGCAGATGACTCATCCAAACGACTGGTAATAGAGCAATCAAGTAATCTAATGTGCTTGTAGCTTTCGCTTTCTAAAACATCGGCAATAATGAACGGTAAGTCTTCGGTAGTGATGGTTTGCTTTGAGTCACCCAAACGCACAATGCGCGCCAAAACTTTTCTCTGATTTTCTTCCGATAATTCAATACCCAAACGTTCTAAATTTTTGCTCAACGATGCTTTGCCGCTCATTTTACCCAGCGCATAGCTGCGTATTCTGGCGAAGCGCTCTGGGCTGAGTTTGCTTTCATACAAACCGCCTTTTTTATCGCCGTCGGCATGAATACCCGCTGTTTGGGTAAACACATCATCACCAATAATAGGTGCGTTGGCCGATACCCACTTGCCTGAAAAGTTTTCTACCATATTGCTCAAACGGACGATATTGCTCTCATCAATCGATAGCTCCATACCCATTTTATCGCGCAATACGACGGTCACTTCTGACACGGAAGCGTTACCCGCGCGCTCGCCTAAACAATTAACGGTACAGTGGATAGCACTGATGCCAGCGCGTACAGCCGCCATGATATTCGCCGTGCCTAAGCCGTAGTCATTATGCGGATGAAAGTCGAACTGAACATCGGGGTACCGCGCACACATATCACTTAACGCATCAAATACTTCTTCTGGCGACATAACTCCCAAGGTGTCTGGCAGCATAAAATGGTCTATACCTGAATCTTTAATAGCATCCATAAAGGCAAAAACGTAATCGGGGCTATCGGCGTAACCGTTCGACCAGTCCTCAAGATAAACATTTACCTTTAAGCCTTGCTCTAACGCATAGTTAACAGTGTTAAGCACCTGCTCTACGTGTTCTTCAAGGGTTTTTCCGAGTTGTTCGCGGCAGTGCTTTTCGCTACCTTTTGTAAGCAAGTTAATCACTTGCCCATTAGCGTCTACAATCCAATCCACACTGCGTTTATGGTCTGCAAAACCAAGCACTTCTACCGCGCCGTCAAAGCCTTCGGTTTTTGCCCATTCGTTGATATTACGAACCGCTTCTTTTTCACCGTCTGAAACGCAGGCCGAAGCGACTTCTACGCGGTCAACACGCAACGATTCCAATAAAGCTTTTGCGATGCTGACTTTTTCTGCAGGCGAAAACGAAACGCCCTGCGTTTGTTCACCATCACGCAAGGTGGTATCCATCACTTGGATATATCGGGATTCCATCGTCTTATTTATTTAGTTCGCCTATTTAGATGCTTACGCCCAGAGCCAAGGGTAGCGCTTTTTGTGCTGCTCTTCGTATTCGCCGATTTTATCGACGTGCTTTAGGGTTAAACCAATATCGTCCAAACCTTTAATCATGTTTTCTTTGCGGAAGGGGTCGATCTCGAATGAAAAACCATTACCCGCTGGCGTAGTGACTGTTTGGTTTTCTAAATCCACAGCAAAACTAACGCCTTCATTTGCGTTAATTTCTTGCATCAATGCGTCTAGCTGGCTCTCATCGACAACGATAGCCAAAATGCCATTTTTAAAGCAGTTGTTATAAAAGATATCCGCATAACTTGTAGAGATAATAGTATTAAAACCATAATCCGCAATCGCCCACGGCGCGTGTTCACGCGATGAACCACAGCCAAAGTTATCGCCCGCCACAAGGATTTTTGCGTCTTTAAAGGATGACTTGTTTAACTCAAAATCTGGATTATCGGTTACGCCATCGTCGTTATAACGCCAATCGTGAAATAAGTGCACGCCAAAGCCTGTACGCTCTACTTTTTTCAAAAACTGTTTAGGAATGATTTGATCGGTATCGACGTTATTTCTATTCATCAACGCCGCAACGCTTTCGTGTTTTTTATATTGTTCCATAGTATTAACCTAATTTACTGATATCGACGAAGCGACCTGCCGAAGCCGCCGCCGCAGCCATCGCGGGTGACACCAAATGGGTGCGTCCGCCTTTGCCCTGGCGCCCTTCGAAGTTACGGTTTGATGTTGACGCACAGCGTTGGCCATCTTTTAGTTCATCACCGTTCATAGCTAAGCACATAGAACAGCCTGGCTCACGCCATTCCCAACCCGCGTCTTTAAAGATTTTATCAATGCCTTCTTTCTCGGCTTGAATCTTCACATGGAACGAACCTGGCACTGCGATGGCTGTAACGCCTTCGGCTACTTGCGTACCCTTTGCCATTGCCGCCGCATCACGGAAATCTTCAATACGTCCATTCGTGCATGAACCGATGAACACGTAATCAATCTCGATATCGGTTATTTTAGTATTCGCTGCAAGGTCCATATATTTCAACGCACCTTCGCAGGCAATACGCTTACCTTTGTTGCCAAAACTTGTAGGAGCCGGCACCACGCCATTAACACCTACAACCTGCTCAGGTGACGTTCCCCACGTCACTTGTGGCGAAATTTTTGATGCATCCAAAGTAACCACAGTGTCAAACTCAGCACCCTCATCTGTTACTAATGACTTCCAGTAACTTAGCGCTTGTTCCCATTGTTCGCCTTTTGGGGCGAATTCTTTGCCTGCTAAGAAATCGAATGTTTTGTAATCGGGAGCCACCATGCCTGCACGCGCGCCCGCTTCGATTGCCATATTACAGACCGTCATACGGCCTTCCATTGATAACGCATCGATAGCTTCGCCGGCATACTCCATTACATAGCCTGTTCCACCTGCAGTACCGGTTACACCGATAATCGCTAAGGCAATATCTTTAGCCGTACAGTGTTTGGATAAGATGCCATCAACCTGTACCAGCATCGTTTTTGATTTTTGCTGCGGCAAGGTTTGCGTCGCCATCACGTGTTCAACTTCCGACGTACCAATGCCAAATGCTAACGCGCCGAATGCACCGTGCGTTGCCGTGTGGCTATCGCCACAGACCACGACCATACCGGGGTGTACAAAGCCGTGCTCAGGCACTATCACGTGAATCACGCCGTTATCGGGGCTTTCCATGTCGTATAAATTTAAGCCATTCTCATCACAGTTAACCGCCATCGTTTCAATTTGCTTTTTAGCAATCGGGTCAGCAATAGGTAAATCACGATTTTTCGTTGGCACACAATGATCCATCGTTGCCAAAATGCTATGTGGGTTGCGCACAGGTCTCTTCGCCATGCGTAAACCTTCAAATGCTTGCGGGCTAGTGACTTCGTGCATCAAATGCCTGTCAACATATAGCAAGGGTGCCTGGCCTGGTTCTTGGTGAACAAAGTGGCTTTCCCAAATTTTTTCGTACATCGTTTTTTTCATAATTCTTTCCAAAGCTAGCTCTCCCAATTATTTGACAAACAAAGAAGAGAAATGATCGGTCTATACCGAATGAACCGTATATTTTCGCTAAATTGAACGTATTTTGCAATCAGTGAAAATTTAAAGGATGGCCAAAGTATAAAAGGCGAAACACAGTGTTTCGCCTTTTATACATCCTTACGGAAAATGGAGCTGGTGAGAGGATTCGAACCACCGACCGGCTGATTACAAATCAGCTGCTCTACCGACTGAGCTACACCAGCATCAGGGCGTGTATTCTAAGGGATATCAACACTCTGAGCAATACACTTAGCAGCTAATTCTACGAATACTCATATTCGGCTCAGCCGCGCGGATTTTTAGATAATCGCTTTTAACTTTTTTATTAAACACGCGGTCAAGTTTTATACGGTACTCAACCGTTAATTCATCTGCGCTATTTCTATTAATGATTTTTACGCCACTTTGCTTTTTAGACAATGTTCTTAATCTATTTTCTGCGAGCCCTTTATCAGAAAATACACCAAAGCCTTTAAACTAGAAACCCTACAATTAACAAACCAACCAAATATCTGTATAGCACAGCTTGCAAGAGGTTTAGGTTTGCGCAGGAATATGATCTATAAATGGAGGGTAGAGTTGAACATAAGGGGAACTTCAATCTGATCCCTTTATTGTTTAATAAGAAATACGTTGTTGTTTTTCTGTTTGTTTTTGACCGTTTCCGTTTTTGCTAATCCCGATGTGCTAAAAGCAATAATTTAAGCCGACTGTGCCACCCAAACGGGTTTCATTGTCGCTTTCGGCATATTCTATGTCTGCAATAATCTCTAGCTGGTTTGTTGTGCTAACACGGAAATTAGCACCGACAAAGCCTGCTGTGTTGTCATTACCGTCAGCGCCATAGCTAAAACGATTTCCCTTTATACTAAAGTTGGTATCGTCATCAAAGCTGTGACGGCTGTTGACACCTGCGCGTAACTCTATCTCACTACCCTCATCTATAAGGCAGGCACTGGCGAGTTGCAGTCTGCCGCTTACCGTTTGTAAGGTGCGATCGTCTACTTTCAGGTCAGCCCTTGTCGTGCCTTGCTCGGTATAACCGTCCATCCAGGCAACACTGTAGTTTATAGCCGCAAAAGGCCGTATTTCTATCTTATCGGCAACAGAGAATGCGGCGCTTAGGGTCAATGAAGGGCTTACAAAGAAACTGTCTATATCAGCAGTAGCAATATCATGGCGATTGATATTATCAGCGACTAAACGCTGATTCTCATGTTTGCTGTAACCTGCAAGCGCTGAGCCGGTAAGATTGGCATCGCCCAAGGCATCAACAAAGCTAAAGCCTCCATAAGCACCTATAAAGTAATTATACACCTCGGTTTTAAAGGATTTAATATCAGCAGAGTCTGTATCTGAGTAGGCATAACCGCCGATGAAACCTAATGTGCCTCCGTGGATTTGGCGTTCATGGCCTAGGGTAAACCCTATCTGATCGCTGTCATAAGCCAGTACATTGCTTTTGCTATCACGCTCAAAAGTACCACCAAATGCCTGTATCCAAGTAATGGGTTTGTCTCGTTGCAACAAACTAGAGTTAGCTGTTTGTGCCATCCGCTGGCTGACAACCTGATGAATAGCCGAGGTTAAGCCTGATAAGATAACCGAGCGTGTAGCCTCGGCAGTAGGATCAACGCCAATGAAACCCTTGCCTGTCTTGGTGTCGAACTTGGAACCGACAACATTACCCAATATATTAAGTGTTTCGGTATTTTCAAAGCTGATTGCTGCCGATACGCCCAGCCCTCTCCCGCTATAAATATTGACTGTATCGCTATCCGTACTACCTCCTAAATCAATCCGACCGAATATTTGCGAGCCAGCATATAAATTAAGGGTGCTGTTATTGATGCCGCCAGAAATGGCGTAAGTAGCGCCTGTGCCAGTAGTAGAGATAATGCCGCTGTTATGGATGATGGCATTTGCACCTGTTATTCGAATGCCGTCAGCTTCATCCCCTGTGGTTGTAATTATGCCGCTGTTGGTGATAACGGCATTAACGGCAGACTGAGTGCTTTTGTTTTTCTCATGCGCACGATCATATGAGTTAATGCCGTCAGACCCAGATCCTATGGTTTTAATTATACCGTTGTTGGTGAACTTGGCATTTGAACCAGTCGAGTACAGGCCGTCAGACTTAGACCCTGTGGTGGTAATCGTGCCCCTGTTGGTGATAGTGGTAGTAGCACCTGTTGAATTAATGGCGTGAACACCTGTGCCTGTGGTGGTAACTGAACCGCCTTCGGTAATGGTGAGGCTGTCGTCAGGGGCATTCAATTCAACCTGAGTGATTCTGTCTGTTGTTATGTCCTCTGCTGCCTGTGCGGGGAGAATGGTAAAACCCGGAACAATGGCGACAGTCAGCAAGACTTTGGCGTCTGTATAAGTTCAGAAAGATATTGCACTATAGCGCAGGAGAATAGCGGTGCAATATCAACACATAGGTTACGGAATTAAAGGCTTCTATCGATTAGCCGGTTATGCGATAAGTAACGAGATGGATACAAGCATAAGTACAGAACGATTGAAGGTGCTAGAGTTTTTGACTAAACAAGGTTGGCTGTATTTAGCATGCGTGATTGATTTGTATTCTCGTAAGGTTGTAGGTTGGTCAATGAGTAAAAACACTAATACAGCATTAGTTATTGCAGCACTCACAATGGCAATAAACAACAAGCCAAAACAACAAGTATTACTGCATTCCGACCAAGGTTCAACTTAATAGGGCTTATGAATATATAAACCTATTCAAAGCAAATAACATCACCCAAAGCATGAGTAGAAAGGGAGAATGTCACGATTATGCTGTTGCTGAGAGTTTTTTTAATACAATAAAGACCGAGTTAATCAACCAACAAAGCTACGCCACACGACAACAGGCAAAGAGTGCTATATTTGAGTATATTGAATCATTTTACAATCCAGTTAGGCGGCACTCAACGATTGGCTATTACTCACCAAGTGATTATGAAAATAGGTTTTATCGGAGTAATAATGCCTAACTTGATATCAAACCTTTAAGGTTCAAGTTAGGGCTTGGACTTCGTCCAAGTTGGGGCAAGCCCCAAACCTCTGTTATTAGAACAAAAAACAAAGTTATGATTTGTTAGGATGGTGCCCAGTCAAATGGGGGAACCGCATACTGACCCCCTTATTTTCGCCATTAGGCATGAGCCACATATCACCCGCATTCTTATTTTTTAAATCGACGAAATTCTGATTGGATTGTTCCCAGCTTGACGCAGCGGGTAACACAACCCAACATCTATAAATTACAGGTTTTGATTTATCAAGCAGCACAATCTGTTGCGCTAAACCGCCTAACGCTTCGGCAACTTTTTTTGCTGTAAGATCATCGTTAAAACTCCCCAACTCAAAACAAACACCTTCATCCTGTTCGGCCTTAGGCTCTAACGCGGCCTCACTTTCAATTACCGGGGGAAACTTAGATGCTTCCGACGCTTTCTTGCTCGACTGTTTTTCTTCAAACGGAATAAGCCGCAAGCTTTCCAACTTAGCGCCGTTATACAGTGGAGCATCAGCGACAACTTTAGTGGTACTTTTCTGCGTACTGGCCGCCCATAATAAAAATGCAATATTGATGAGCGCTAAGAATAAAAAGAAATTTTTCATGGATTTTTCTGTGCGTACAAATACAAACCTTTAAGCACTAGGTCTTGTTCTAGATGACAATCTAGGCCTAACAGATCTTCTAATAAGTTCGATTCACCACCTGTTAAGACGATCTGCGCAACAGCGCCGGTATCGCTTTCCACTTGTTGCATTTTTTTCTGCGCGAACGCGGCTAGTGCTTGCGCAGGAGCCAGCGCAACGGCTTGGCTAGTACTGGTGCCTAACAACACTTGCTCATCCTCGCCAGCTACTTTTATGTTATCTGTATTATTTAACAAACTACTTTTCATCAGGTTAATACCGGGCAAAATAAAACCTCCCAAGTGTCTTCCGTCTGCGTTAACAAAATCAATCGTGAAGGCCGTACCGCAATCCACAATGCACACTAAACCCGTGTGGCTTTGATGAACCGCGACTAAAGTTAGCCAACGATCCACCCCAAGATCTGTCGGCTTCGCATAAGCATTACTTACACCAAATGCCTGTTTCTCACTGCGTATAAAAACAGGGCTTGGCCAATTATTTTTTTCAGCCCATTGGCTCAGCTCTTTCTCAAAACTTTCACCCACAACGCTGGCCACGTAGACGCCAGAAAGTGATTGTTTCGTTAAGCCAGAAAAAATGCTTTCCAAGCTTTCATCATTCGCACTAACACCGCGCGTTATCATGTCGTTTGATTCATGTAGCTGCCATTTCGTGCGCGTGTTACCTCGGTCAATTAATAAGACTGTCATTAGTCGTCCATCCTAAGGCTTATTTCACCCGACATGATTTTTTCAATACCGCCCTGCGCATTTAATAATTTCAACTCACCCGATGCGCTAATACCTTTTGCAACAAACTCACTCGATTTTCCAGCTTTGATAATGTTGACCTTTTTATTTTTATGGCAATCGTATTTATTCCAACTTTCAACATAGGGCGGCAAGCCTGTGTCTTCATAAACGGCTAGTACGGGCAAAATTTCATTAATCAAATCACCCACCACTTTGTTTCTACTTGGTACCTTTCCATTTAACGCGCGATTTAAATCAACCCACGGTTGGTCAATATCACCGGATGCTTCGGTGCTCATTTTATAGTTGACGCCGATACCAATAACGGCGGTGGAATCGCCCTGACTTTCACCTTGCACTTCGACCAAAATACCGCCAATTTTTTTTCTTTCCCACAATATATCATTGGGCCATTTTAAACCGTGTTCGGTTAGCCCATTGCTTTTTAACGCGTTGCACACAGCCACGCCACAGGCTAGACTTAAGCCAGATAAGCCACTTAAACCCGCTTTGAAATTCCACAAAAAAGAAATATAGATGTTTTGTCCGTACGGTGACACCCACGTACGCCCTAAGCGGCCCCTGCCTGCCGTTTGATTTTCCGCCACGCAAACAGAGCCACTGGCTAGTCTCTGCTGCGCGTTTTTCTGAGTTAAATAATGATTTGTCGAGTCGGTTGACGTCAAAAGCTCTAATTGCGATAAAACTTCTCGACTGCGCGATGATAATGATACGTTTATTTTATCCGCCTCGAGCAACTCAATTGGAACGGCCAAACGCGTCCCTTTACCCTTAACAGCGTGTAGAGAGAGCCCTGTGCCCTCGAGAGTTTTAAGGTAATTCCAGATAGATGTTCTGCTGACGTTCAATTCATCTGCCAACTGCTGGCCCGAATAAAACTGACCATCCGCCAATTTAGCAATCAACTTATAATGCGTTTCTGTCAATTTCATTTCAAAATTTACAAAAAAGTCACGTCAAAAATTTGGGAGCACTTCGTTCTAAACAAAAATACCCTGCAAAATAAAGAAGAAGATAATCGCCAGCACGCCGCCAATCGGTAAGGTGATAATCCATGACATAAAGATACCCCGAACCACGTCCATATTAAGTGATGAAATACCACGTGCCATACCCACACCCAGCACCGCACCCACCATGGTGTGAGTTGTGGAAATAGGCAAGCCCATACCCGACGCCAGCACGACCGTTGTAGCCGCAGAAATGGTGCAACAAAAACCACGACTTGGGGTTAACTCAGTAATTTTTGTACCGACGGTTTCAATCACTTTACGACCGTACATCGCCAAGCCTAAGACGATACCCACACCCCCCACAAACAGTATCCAAATAGGTAGCGCTGATTTTTGTGACAGCTCACCAGTTTGCACAATACTATTAATTGCAGCCAACGGCCCAATAGCATTCGCCACATCGTTTGAGCCGTGAGCAAATGCCATCGCACAAGCGGTTAAAACCATCAAAGCGCCGAAAATCTTTTCCACGTTGGCATAGTGGAAATCACGATCTGCGCTGGGATCAAATTTAACTCGACCGACAAGGTACTTGCCCAAGCAGGTGGTTAACACGCCACAGCCAGCCGCAATGAGCACTGACGTCCCGATAGGCAAATCTACCCCAACGTGCTTTAGCCCTTTCATGATGGTGACTAAAGTCAGCATAAAGCCCACTAAGAAAATATAGTAAGGCACATAACGTTTTGCGTTTTCAAATGGTTTTTCGGTATCTAGAATAACGACTTGGACCGAGCGAAACAGCATAAAAGCAATAACACCGGCAAGCAATGGCGAGGTAACCCAGCTCATCACAATTTTGCCAATTTTGCCCCAGTACACCGCATCCATACCAATACCAACGATGGCAAAACCGACGATGGAGCCAACAATAGAGTGGGTAGTAGAAACGGGCCAACCTTTAAAGGATGCGACCAACAGCCAAGTACCCGCTGCTAATAGCGCCGCGAGCATGCCAAAAACAAGCACCTCCGGCGTCGCCCCTAGGCTACTTACATCGACAATGCCTTTACGAATAGTGGACGTGACCTGACCACCTGCCAAAATCGCGCCGGCGAATTCAAAAATGGCCGCAATAATAACGGCCTGTTTAATGGTGATAGCTTTGGAACCCACCGAGGTTGCCATCGCATTCGCCACATCATTCGCACCAATACCCCAGGCCATGAAGAGACCAAAAATAACCGCTAAAACTAAATAAGTTGTACCAAAATCCATCTCTACACCCTCTTATTTAGCTAACATTTGCTGAAACCTGCGCCCAACGCGTTCAGCGTCGTCTGCAATATCGGCAATTGATTCGATTACCCGATACATAAACATGACGTCTACAGCATATAAAACTTTTTCAACGGCAAATAGATCTGAGCGCAAATCAACTTGAATACGATCTGTCTCTGATTCTAGGTCATCAAGCTCCACCAGCATTTTCTCAACCACGCGTACTGCATGGCCTCTAAAACCTGTTTCAATGAGCTCGTCTAACTCATTAACTACCTTTAAAGCTTGATGGCACGTTTCAACCGTTGCTTTTACTAACTCAATGGCTCTTGCAGCCGCTTGCTTGGGAAACTGAAGATTGCGACTAACGACAATGCCTGCGATATCCCTAGCGCGGTTCGCTAGCAAATCTTGAACTCGCAAAGAATCTAATAAATCTTGGCGCTCAATGGGCATAAACAAACCCGTCGGCAACTGCTCGCGCAATAGATGCTTTTGGTCATCTGCTTTTTGCTCAAGTGCGGCAATCTCGTGGTACGTCTCTTTTACAGCATCGGTATCGCCTTTGGCCATGTGCTCGAATAAACCAATTAACTTCGATACACACTCGTCGACAATTGTCATGTGTGACTGAAGAGGGGCCACTGGAGAGGCGCCAAACAAGCCCGTGAGGTAGTTTTTAGAAGCCATAGTATGAAATACTCTTAATATTTAATATGTTTGTATTATAAATGCAGCGCCTTCAAAAGCCATCATACAAAACAAAATAAATAACTTATTTACTGAGACCTTTGCACGGAAGAAGATTTCGCTTCTAGGCACCAAAAGTAGGCGTTTTTACCGACAGTAGGCGGCTTTAGCCGACGCCGCATAGGAGTGAAAGAGCTTTCGTACAAAGGTCTCTTACTGAAAGAAAAGCTCACCGTTTAAGCTCTCATTACATGATTAAACTCATTATTAGCCAATATGAAAGAAAGACAATCGACTCTACTCCTAATCGGAATGCTATTCAGTTTTACCTGCTTAGCAGAATCAGTTTTTGTCGGAAAATTCTCTGACCATGACCTGTCGGGTTGGCAAGTAAAAGAATTTTCGGGGCAAACTCTATATCAAATTCGAGCATCAGAAGATCTACCAGCTACATTAACCTCGTTAAGTTCAAATGCTGCCTCTGGCTTATTTAAAACCATTGATATCAATTTAATTAAAACACCCATCATTCATTGGTCATGGAAAATTAAGAACACAATCAAAAGTAAAAACGAACGTGTAAAATCAGGAGATGACTTTAGCGCACGCGTTTACGTTGTATTTTCCAATGGTCCGTTTTTCTGGCAGACCAAAACCTTAAATTACGTTTGGGCAAACCAAGCGAATGCTGGTGAACACTGGCCCAACCCGTTCACGAGCAATGCTCAAATGTTTGCGGTAAAAGCCGGTAACGATAAAACCAACCAGTGGCATACTGAAAGCAGAAATGTTTTAGAAGATATTAAAAAAACATTCGGTATCACCATCACGAAAGTCCACGCCATCGCCATTATGACGGACACCGATCAAACGGGTGCAGCCACACAGGCATGGTTCGGCGATATTTGGTTTAGCGATAAATAAGCCTTTAGTTGACTTTTTTGAAAGCCAACTCATCACCCTCTAAATCAACTTTAACCACATCGCCTGGCATAAACTCACCCGCCAATATATCGTGCGCTAAGGCATTTTCTAAGCGCTGTTGAATCGCTCTTTTAAGCGGCCTTGCACCATACACCGAATCAAAACCAGCTTCGCCTAATTTATCCAATGCAGCTTCTGACACCTGTAAATCAATCTCGCGCTCTTGTAGGCGTTTACGTAATACGTCGACCTGTATCGTCGTAATCGCACGAATTTGCGCGCGGCCTAATGGGTGGAATACTACCGATTCATCAATACGATTGATAAATTCTGGGCGGAAATGGCTTCCGACCACTTCCATCACCGCGTTTTTCATTTCATCATAATGTGATTCACCCGCTAACTCTTGAATACGGTCTGAACCCAAGTTTGACGTCATCACGATAACGGTATTGCGGAAATCCACGGTACGCCCTTGGCCATCGGTTAAGCGGCCGTCATCTAATACTTGTAATAGAATATTAAAAACATCGGGGTGCGCTTTCTCTACTTCGTCCATCAATATGACACTGTAAGGTCTACGGCGAATCGCTTCGGTTAAATAGCCGCCTTCCTCATAACCAACATATCCAGGAGGTGCGCCAATTAATCTTGCGACTGAATGCTTTTCCATGAACTCGGACATATCGATACGCACAATGGCTTCTTCGGTATCAAATAAGAATTCAGCGAGCGCTTTACATAATTCGGTTTTACCTACACCCGTTGGCCCGAGGAATAAAAACGATCCATTCGGGCGATTAGGGTCTGACAGGCCCGCGCGCGATCGGCGAATCGCGTCACTCACTGCCTTAACTGCTTCATCTTGTCCAATGATACGATTACCTAAATTAGCCTCCATTTGCAGTAATTTCTTGCGTTCTCCTTCGAGCATTTTAGACACGGGAATTCCGGTCCATTTAGACACGACTTCGGCAATTTCTTCTTCGGTCACTTTATTTCGCAACAAAGTAAACACCTGATCATCACTCCCCTGTTCAGCTTCTTGAATTAACTTTTCCAAGCGGGGTATTTCGCCATATTGCAACTCCGACATACGCGTTAAATCGCCTGCACGTCGAGCTGTTTCCAACTCAAGCTTTACCCGTTCCAGCTCTTCTTTGTGTTGTGCACTGCCTTGCATCGCGGCTTTTTCAGATTTCCATACTTCGTCTAAATCGGCGTATTCTTTTTCAAGCTCGTCGATTTCAGACTCAAGCAATTGCAATCGCTTAATAGAGGCATCGTCCGTTTCTTTCTTTAACGCTTCACGTTCAATTTTTAACTGAATTAATCGGCGCTCCAAACGATCCATTGATTCAGGCTTTGAATCCATTTCCATACGAATACGGCTAGCGGATTCGTCGATTAAATCAATCGCCTTATCCGGTAATTGGCGATCAGTTATATAACGATGTGACAATACTGCCGCGGATACAATCGCGGGGTCGGTAATATCCACGCTGTGATGCACCTCGTAGCGTTCTTTAAGGCCACGCAAAATAGCGATGGTATCTTCCACCGTGGGCTCGTCGACCAACACTTTTTGGAAGCGGCGTTCAAGCGCTGCATCTTTTTCAATGTACTGACGGTATTCGTCTAAGGTGGTTGCACCTACGCAGTGCAAATCACCACGGGCAAGCGCTGGCTTCAACATATTACCCGCGTCCATCGCACCGTCGCCCTTGCCTGCGCCGACCATGGTGTGTAATTCATCGATGAAGAGAATGACTTGGCCCTCTTGTTTAGCCACATCATTGAGCACAGATTTTAGGCGCTCTTCAAATTCCCCTCGGAATTTAGCGCCCGCAATCAAAGCCGCCATGTCCAACGAGAGTAAACGTTTACCTTTTAAGCTCTCTGGCACTTCGCCATTAATGATACGCTGCGCTAAGCCTTCTACAATAGCCGTTTTACCCACACCTGGCTCACCAATGAGCACGGGGTTATTCTTTGTACGGCGCTGTAATACTTGAATCGTACGGCGTATTTCTTCGTCCCGACCAATCACGGGGTCTAACTTGCCTTGCTCTGCGCGCTCGGTTAAATCGATGCTGTATTTCTCTAGCGCCTGACGGTTCTCTTCGGCATTTTGGTCCTTCACGGCCTCGCCACCGCGTACGTCGTCGATTGCTTTTTCCAACACGCTTTTGGTGACACCCGATCCTTGCAATGCCTTACCCAACTGCCCTTTATCGCCAAACGCAGCCAATATAAACAGTTCACTAGAAATATAGGTGTCTTGCCTTTTTTGCGCGAGTTTGTCGGTAAGATTGAATAGCCGACTTAAATCATTTGATATCTGCACATCCCCTTGCGTGCCCTGTACCGTTGGCATGCGGTCGAGCACCTCGCCTAATGTAGAGCGAAGTTGATTCACATTAGCGCCCGCGAGCTGCAACAAATGGCGCACGCTGGTGCCTTGCTGATCGAGCATCGCTACGGCTAAGTGCGCAGGTTCTATAAACTGATGGTCTTTGCCTAACGCTAAACTTTGCGCGTCTGATAAGGCAAGTTGGAACTGGCTGGTAAGCTTATCCATTCGCATAAAAACACCCGTTAAATTAATTTTGATGCTTTATATATGGGGATAAAGCTCTATTTTTCAAGGCCTTACAAAAATATAAGCTGCTCGAAGAAAAATTAATGAATAAAGCTATGTAGCCAACCTATCAGGCCGATGCCGCATAACATCAAGAATATTTGCTCCACCGCCGCCATGGGGCTTACTCGTTTGTGCAAGGTAGGAATCAAATCGGCCACTGCGATATAAATAAAACTGGCCGCAGCAAAAGCCAGCACGTAGGGTAAAACTGACTGGAAATCTTCTAACCAGAAATAAGCCAATAACCCGCCTGCTAAGGTCGCAAAACTTGAAATTATATTATAAAAAAAGGCTTTTTTACGCGAAAAGCCACTTTGTAATAGAATCGCAAAATCACCCACTTCCTGTGGAATTTCGTGCGTTGTAACCGCCAGTGCCGTAACAATACCGAGGTGAACATCGGTTAAAAAAGCCGCTGCAATTAAAACCCCATCGACAAAGTTATGAACGCTATCGCCGACCAGTATTAACGTACCCGCAGACTTATGACTGTGCGCGTGCACGTCAACGTGCCCCTCGCAATCATCATGGTGACAGTGCCGCCACAAAACGAGTTTTTCTAATACAAAGAAGAACATCAAACCACCCAGAATGGTGATGGATAAGGTATGAAAATTCTCTGCACCTACCTCTTCCAACGCATGTGGGATTAAACCAACGAACGAGACGCTCAATAACGCGCCTGTGGCAAAGCTAACGCTGAATGGTAAAGTTTTGCTGATAGTTTTTTTCGACACCAATAAAACTAGCGATGCCATTAACACACTCAGCACACCACCTAAAAGGGTAAAAAGAATAATCCAGCTTAAAACACTCATATATTCAAAGATTAAGATTGCATCCAAATTAACGACGCCATTCGGCCTGTCACCGCGTCGCGTCGATACGAAAAAAACTTATCCGGATTATTGTACGTGCATTGTTCACCGCCATAAATTTTTTCTACCCCGCTTTTAATTAATATGGTTCGCGCTAAAGCGTATAGGTCAGCTAGGTATTGACCATTCTCTTTTTGCACAAAGGCACTCTGCATATCTGTGTTTTTATGCGTGAAGGCTTGCTTTACTTCCTGCCCTACTTCAAAACAGCTGGGGCTGATAGCCGGACCGAGCCAAGCCATCAAATCTTTTGACTCACCCATTTTTTCGACTGTATTTTCTATCACACCCGCGTGTAAACCTCGCCAACCCGCATGGACAGCGGCAACCACTGTGCCTTGCGTATTACACAAGAAAATTGGTAGGCAATCCGCTGTCATAATGGCGCAAACCAGAGCACTGCTACGCGCTATTGACGCATCTGCCTGGGGTGTTGATTTAGCTGATTCAGCGTTGATTTCAGCGACGTCTATTCCGTGTACTTGTTTCAGCCAAACGGGCTCGGATGGTAATCGCAAAGCCTGACTAAGTGCACGCCTATTTTGTTCCACAACAACTTCGTCATCAGCCACGTGCTTTGCTAAATTGAGCCCCGCATATGGGCCGTGGCTAAACCCACCTGAACGGCGGGTTGAGATGGCTTTTATGTTTTGTGGCGCGGGCCAATTGGGTGTTAAAAATTCAACTCGAGCTTTATTTTCAACGGCCATGCTATTGCACAGGGGTTTCCTGTCCCAACACCTTTACCAAGTTTTTCATATCGTCTGGTAATGGACAATCCCAAGCAATGGCTTCGCCTGATTCAGGATGGATAACGCCTAAACGTGCCGCGTGCAATGCTTGCCGCTTAAAAGCCCGCAAAGTATCGCTCAATAACTCGCTGGCATTGGCCATCATTTTGAAACGACCGCCATACACTTGGTCGCCCACTATAGGGTGGCTGATATGTGACATATGAACACGAATTTGATGCGTACGCCCCGTCTCAAGTTTAACTTTGAGCAAGGTGTGTTTGGCAAATCTTGTGTCTACACGGTAGTGGGTAATAGCCTGTTTTCCGCCCCCGCGCACGGCATATTTTTTACGGTCTGTTGGGTGGCGAGCCAAGGGCTTATCCACCGATCCACCCGCCGTCATATAACCTCGTACAACCGCAAGGTATTCGCGTTCAAATGCCCTCGCTTGCAACTGCTCCACTAAATCTTTATGCGCCGTTAAAGTACGCGCCACCATCAATAACCCGCTGGTATCTTTATCAATTCGATGCACTAAGCCTGCCCGAGGCAAACCTTCTAAACTCGCGTCATGGTGTAACAGTGCATTTTGCAATGTACCATTCCAGTTTCCTACCGCAGGGTGAACAACCAGACCCGCTGGTTTATTAACAACTAATAGTGACTCGTCTTCATACACAATATTTAGCTCGATGGACTCTGCTTTAACTTCGGAGCTAGTATCTGCTACTGGGTTTAGTAAAACCAGTTCACCGCTTTTTACTTTATCTTTTGGTCTGAGTATTTCGCCATCCACGCGAATATCGCCGCTGATTACCCATGTTTTCAGGCGGCTGCGCGAGTATTCTGGGCACATCTCAGCTAGCGCTTGGTCTAACCTAAAGCCCGAAAGCTCTTGAGGGATCGTTATTTCTAACGTTTGGTCTATTTTCAATTGGATAATATTGTTTTAAATAAAAGGCTACGGCATTATAATCTTTTCATTCCACTATAGAGTTAAAATTCAAGCCATGACATTTGCCAACACCCCTTTTACTAAATTAGTTTTTATTGCATTTTTAGCCGTTTTTATCAGCGCTTGCGCTGGACTAGAACTCTTGCCCAGCCCCTTTGCCGAAGAAGAAGATAAAACGGCAAACTGGTCTGCTGGCGACTATTATAAAGAAGCCAAAAAACAAATGGACGATGAGAACTATACGGCGGCGATTGAATTATTCCAAAAATTAGAAGCACGATACCCTTTTGGCACTTATGCACAACAATCACAAGTCGATTTAGCTTACTCGTACTACAAAGATTCTGAACCTGATTCTGCCTTATCCACAGCTAACCGTTTTATTCGCGTTTACCCGCGTTACGAAAATATCGACTATTTATATTATCTAAAGGGCTTAATTAATTTTAACCGTGGCATTGGCTTATTTGAGCGCTACTTACCGACTGATAAAACTCAACGTGACCCAGGTGCCACCAGTCGTTCATTAGGCGACTTTGAAACCTTGCTACGACGTTTCCCAAACAGCCAATACGCGGCTGATTCAAAACAAAGAATTATTGCGTTACATTCCAATCTTGCGTTGTATGATTTGAACGTCGCCCAATACTATATGAAACGTGGTGCCTATATAGCGGTCGTTAATCGCTGCAAAAATATTATCGAGAAATATCCAAAAACAACGGCTGTTCCTCGCGCTTTGTTATTGATGTCTGATGCCTACAAAAGGCTCGGAATGGCTGATTTAGCCAAGTATTCGCAGCGTGTTTATAACTTGAACTACCCTAAGGGTATGCCGCCTTTGTACAAAGTCGATGACCGTGAAAAAACGTCTGCTGAATCTGTTTGGGAGTATTTAGAACTAGATAAGTAACCCCAGTTGCTGCATTTATCCGCTATTTTTTAGCCTTCAATAAACGGCTAAAACCAGACGTTATAGGGTAGCGGCGTTCACGCCCAAATGAGCGTGATGTGACCTTTATACCGGGTGGTGCTTGACGACGTTTATATTCATTTTGCTCTACTAATTTAAGCACACGATCGACAACAGTCGATTCAAATCCCGCCGCAATAATTTCATCCCGTGCTTGGTCTTGCTCTATATAACGCGCTAAAATTTCATCCAAAATTGGATACTGCGGCAAGCTATCTTCGTCCTTTTGGTCAGGTGCTAGTTCAGCAGAAGGCGGCCGCTCAATCACTCTTTCAGGAATAACACGAGATTGCTCATTGCGGTATTTTGCGAGCGCATACACCATCATTTTTGGCACGTCTTTTAGCGGCGCAAAACCGCCTGCCATATCACCGTATAGCGTTGCATATCCCACACTCATCTCACTTTTATTGCCCGTGGTTAACAGAATTTTTCTTTTCTTATTAGAAATCGCCATGAGTAAAACACCTCGGCATCGTGCCTGTATATTTTCTTCTGTTACATCAGCTTCATAGCCCTCGAAAGCCTTTTCTAACATGCCTGAGAAGGCCTGAACGGCCGGTTCAATCGGTATTATTTCGTATAGTACGTCCATCAGTTCCGCTTGCTCTATTGCATCTACATTACTCATATCGGCTGTATACTTTGACGGCATTAAAACAGCTTCTACACAGTCAACACCTAATGCATCAACCGCAAGCGCGAGCGTAAGCGCAGAGTCAATCCCACCTGAAAGGCCCAGCACCGCTCCCTGAAACCCATTTTTCTCTACATAGTCCGCAATGCCCAACACAAGAGCTTGGTAAATACTGTCTAATTCAGGTAAATACTCTGCGTACGATTGGTGCTTAATGTTAACGCCTGCACTAACATCCAATTCGACTATCGCCAACGTTTGTTCAAACGCCGGTAAGCGCTGCACGACTTCACCCGTCCCATTCATAACAAACGAGGCTCCGTCAAAAACGAGCTCATCTTGCCCACCCACTTGGTTCAAATAAATAATGGGCAAGCCTGTTTCCTTTACCCGCTTATTGACCGTCTTCTCTCGTAGATCGTTTTTATTCACCTCAAAAGGTGAAGCGTTCAAATTAATAATTAACTCGGCGCCTGAATTTTTCAGTTGCTCACACGCGCCCTTTGACCAAATGTCTTCACAAATGGTTAAACCAACTTTAACCCCTTGGAGCTCAAACACGCAGGGCTGAGTCCCCGCGTTGAAATAACGTTTCTCGTCAAAAACACCATAGTTAGGCAACTGTTGTTTCCGGTAATTTGCCGTTATTTCACCGCCCCTTAAGACAGCCACACTATTGTATAAACTCACCCCATCTTTCTCGGAATAACCAACCATGACCGTTAATTCAGTATCCACTTCTGCTAGATGTTTTAGTTCTTTTTCTATACGACTCAAGAAATCCACGCGTAACAACAAGTCTTCTGGCGGATAACCAGAAATTGCAAGCTCGGGGAAAATAATAGCCGCAGCGCGCTGCTCAATCGCCTGCTGACAGAATTCCACCATCCGTTTTCCATTGCCTTCTAAATCACCGACAACGGGGTTAAATTGTACTATTGCTATTTTCATCACATTTTATTATGGCTTTTTCACTGCACATAAAAAAGGGCTGCGTACAAAGCAACCCTTTAATTTTTTGGAGACAGAAGGTTTAACCTAAAATTTCCTTCATCTTCGCGCCCATTTCAGTTGGTGATTTAACGATATGCACACCAGCCGCTTCAAGCGCTTCAAATTTAGCATCCGCCGTGCCTTTACCACCCGAGACAATCGCACCTGCATGACCCATACGTTTTCCTGGAGGCGCTGTAACACCCGCAATATAACCAACAACCGGCTTTGTTACGTGTTCTTTAATGTATTCAGCCGCTTCTTCTTCTGCTGTTCCGCCAATTTCGCCCACCATGATGATGCCTTTCGTCGCGTCATCTTCTTGGAAGCGTGAAATAACGTCGATAAAGCTCATCCCATGGATGGGGTCGCCACCGATGCCAACACAGGTTGTTTGACCTAAACCTGTAACGGTCGTTTGATGCACAGCTTCATACGTTAACGTGCCCGAACGTGACACCACACCGATACAGCCAGCTTGGTGGATAAATCCAGGCATAATGCCAATTTTACACTCACCCGGTGTAATAATTCCTGGGCAATTTGGGCCGATTAAAACAACGTCCTCATACGCTTCCAAAGCGGCTTTTACTTTCAGCATATCTAAGACGGGGATGCCTTCTGTAATACAAACGATTACTTTAATGCCCGCGGCTGCCGCTTCTAACACCGCGTCTGCTGCAAATGGAGGTGGCACATAAATCATTGTTGCTGTTGCGCCCGTAGCGTTAACCGCGTCTTCAACGGTATTAAATACGGGTAAACCTAAATGCTTTTCGCCACCACGACCCGGCGTTACACCACCCACAACGTTTGTACCGTAAGCAATTGCTTGTTCTGAATGAAACGTGCCTTGTTTGCCGGTAAACCCTTGGCAAATTACTTTTGTGCCTTTATTAATTAAAATACTCATATCTGTTCCCTCTTAAGACGCTGCTTTTACGACTGCTTTTGCAGCTAACGTTAAATCATCCGCGGCAATAATATCAAGACCTGAGTCTTTTAATATTCGGCGGCCTTGGTCGGCATTAGTCCCTTCTAAACGGACCACAACCGGCACTTGAACACCCACCTCTTTGATCGCTTGAATAATACCCTCAGCGATCAAGTTACAGCGCACGATACCGCCAAAGATGTTCACTAAAACAACTTTTACTTTATCGTCTGACAAAATAAGCTTGAATGCTTCGGCCACCCGTTCTGCTGTTGCACCGCCACCTACGTCTAAAAAGTTAGCTGGGAAACCGCCTTCCAATTTAACTAAATCCATCGTCGCCATCGCCAAGCCTGCACCATTCACCATGCAACCAATGCTACCGTTTAAGGTAATGTAGTTAAGGTCGTGCTGCTGAGCGGCGTGTTCTTTTTCGTCTTCTTGAGACGGGTCACGCATAGCGACCATATCGGGATGGCGATAAGCTGCGTTATCGTCCAAATTAACTTTGGCATCCAAGGCAATTAAATCACCATCACCATTAACGATAAGCGGATTAATTTCAACTTGGCCTGCATCTTTAGCGTGAAACACCGCCAAAACACCCGACATTACTTTAAATAATTGGCTGATTTGTTTACCTTCAAGCCCCATTTTGAATGCAATATTACGGCATTGAAAAGGCTGCAAGCCCGCAACTGGGTCAATAGCGGCTAACAAGATTTTTTCAGGCGTTTCTTCAGCCACTTCCTCAATATCCATACCGCCCGCTTCAGATGCCATAAACATAATACGCTTGCTACCACGATCGACCACAGCGCTTAGATACAACTCTCTTTCGATTGGTTTAACTTCTTCAACAATCAACGTTTCAATCGGCAGACCTTCTGCGCCTGTTTGCGGTGTTACCAAGCGTGAGCCTAATAGCTTTTTACTGAATTCTTCGACCTCATCCATGCCCTTGCATAGTTTTACGCCGCCCGCTTTACCGCGACCACCCGCATGAACCTGCGCTTTAACTACCCAGCAATCACCGCCTAATTCTTTCGCCACGTTAATCGCCTCTTTAACTGACCGCGCAGGCTTCCCTGCAGGAACAGGCACGCCATACTCAGCAAACACTTGTTTTGCTTGATACTCATGTAAATTCATTTGCTTATTTCCTTTAATTAAACCGATAAATAATCGATTATTATAATTGATATGGCTCATAAAATCAGCACAGCCTCTATACTAGAGGCTGTGCAACAAAAAGAAAAAACAACCGATAAACTGATAGCTTGCCCTTATAACAAGGGGTTTTATCTATCTGCAGAACAAGCCTGGTCAAACCTAAAAGTATTTCACGCCTACCAGCTAATACTCTCGGCCGCTTTTTTTGTTTTATTTGCCAGTGAAACAGGCCCCTCTTTATTCGGCCAAAGCAATGCGGCACTGTTCTACTCGGCTAGCCTTGCCTATTTTGCACTCACTTTATTTAGCACCGCTTTAATACGACACTTATCTTACAAATCGTTGGTTCAATTCAAGATATTAATTGATATCATTGCGCTGAGCTTACTTATGCACGCCAGTGGCGGCATTACCAGTGGATTAGGTGTTTTGCTCGCCGTTAGCGTGGCGGCAGGCGGGCTAATGGCAGGCGGCGTTTGCACTTTAGCCTTTGCTGCACTTGCAACTTTCGCCGTCTTGGGTGAGCAACTATACGCCGACTATAAAAATGTCTTTGATACGACTGCGTATACATACACTAGCGCCCTTAGCACTTCATTTTTTGCAATCGCGGCGCTCGCCTTAGTGTTAACTAAACGCGCCGAAGATTCCGAACAAGTAATCCATCAGCAAAGCCAAGATATCTACACATTAGAACTTATAAACGGCCATATCATCGAGCAACTCAGTTCAGGCGTTATCGTCATTGACGCGAATAAAAATATTTTGTTAAAAAATAAGGCCGCGAACCATTTTGTTGAAAACAACATTAAGCTTGGCAAACCACTTGCAGAAGTTTCCACCGATTTTTCTGAGCTTCTTGATTGTTGGGTTAATTCACCTAAGCAACAAACAGCTATTATTGAAGGCAAAGCTGCCTCACCACGCATACAACTCCAATTCCATCGGCTAGCGACCGACGCTGAAAATGCGTATCTTATTTTCCTTGATGATCTGTCGGTCGTTGATCAACAGGTCCAGCAGCAAAAACTAGCCTTATTGGGTGGATTTACTGCCCGCATCGCGCATGAAATAAGAAACCCCTTAGGCGCCATCAGCCACGCCGGACAGCTTTTAGCTGAATCGGATCAGATACCGCAGGACGATAGGCGATTATTAGATATCATTCATCAGCAAAGTGAGCGTGTGAATGGCATCGTTAAAAGCATTCTTAACCTTTCACGCCTTGAGCAAACGACCGTTGATGTGATAGATATGTCTACGTGGCTAAAGGAATTTGAGGTCGAATTTACAAATGAATTCGGTTTAAACCAATCTCCTCTTATTATGACTAAGCCAACGAGCACTATTGCCGTTCTTTTTGACAAAAACCAGTTAAAACAAATTATTGATAACCTTTGCAGTAACGCCCTCAAGCACGGCCAGCAAGATATAGACGAGCCCAATATTATGCTAACCTTGGGTATACAAAAAAACAGCCAACAAACTTACCTTGCCGTATCAGATAATGGAAAAGGCATGAACCCAGATATTGTCGAACGCATTTTTGAGCCTTTTTTCACCACCTCCTCGTCCGGCACAGGCTTAGGACTATATATAAGCAATCAACTCGCTGAACTCAATCATGCCACTCTTCGCTTTACCCAAAATAGCAATGGCGGCAGTTGTTTTACCTTATACTTCAACTCAAAAATTGTTTAACACCCTATGAACAATCCCCTCGCACTCGTACTAGATGACGAACCCGATATTCGTGAGCTACTGAACATCACGTTGGCACGGATGAACATACAATGCAAAACTGCTCAAAATTTAACTGAAGCAAAAGCATTACTCAAAAAACACCACTTTGATATTTGTCTGACCGACTTACAACTACCGGACGGCACAGGGCTTGAGTTGGTAGAGCATATCCAAAAAACTAATCCATGCATACCTACCGCCGTAATCACAGCTTTTGGCAGCATGGAGACCGCCATTGAAGCGCTCAAACTGGGCGCTTTCGATTTTGTTACAAAACCCGTTGATTTAACGGTATTAAAAAAACTGGTTAGCGCAGCTATTCATGTTAACGATTCAACTTTTTCACCCAATCAGCGTAACCGCGACCAATTACTAGGTGAATCAACACTGATGCGCGAGGTACGCTCTAAAATAGCCCAACTAGCGCGCAGCCAAGCACCCGTTTTTATAGGTGGGGAATCTGGTACAGGTAAAGAGTTAGTGGCTAAACTTATTCACGAAAAAGGTCCGCGGGCAAAGCAAAATTTTGTACCGATAAATTGCGGAGCAATTCCAGATGAACTGCTAGAAAGTGAGTTATTTGGACATATAAAAGGCAGCTTTACGGGCGCTATTGCTGATAAACAAGGGCTGTTTCGACAAGCCGATGGCGGCACAATATTTCTGGATGAAATTGCAGACCTACCTTTACATATGCAGGTTAAACTATTACGCGCGGTTCAAGAAAAAACCATACGCCCTATTGGCGCTGATAAAGAAATATCTGTAGACATTAGAATATTAAGCGCTAGTCATCAAAACTTAAGCGACCAAGTGCAGCGTGGAGCGTTTCGTCAAGACCTATATTACCGCATTAATGTGATTGAAATTTCGCTTCCCAGCTTACGTGAACGTAAAAGTGACATCCCTCAGCTGGTCACGCACTTACTGAAGAAAAATGCAACTAACCTTAGGGTAGGAGTTAAAAAGCTAAGTCCATCTGCATTAAATGCTCTCTCAAGTTACCACTACCCGGGTAATGTTCGTGAGTTAGAAAATATCCTAGAACGTGCTTGCGCCTTATCTAATGACACGTTAATCACTGAAAACGACCTCTATTTACCAAAAGAAAATAGCCGTGTGACTAGCCCTGTGGGCTTAGCTAATCAGCAGCCAATCAGCAGCCTTGAGGGCTATATAGATGATGTTGAGAGGGACGCTATTATGCGCGCATTAGAGAAAACACGTTGGAATAAAACGGCAGCCGCAAAAGAGTTAGGAATAACCTTTCGCGCTTTACGCTACCGACTAGAAAAACTAAACATAGCATGAGTCAGAAGGTGACGCTGTACGTCACTTGTTGACAGCCGGCGCGTGTTTCTCACCCTGTAAGATTATTATTCACATCAAACTCAAAGCAGGAACAAAATTATTAACCTATAATAATCAATGCATTATAACTGTATTTTTTAAAAATATTGTGCTATTTTTGTCTTTGGCACGCTTTCTGCTTCCTTATCTTAAGGCAAGATATTAAATTTTATGGAGAAACAAATGAACACAATGAAAAAAACACAACAAGGTTTTACCCTAATTGAATTAATGATCGTGGTTGCGATTATTGGCATCTTAGCGGCGTTAGCGATTCCCGCTTACCAGGACTACACGATCAAAGCACGCGTGGCTGAGGGCGCATCGCTATCCGGCACATACAAAACAGCTATAGACCTATACTGGAGTGAAAATGGCACCTTAGCTGGTATTGGTGGTGGTGGTACTACACTCGGCTTAGCCAGTGCTAGCGGACAATATGTTTCAGCGGTAACAATTGAGGGCAGCAGAAACGTTGAAGTTACGTTGAAAGCTGACCCAAAACTTGGCGATGCTGGTGGGGCCTGCTTCCAGTATAAACCAACAGCTGCCAGTGCCAGTGGTGGTAACTTAAGTTGGGAGTCTTCTGAAGATTGTAGCGGCCCTAATCTTTCTCCCAAATACTTACCTAGATCCTAAGTAAGCTTTAGTCGTATTATAAAAAAGGGTGGCTTAGCCACCCTTTTTTATTTGCTTTTCCATGTTTAAACGCCTCTTATTCCTACTTCTTTTAGTCTCCGCAATCTTCCTGATTTACGCACCAGGAATACACGGGCCATTTATCTTTGATGATTTACCCAATATTTTACATAATTCATTATTGCGCATACAAACGCTCGACTATTCCTCTTTAACTTCTAGCGCAACTTCCGGCTCAGCGGGCCCGCTCAAACGGCCCGTTGCAATGCTAAGTTTTGCCCTAAATTACTATTTCGCAAGCGGTTTCGAAGCCCTTGCTTTTAAAATAAGCAACGTTATTATCCACAGTTTATGCGCTATTTTGTTTTTTATACTCTGCATTCAATTGAGGAAATTGAGCGCCTTATGTAAGCAAGAGATTGCCCCCCCCAGCCAAACATTCTACTTAGCGGCTGCCGCCTGTTTACTGTGGGCCGTTCACCCTATCAACCTAACCAGCGTTCTTTACGTCGTACAGCGTATGACGTCACTAAGCGCTCTGTTTAGTCTCGGTTGCCTTTCGACTTATATTGCCGCTAGAAATAACTTAATAAAACACAATTTAACTAGTCGCAATGCAGGGCTGTTGCTTGCTAGCCTTAGCTGCTTAATCTTGGCTCTATATAGCAAGGAAAACGCTGCACTGGTGCCGCTTATTATCATTTGGCTCGAGTTAACCCTGTTTCCCAATAGCTCACTTTTAACCCGTTTTAGCGAGCTTCCACAAAGCACACGGCGCGTAATATATACGTCAATTGCCATCCTCTTCACGCTCGTTCTGTTCGTCCTTATTAATTACGCAAGCAATGGCTATGCAAGCCGCCCTTTCAATATCCAGGAGCGAACGCTTACAGAGTTACGCGTCGTGAGTTTTTACCTATTACTCATTCTTATTCCGCGTATTGATGCCTTTGGGTTATTTCACGACGATATAGCCCTGTCCACATCGCTGATCACACCCTGGAGCACGCTAAGTTCAGCCATCTTTTTGCTAGTTTTAATGTCTACTGTTTTTGTTTTTAAAAAGAAAAATCCTTTATACGCGTTTGGACTCGGTTGGTTTTTTATAGGTCATTTATTGGAATCATCCTTTTTCCCTTTAGAGATTGCACATGAACACCGAAACTATTTTCCATTCATCGGTTTAATGCTTGCTATAACCGCGTTAATACCTGATAAGTACGCGCAAAACAAAAAGTTTTTTTCAGCCGCTTTTATACTGGTTTTAATCCTTGGGGCGACCACCTATCTACGCGCTGTACAGTGGGGCAACTATCAACGGCTTGCTTATTTTGAAGCGGAACACCATCCAGACTCCCCAGCAATTCAAGCGTTATTGAGCAATGCTGCCTTTCAAAAAGGTGACTTTGAAACAGCAACTACGGCGATCAATAAAGCAATGATTCTTAGCCCGGATGAAACCGCTTTCTCACTTCACTATCAAAACATTCTAGCTATTTCAAAAAAAACAATTCCGCACCAAGTGCAACAAGATACGCTAAAGAAAATTCGCAATAATATAGTAAGCCCGTCGACCGAATTGGCGCTCGACCAAATTTCGGGCTGTCTAATCAAACCTATTTGCAAACCTTTAATAAAAAATTATATCGAATGGTTAGATGAGCTGATTAAGAAAAAACCTAAGCAATCGTATTTTCATTACCTGATTGGCAAGGCGCACCGAGCAAGCAGCAATTATGCGCTTGCGCTCAATTCGTTTCAGCGCTCACACGAACTTGATAAACAATATTTGCACCCGCTTTTTGAAATGGCGGGCATTTTTTTAAGCCTAGGTCAGTTAGATCAAGTTGAATTAATTATTGGCTGGATTGAAGAGAAAAATAAAGCAAGTGAATTTAGACGTCCTAAAGAGCTTAAGCGACTTAAAACGATGCTCGAAAATGCAAAACAGCAAGCGTCAGATAACCCCTTGCCACCAACTTAATTCAATAAAAGCATATTATCTAATGCTTTTTTCGCCTGAATTTTATCTTGAACTTGGATTTGATTAACAACATTTCCTTCAGCTAAGTTTTCTAAAATCCACGCCAAATGCTGCGGGTCTGTACGAAACATTGTGGAACACATACTCACTGTTGGGGACATAAAGTGCACCGCTTTAGCTTGGCCTTTTACTTCTTCTTTTAAGCGATTAACTAAATTCAATTCGGTTGCCACTAACCAGCGCGTATTAGGTTTAGCATCTCGCACCGTTTTTAATATCATCTCTGTTGAGCCAACGTAGTCAGCCTTTTCACACACATCAAAATTTGCCTCTGGGTGCGCAATAACGATGGTTTCAGGGTAACGTTCTTTGAACGCGTCAATTTGCTCTGCTTGGAACATTTGGTGCACCGAGCAAAAACCCTTCCATAGGATAATTTTAGCTACTTTAATTTGTTCCTTTGTTAAGCCGCCTAAGGGTTGATTGAAATCCCAAACCATCATCTTATCTAGGGGTATATCCATACGGTAACCGGTATTTCTACCGAGGTGCTCATCGGGGAAAAACAAAACTTTTTCACGTTTTTCAAAACACCAATCCAATACTTGCTTGGCATTAGAGGAAGTACATACAATGCCGTCATGGCGGCCACAAAAAGCCTTTAAGTCGGCGGCTGAGTTGATATAAGTAACGGGTGTAACTTCTTCATCTGCATCTAACACTGAATTCAATTCTTTCCAGCATTGCTCTACTTTTTTAAGGTCGGCCATATCAGCCATAGAACAGCCCGCAGCAAGATCAGGCAATACGGTGATTTGTTCTGGACGAGACAAAATATCAGCGACTTCCGCCATAAAGTGCACGCCGCAAAACACAATATATTCGGCTTTTGAATCCGCCGCGTGGTGTGATAATTTTAGCGAGTCACCACTAAAGTCGGCGTGCTTAAATACTTCATTGCGTTGATAGTGGTGAGCTAAAATAATACAGCGGTCGCCTAGCTTCTTTTTTGCCGAGATAATCCGACGATCGCACTCACTATCGTCAAGTAAAGAATAATCCTGAATCGCTTTCGCTGTAGCTGACATAACAGTCTTTATTCTGCCACACTCACAGGCGGTTTTCTTAATTTAATCCCAAGTTCCTTCAGCTGCTGATCACTTACCATAGACGGCGCTGAAGTTAACGGGCAAGCCGCTGTTTGTGTTTTAGGGAAAGCCATTACGTCACGAATTGTCGCTGCGCCCGACATTAACATCACTAAGCGATCGAGGCCAAAAGCGATGCCGCCATGTGGAGGACAGCCATATTTAAGCGCATCGAGTAGGAAGCCGAACTTTTCTTGTGACTCGGCAGGTTCCATGCCTAATAAATTGAACACCGTTTGTTGCATATCTGTTTGGTGAATACGAATAGAGCCGCCGCCCACCTCCGTTCCATTTAGAACCAGGTCGTAAGCCCTTGAAAGGGCACTGCCCGTATTTTCTTTTAGCTCATCTGCACTACAGGAAGGTGCCGTAAAAGGATGGTGAATTGCATTCCAGCGATTTGACTTGTCGTCCCAATCGAACATAGGAAAATCAACGACCCATACCGGCTTCCAGTCACCTTCCAACAACCCCCGATCCTTGCCAATCTTATCGCGTAAAGCGCCAATAGACTCATTAACTACCTTAGCTTTATCAGCACCGAAGAAGACGATATCACCGGCCTGTGCATCACAGCGCTGCATAATGCTTTCTACCACTTCGTCCGGCAGAAACTTTAATATAGGAGACTGCAAGCCTTCGATGCCTTCCGCGCGGTCATTAACTTTTATGTAAGCCAAGCCCTTTGCGCCATAGATACTAACGAATTTCGTATAGTCATCTATCTCTTTACGACTGAGTGACGCTGCGCCCGCAACTTTTAAGGCTACGACTCGCCCGTCGTTATTTTTTGCAGGGCCTGAGAACACCTTGAATTCAACTGATGCCATCAAATCACCCACATCTGTCAACACTAAGGGGTTACGTAAGTCTGGACGGTCTGTGCCATAGACATTCATCGCCTCTGCATAACTAATTTGAGGGAATTTCTCAGCTAATTGGACGTCTATCACCTCGTCAAATAAACGACGAATCATCCCCTCCATCAGACCCATAATTTGAGCCTCGTCTAAAAACGAAGTTTCGATATCTAATTGGGTAAATTCTGGCTGACGGTCTGCACGCAAATCTTCATCGCGGAAACAACGAACCACTTGATAGTAACGATCCATACCCGCGATCATCAGCAACTGCTTAAACAGCTGTGGAGATTGAGGCAGAGCAAAAAAACTATTTTCGTGTGTACGACTTGGCACCAAATAATCCCGTGCTCCCTCGGGCGTTGCCTTGGTCAAAAATGGCGTTTCAATTTCATAAAAACCTTCATCCTCTAAAAATCGTCGCAAGTTTAATGTGACATCACGACGCAATCGGATTTTCTCCAACATTTCAGGACGACGAAGATCGATATAACGGTAGCGTAAACGCATTTCTTCATTAACCTCGATATCGCCGTCAACTTGAATAGGGGGGGGTTCTGAGCTATTTAGAATCTCTAGATCAAGACCTAAAACCTCAATCTTTCCCGTTTTCATTTTAGGGTTCACCGTACCGTCTGGACGTACCCGAACACGGCCACGAAGCTTAATCACAAACTCACTGCGGATGCTTTCCGCTAAAGAAAATGGCTCCGCTCTATCTGGGTCATATACCACTTGAACAATACCTTCACGATCACGTAAATCGATAAAAATAACACCACCGTGGTCGCGTCTTCTATGTACCCACCCACATAACTCAATTTCTTGATCCAAGTGTGCTTCATTGATTTCGCCGCAATAATGGCTACGCATACATCTATTCCCTATCTTTGTTTATAGAAGCAGCTTATGCGCTGCCTGGTGACTTCTGTTTGTTAATTGATTTCGAGCTAGAGGGTTTATCTTTGCACGGTGTTTTTTTTGTACTACTTTCAGCTAAATTCTTTTTCTTGCCACTCTTAAAGTCGGTCTCATACCAACCTTGTCCCTTTAGCCTAAAGCCTGCTGCTGACACTTGCTTCACCAACGCCTCTTCACCACAGTTTGGGCATAACGTTAAAGGTTCATCACTAATTTTTCGCAATACTTCACAGCGACTTTCACACGAACCGCATTGATATTCGTATATAGGCATTCGATTATTAAACCTTTAATTTCAAAACCAACAATTTACGCATGAAACACAACACTCGCTGGCTGTTTTATACAGAGCCGTGTATTTTCGACGATTTCAACCTATCAGCGCAAGCAATGTATGTAAAATAAGCTAACTTTATTGAAAATAGACGCTAAAACCTGACATAACATGAAAGAAATTTCGATTACCCAACCAGACGATTGGCATTTACACGTTCGCGACGGTGCAGCGCTCTTATCTAGCGTGCCTTTTACAGCTCGCCAATTTAAGCGCGCTATTATTATGCCAAATTTAGCCAAACCTGTTGTAAACGTTGAAATGGCTCTAGCCTATCGCAATAGAATACTTGACGCCACGCCACAAAACATCATGTTTGATCCCTTGATGACACTATATTTAACGAATAAAACAAGTAGAGAGGGCATCAAACAGGCAAGTCAAAGTAAGCATGTGCACGCTGCCAAACTATATCCTGCTGGCGCCACGACCAACTCTGATAAAGGGGTCAGCAAAATTGATGATTTATGGCCCGTCTTTGAGCAAATGGAAATTGAGCAACTCCCTTTGCTCGTCCACGCCGAAGTGACTGATACGGATATCGATATTTTTGACCGAGAACAAGTCTTTATCGATCTGCATTTATCATCTATTAGAGAAGCTTTTCCAGAACTGCCCATTGTTTTGGAGCACGCTACGACCGCGCAAGCGGTTGAATTTGTCAAAAACTATAAGCACACCGCCGCTACACTGACCCCCCAACATCTACTCTTTAATCGAAATGCACTTTTAGTCGGCGGCATTCAGCCACATAATTATTGTTTACCCATACTTAAACGAGAAACACACAGAGAGGCCCTAATTACAGCTGCGACAAGCGGCGATCCCAAGTTCTTTTTAGGTACCGATAGTGCACCCCACACAAAGCAAGCTAAAGAAAATAGCTGTGGCTGCGCGGGTTGTTTTACAGCACACGCTGCAATGGAACTCTATACGGAAATTTTTGATGCAGAAGATGCCCTGGATAAATTAGAAGCCTTCAGCAGTTTTTATGGAGCCGACTTTTATAGACTTCCAAGAAATAAATCCACAATAACCTTAATTAAGAAAGAATGGCAAGCTCCCAAAAGTTATCCTTTTGCCGAGCACAGCATTGTTCCCTTCAGACACGAACAGGCACTACAATGGCAAATAGCTGATTAAATAAAAATTACTTTCTCATAGCTTGTAGTTTTGCTCAAAAAAAAAGCCCTAGCCGTTAACTAGAGCTTTTTTTAATTTTAATTTCCCTTACTAATCGTCAAGAAACTCTTCGTCTTCTAGTGGAGGGTTACCGTCATACACTAAATATTCACGACGTTGAAAATAGCCGCTTCTCATAAACTCATATGGGTCAAGCGATGCTTCGTCTAAAACTTTCTTTGCTGTTATCAAATCGGCACGGGTATCGACAATCTTAACACCAATTATTGCCCATAAAGCTTCTGACCCTTTAAGCGTAACAATTGGATAAACAAACGTATCAGCATACAAACCTACTGTATCTCTCAACGTCTTAGGGCCTAAAATAGGCAATACTATATATGGTCCCGTGCCAATACCATAAACACCCAATGTTTGGCCGAAATCTTCATTATGCTTAGGCATACCCATATCAGTAGCTACATCCATAAAACCAAGCACACCAATTGTTGAATTCACCACAAAGCGACCGCCATCAGACCCCGCTTGATTAAACTTTAATTGCAATAAGTCATTTACGAAAACAACTACATCATCTAAGTTTCTGAAAAAGTTTGTAATGCCATTATTTACTAACTCAGGCGTAATTGCTTGATAACCTTTTGCGACAGGCTCTAAAACATACTCATCTGCTTTTTCGTTAAAGGTATACATTGCTCTGTTAACTGGTTCTAACGGATCATTCTCTTTATGTGATGAGAATGACGCACAACCGGAAAGAAAAATGACTGAAAAAATTGCACTACTGACAAGCCCTTTTTTTAAATTTATTTTTAATCCTTTCAACTTACTTCTCCGCATTTAACGAGAAAATTTATGCAATTGTCATTTTAATGGTGAATTATTATAGTTAAAATACAACAAAAGAAAAGAGTTATTTTATGTCTGAATCCAACACAAAAATGTCGTCGCGCTTTCGTGGCTACTTACCCGTTATCGTCGACCTTGAAACCGCAGGGTTTAATGCTGAAACTGACGCCCTTTTAGAAATGGCCGTCGTTATCCCAGCCTTTAATAAAAATGGAAACATCGGCATTGAATCTTCACATCGAGAACATATCGTACCGTTTGAAGGTGCAAATCTAGACCCAGCAGCCTTAGAGTTCAACGGTATCGACCCCTATCACCCGTTTCGCCTCGCTTTAGATGAAAAAACCGCCATAACCCAGCTTTTTAAGCCCGTACGTCAAGCCATCAAAGATCAAGGCTGCACCCGCGCTATTTTGGTTGGGCATAACCCCGCATTTGACATCGGCTTTATGAATGCCGCCGTAAATAGGGCACAAGTAAAGCGTAACCCATTCCACCCATTCAGCACCTTTGATACCGCCACATTAGGCGGGCTAGCCTATGGGCAAACTGTTTTGGCACGTGTCGCTCAAGCTGCGGGAATCGAATGGGATAATGAACAAGCGCATTCAGCACTCTATGATGCCGAACAAACTGCCTTTTTGTTTTGTAAAATTGTGAATCACTGGGACGAACTATCTCGCTAACTTAAACCCAAAAAATAAGAAATCTACTCTAGTTGCCTAATTGCTTGGTGCTCCCGCATCACTTGAGCAGCCCAATAGCTCATTTAGCTCACCGCTTTCAAACATTTCAATCATAATATCAGCCCCACCAACTAACTGTGTATCCACATAGAGCTGTGGGTACGTTGGCCAGTTAGAATATGCTTTAAGGCCCTCTCTCACTTCATTGTCTTCAAAAATATTCACGTAAGAAAACTCTGTTCCGCACGCTTGTAACATTTGAACGGCTTTGCTCGAAAAACCACACTGGGGAAAGTACGGCGTTCCTTTCATATAAAGCACTACTTTATGACCAGCTAACTGCTCTTTAATTCTTTCTATTACGTCCATTTTTAACCCCTGGTAAATTTTTAATCATTCTATCAGAGTTTGCTGCTGTTCAGCGCACTTCTCCAACCCCCGCCGCCGGGTGTCTCAATCAGTAAACGCTCGCCTAACGCCACTTGAACAGATGCTTTTGCAGGCATGGGTGTTTTATTTAGCCAATTAGCTCCCTCCACGCCCGCCTCACCACCTTGAAGCCCCCAAGGCTGATGTGAGCGCCGCTCGGTGAGCACAGTCACCTGCGCATTATCTAAAAATTCAATTTCACGACAAAGCCCATCGCCCCCAGTGTGCAGCCCTTTTCCACCTGTGTTTTTTCTCAAAGAATAGCGCGTAACGCGTAATGGGTAGTGCATTTCTAGCGACTCGATTGGCGTATTAAGCGTGTTCGTCATATGCGTTTGAACACCAGACAGCCCAGAATACTGGGCACCCGCGCCCATGCCGCCGCCAATCGTTTCATAATAATTCCAACTCTCCTTATCGTTTCTCATGCCCATCGCGACATTATTCATACTGCCCTGGCTAGCCGCTGGTACTTTATCAGGAATGGCTTTAGCCAACGCGCCCATTACAACGTCGACCAAACGCGTGCTGGTCTCTACATTACCTGCCGCCACCGCCGCAGGTTTTATTGAATTCACCAAACACCCTTCTGGCGCAATCAATTTAATCCGCCTAAAAACCCCGTCACAAGCTGGCGTGTTTGATGGCAACAGACATCGAAAAACGTAGTACACGGCCGCAGCTACAACTGACAATGGACAGTTAATATTCCCTTTTACCTGCGCATCTGTGCCGGTAAAATCCACCCGTATTCCAGTATGGCTTATTGATAAAGCGACCTTAATCTTAATATCCACAGTGCCCAACCCATCTCCATCCATAACGTCAGAGAACACATACACCCCCCCTGGCACCTGCTCCAAAAAACCAAGCATTAACCTATCCCCATAGGCATTCAAGTGCTCGAGGGCCTCCTCATAAGCGGAAACCGTGTACCCCTCGATCAAAGCCTCCATGCGTTCACAGCCGCGCTGGTTCACACTGATTTGCGCATTAAAGTCACCCACGGATTCAATCGAGTTATTTAACTGATTCAGAATTTGCTCAAGTGTCGCTTGTTTTTTAAACTGACTAATAATCTTTTGCGGGGGTATAATTAAGCCTTCCTCTTCGAGGATGGTCGAAAGGGGCATAGAACCCGGTGCTTCAGAGCCAATATCCGCGTGGTGCGCTCTATTCACAACAAATCCAACAAGGAGCTCATCGACATGTATTGGGCAAACTAACGTGACATCTGGCAAATGTGTTCCACCTAAATAGGGGTCATTAAATACAACCATGTCCCCCGCATGCCACTCAAATTGATCAACTATATCCTTCATCGCAAAAGCCATGCTGCCTAAGTGCACAGGTATGTGGGCTGCTTGCGCACACAACAAACCCGACGCATCAAAAATGGCGCATGAAAAATCTAACCGATCTTTGATATTTGGAGAAAATGCAGCGCGCTGCAACAAAACACCCATTTCCCCACAAACCGACTCCATACGGCTAAAGAATATGCTGAGTTCTATTGCATTCATATACGTAAGTTTGCTGATTTATTAGTAGCTAATTATAATGTCACATTGACTCATAAGAACAGGGTTAAGCGCCACCTTTTTTTATCGCATAAATAACTAATGTATTAACTATGAAAGACAACATCATGCCCACCTATGCATCGCAAGATATCCGTTTCGTAAAAGGAGACGGCGCTTGGCTATGGAATGAAAAAAATGAAAAATACCTAGATGCTCTGTCGGGTATCGCCGTCTGTAGCTTGGGGCACGCAAATCCGGAAATTGCAGAAGCCATTAGCGCGCAAGCTAGCACGCTATTACATACCTCAAATTTATACCGTGTCGACAAACAGGAGCAACTAGCTGCACAGCTGTGTACGCTAACAGGCATGGATAACGTGTTTTTTGCAAATTCAGGCGCAGAAGCCAACGAAGCCGCTATTAAAGTTGCGCGAAAATATGCGCACAGTGAAAAAATTGAAAACCCACTTATCGTTACGATGAATAACAGTTTTCATGGCCGTACGCTTGCCACCTTAACCGCCACAGGTAACCCTAAAGTTAAAGAAGGCTTTTCACCCTTGCCAACCGGATTCATACACGTTGACTACAATGATATTTCAGCGCTTGAAAAAGCTGCTGAAAAACACAGCAACATCGTGGCGATTTTAGTCGAACCCATCCAAGGTGAGGGCGGTGTTCGCATTCCAGATAATGATTACCTAAATAAAGTTAGCTCTCTGTGCCAGCAAAATGACTGGCTTCTAATGTTGGATGAGATTCAAACGGGTGTTGCGCGAACCGGTGCCTTCCTTGCGAGCCAACATAACGATATTAAACCAGACGTCATTACCCTTGCCAAAGCGCTCGGCAATGGCGTGCCAATTGGTGCTTGTTTATGCGCTGGCAAAGCCGCCGGTTTATTAACGGCAGGCTCGCACGGATCAACCTTTGGTGGCAACCCATTAGCCTGCGCGAGCGCACTAAAAGTTTTGCAAATAGTAGAGCGCGAGCAGCTCGCCTCGCGCGCAGAAAAACTAGGTGACTTTATCTGTAAAGCGTTATCTGAAAAATTAGACAGCTACGATTCACTCGTTGAGATTCGGCACAAAGGTCTGATGATTGGCATTGAGCTAGACAAACCCTGCACCGAACTGGTTGCGCGAGCCCTTAACAAACACCTGCTTATAAACGTGGTTGCTAACAACACTATCCGCCTATTGCCTCCGCTCATTATTAGCGATGAACAAGCAGAAATGATTGTGAATACACTCAGTGAGATTATACTTACCTTTTAGTTCGCCATATAAACAGCATGAACCTACGTCACTTTATTACTCTCAATGATTTAACCGCCGATGAGCTGCGCGCGATCATCCATCGTGCGATTGAACTTAAAGCCATGCGCGAGAACAGCGAGTTATATCAACCGCTAAAAAATAAAGTACTCGCCATGGTATTCGAAAAATCTTCAACCCGAACGCGTATTTCATTCGACGCAGGTATGACTCAGCTCGGTGGCAGCACCATTTTTCTATCCCCACGTGATACCCAGCTTGGGCGTGGCGAACCGATTGAAGATTCCGCTCGTGTCATTTCTCGCATGGTCGATGGCATTATGCTGCGTACCAATAAACACGAAACCGTTGAGACCTTTGCTAAGCACTCCAAAGTCCCTGTCATCAATGGTTTGACCGACCGTTTTCACCCCTGTCAGCTGCTTGCTGATTTACAAACTTGGTTTGAACAACGTGGCGATATCAAAGGGAAAAAGGTCTGCTGGATTGGTGATGGAAACAATATGTGCCAATCGTATATGAATGCGGCAAAACTACTCGGCTTTAAACTTTCTATCGCCTGCCCAGTCGGTTATGAACCCGAAAGTGATCTTCTATCTGCAACTTATGACCACGTAACCCTATGTCACGACCCGCTACTTGCAGCCAAAGATGCCGACCTAGTTGTCACCGATGTTTGGGCCAGCATGGGCCAAGAACAAGAACAAAAGGACCGTTGCGCTTCATTTGCTAAATTCCAAGTAGATACGCGCATTATGCAATCAGCGAAGGATGATGCTTTATTTATGCACTGCCTACCAGCTCACCGCGGCGAAGAAGTTAGTGCTGATGTTTTAGATGGGCCTCAAAGTGTTGTTTGGGATGAGGCTGAAAATCGCCTACATGCACAAAAGGCTTTGCTTGAATTTTTAATGCAGTGATTTTTAAACCTCGTGTCATACTGCCTTTTTTATTAGTTTTTACCCATAGGAATCATTGTGAAAAAAATACTCTTACTCATTTGTTTACTCGCACCCTCTCTTTTATTGGCCAAACCCGCTTACGTATCTGACGAACTTGAGATTATGGTTCGCTCTGGTAAAAGTGGCAGCCACCGTATCATTGCCACACTTAGAAGTGGCGCACGGGTTGACATACTTCAATATGACGAAGCATCGAGGTATTCCAACGTGAGCTTTGGTGATGGTCGCAAAGGCTGGGTTCTCGGTCGCTTACTTCAGAAAGCACCTGCATCAAAAGCGCGGTTAGCCAGCGCTAAAGTAATGTTTGAAAAACAAACTACTGAGCTAAAAGAACTTAAAGCCAAATTAAACTTACTAGGTAATGCGCAAGGCGACTTAGACACCCAAGCCGCTGTCTTGCAAACAAATAATACTGCACTTACCAAAGAGCTTGAAGAAGTTAAAGAAGCATCTGCCGATGCCATACAAATTCTAGAGGAGCGGAATCAGCTTCAACAACGTGTTGTATCCGTTGAGCGCGAACTCGAAAACGTAAAGCGTAAAAACAATGTGTTAAGCAACAACGACTCACAAAGTTGGTTCTTAATCGGCGGCAGCGTTATGTTGCTAGGCCTTGTTTTTGGTTTCTTTTTGCCTAAACTCAGCTGGCGCAAAAAGTCTTCTTGGAATAGCTCTTTTTAACCTGATTTAAACTTAAAAATGTCTACTAAAAAAACAGATACTCGAGAATTTTCCTCGCAAGTAGTTGACGGAATGGAACGTGCACCAAGTCGTGCCATGCTGTACGCAGTCGGCTTTACGGATAAAGATTTTGCCAAACCACAAATTGGAATCGCCTCTACGTGGGCGATGGTCACGCCTTGCAATATGCATATTAATGGCTTGGCTGATGAGGCGGCACGCGGCGTCGACCTTGCTGGCGGTAAGAGCATCGTCTTTAATACCATTAGCATCTCCGATGGTATTTCAATGGGTACAGAAGGCATGAAATACTCGCTCGTTTCACGTGAAGTTATTGCCGATTCGATTGAAACGGTTGTGGGCTGCCAAGGCTACGATGGCGTTGTTGCAATTGGTGGCTGTGATAAAAATATGCCCGGCTGCTTAATTGCATTGGCTCGCTTAAACCGCCCTGCTGTTTTTGTCTATGGAGGAACGATTCATTCTGGCTGCCATAAACAGCGTAAATTAGACATTGTTTCTGTTTTTGAAGCCGTCGGCGCTCGTGCAAACGACCTCATCGATGACGAGGAGCTCCACGCGATTGAGTCCAAAGCCATTCCAGGACCGGGTTCTTGTGGCGGCATGTATACCGCTAATACTATGGCCTCTGCTATTGAAGCGATGGGCATGAGTTTACCCAACAGTTCCGCCCAAGCCGCTATATCGGAGGATAAAAAACAGGATTGCAAAGCCGCAGGCGCTGCCGTTCTTAATTTGTTAGAGCTCGGCATAACACCGCGCGACATCATGACCCGCAATGCATTTGAAAACGCTATCACTGTTGTCATTGCACTTGGGGGCTCTACCAATGCCGTACTGCATTTACTTGCGATGGCGTATAGCGCAGGTGTGAATTTACAACTAAACGACTTTACCGAAATCGGTAAGCGCGTGCCGATGGTGGCCGATCTTAAACCGAGCGGCAAACATTCAATGGGAGATTTGATTGATATTGGAGGCATTCAACCTTTGATGAAAATTCTATTGGAACGTGGCCTTCTACACGGCGACTGCATGACCGTCACGGGTAAAACTTTAGCCGAAAATTTAGCTAATATTGCGCCTTACCCAGAAGGTCAAACCATAATTCGTTCCTTAGACAATGCCATTAAAAAGGATAGCCATTTAGTCGTGTTACACGGCAACCTTGCACCCAAAGGCGGTGTTGCAAAAATTACAGGTAAAGAGGGCCTTGGGTTTACAGGACCTGCTAGAGTTTTTGATTCCGAAGAAGATTCAATGAAAAGCATCCTCGATGGCAACGTACAAAAAGGCGATGTTATCGTCATCCGTTACGAGGGCCCGACTGGTGGTCCAGGTATGCGCGAAATGCTTGCACCTACTTCAGCCATTATGGGCAAAGGCCTCGGTGATGAAGTGGCTCTTATTACAGACGGTCGCTTTTCGGGTGGAACCCACGGTTTTGTTGTTGGGCACATAACGCCTGAAGCCAATCAAGGTGGTCCCATCGCCATTATCCAAGATGGCGATGTCATCACAATTGACAGCCAAAATAGGCAACTTAACCTACATTTAGATGACGCTGTTATTCAGCAACGACTTGATGGCTGGGTTCAACCGAAACCACGCTACACTCAAGGCGTGTTGGCAAAATACGCAAAGCTCGTTTGTTCCGCTTCTGAGGGTGCCGTGACCGACAAATATCTAGCATAAATTGGCCAAGCAGCTAACAACCCTTGAAATGATGCGTGCCATAATTGGCACGCCATCAGTTAGCAGCACAAACCCACGATACGATCAAAGCAACCTACCCATTATTCATTTATTGACCGACTGGCTGGAAAACATTGGCTTTTCAGTAGAAGTACAGCCGTTAGTCGATCCTAGAAAGGCCAACCTAATTGCTACGATTGGGCCCGTTCACCCTGGTGCTGAAGGCTTAATACTGTCGGGGCATACGGACACTGTTCCTTTTGATCAGCAACAATGGCAGCACGACCCTTTTAAGCTGGTCGAGAAAGATAATAAGTTTTTCGGCCTCGGCAGCACTGACATGAAGTCTTTCTTCGCACTTGCTATAGACGCCGCCTGTAAATTTAAACAGGCTGATTTTAAAAGGCCTCTCACTATTTTAGCAACAGCGGACGAAGAAAGCGCTATGACTGGCGCACAAGCCTTACAAAAAAAACAACTCCAACACGCTAAATACGCCATCATTGGCGAGCCTACCAACTTAACACCTATACGTATGCACAAAGGCGTGATGATGGAGTCTCTAACCGTCACAGGTCACGCTGGGCACTCGAGCAACCCGAATCTTGGCGCTAGCGCAACTGAAGGCATGCACAAGGTCATTAACGAATTATTACGTTGGCGAGATGAGCTGCAAACCAAACATCAAAACCCGGTTTTTGACGTTGCCTCGCCCACGATGAACATTGGGTCTATTCATGGCGGTGATAACCCCAACCGTATTTGCTCACATTGTGAAACACAAATAGATATTCGCCCGCTACCTGGCATGAATATTAATGACCTACGTGCGGATTTACAAAAGCGCTTAGCCAACGTTTTACCAGAAGAAAGCAAGCTCAAGTTAGCCTACAAACCTATATTTTGCGGCGTTCCTCCTTTCGAAACAGCCGTAAATGCTAAACTGACAAGAACAATCGAACAACTCATAAACAAGCCTTCTGAAGCCGTCGCCTTTGGAACAGAGGCGCCTTACTTAAATAACTTAGGTATTGAAACTATTGTCATCGGACCTGGCAGTATAGATCAAGCGCACCAAGCGAACGAGTTTATCTCTTCAGCTCAAATACAACCATATTCTAGTTTTTTGCAAAAAATCATTAAAAATATTTGTTTAGGTCGTTAAAAAAACAAATTAACGCAATTAATATTTAATTAATTGCGTTTTATGCAAAAATTAATTATGATATCAACTCATGTTGCGCGACGCGAAATCTATTATCGAGATCTTTGGAGGCATCAAGCCTTTAGCTAAGGCTATTGGTAAAAATCCTGCAACTATCTATCGCTGGACTTACCCGAAAGATAAAGGCGGCACCGGGGGATTGATTCCCTCTCACGCTCTTAACAAAATATTACTCGCTGCAAAAGATAAAGGTCTTAACATAGGGCATCTCCAAGATAACCTATCCATACAAACTGATAAGCAAAGCCACTCAAAGCCTCAACAGTTCGTCAGTTGGTTTCGCAGTACAGCACCCTATATACAAACACATCGTGGAAAAACTTTTGTCATCAGCTTTAATGGTGAAGCCGTTGACGATATTCGTTTCTTAGAAATGGTGCAAGACTTTGCACTGCTTAGCAGTCTTGGCATTCGGTTAATTCTCGTACACGGCATTCGCTCACAGCTTGAGCAACGCCTAAAAGCTAGCCAAAAAGAGAGTTTGGTTTTCAATCACTTACGCGTAACGACAAAAAGCACATTAAAACTTGTCGAAGAATCTGTGGGGGCTGTTCGATCTAAAATTGAGGCCCAATTTTCTTCGACCTTAACCAATTCAACCTTATCAGATGCATACATTCAGATTGCATCGGGCAACTGGATAACAGCCAAACCTCTTGGCATTATTAATGGCGTAAATTACCAATTTACCGGAGAAGTTAGACGCGTGAACTCCGAGAGCATAAACGCCAAACTAAACACGGGCGATATAGTGCTGGTTTCTCCTATTGGCTATTCACCCTCGGGTGATACTTTTAATCTACGCTGCGAGGAAGTAGCCACCGCAATTGCGGTTAGTCTGCGTGCTGATAAGCTGATTTTGCTTACCGAACGCGCCGAACTACTTACAGAAAAAAATAAACTGATTACGCAATTGACCACACAAGAAGCCGTTGAGCATTTAGCAGCGCTTGAACAAAAAACAGCGCCTGTTAATCCGCTTGACGACACGTTACTCCACCTTAGGGAAGCCGTCTTTGCTAGCCAGCAAGGTGTAAAACGCGTACACCTAATTGATCGACGCATCAATGGCGGCATACAACTAGAATTGTTTACTCGACACGGCGCTGGAACGCTTATCAGCTCACGCCCATTTGAAGAGGTTCGTGCTGCTATCGCGAGCGATGTACCGGGCATCCTGAAACTTATTAAACCTTTGATTGAGAAGGGGTTACTCACGGAACGTTCAGCGGACGACGTTGAACGCGATATTGAAAAGTTTCACATTATCGAGCAGGACGGACTGATAACAACCTGCGCAGCACTCTATCAGTATCCCGACAGCGCTATGGCCGAACTAGCTTGTGTTGCTGTACACCCCGACTATCGCACAGGAGAGAGGGGAGAACACCTACTCACAATGCTTCAACAAACCGCCCTTGATCTTCATCTCAACCAGCTTTTTGTACTAACCACACAAAGTAGCCACTGGTTCCTCGAGCGTGGGTTTACGACTGGATCATTGTCTGATTTGCCCGCAGAGAAACTCAAAAACTACAACCACTCAAGACGCTCTAGCGTCATGATTAAAAGACTCGGCTAATCTCTTGGAAGCTTTGGCGTTATACCAGGAAATAATAAAGTCCACATTTCCGTCAATGTGCTCAAATAGATATTTCTTTTGAAATAAACCACGTCAAAAGCTGGCTCCCAATAGTCCACCCACCTCCAACGGTCAAACTCTGGCTTGTCAGTCAAAGTAAAATCAATCTCAGACTCTTCGCCAACTAAGCGCAATAAAAACCAAATTTGCTTTTGCCCTATACAAAGCGGCAAACTATTCCGGCGTAAAAATTGTTCAGGCAAATCGTAATAACCCCAGTCTCCTGTCCTACCCAATATTTCTACGTGTTGTTTTTTTAAACCCACCTCTTCATGTAGCTCGCGATACATAGCCTGTTCAGGAGTCTCACCCTCTTTCATACCACCTTGAGGGAATTGCCAACCTTTTGAGTTTGTTCGCCGCGCCCAAAACAACTTACTATGCTGATTGCATAAAATTATGCCGACGTTAGCCCGATAACCTTCTTCATCAATCACAATTCATCACACACTTTAAAGTTTAATAACAACATTATAACGATGATTACCCTATGTGCGACCACACGATAGATAAAAATTAGTTATCATTAGCACACGTTTTTTTAGTCTATTTTGCATTTATTATGAGCCTAGCTATTTTTGACCTTGATAACACTCTACTCGCCGATGATAGCGATCATCTTTGGGGGCAGTTTCTAGTTGAACACAACCTAGTAAATTCAGAAGATTATGCGAAATCTAACACGGCGTTTTACAATGATTACTGCGAGGGCCGACTGGATATAGACAAATACTTGAAATTTGCCTTATCTTTTTTAGCTGAACACCCAATGAAGAAGCTCGAGCACTGGCGGACGCAGTTTGTCGAAGAAAAGATTTTATCCCTCATGTTACCCGCTGCTGTTGAGCTAGTAAACAAACATCGGAACCAAGGTGACACCCTTGTCGTCATTACCGCGACCAATCGATTTGTTACTGAACCTATTGTTTCCCTGTTTGGAATTGAAAATTTATTAGCTACTGAACCTGAAATTATCAATGGGCAATATACCGGCAAGTACAACGGAGAGCCATGCTATCAAGACGGCAAAGTCGTTCAACTGAATAAATGGCTTAAATCTAACCACAAAAATCTGGAGTGCAGCACCTTTTACAGCGATTCCCATAACGATATTCCTTTGTTAAAAAAGGTTACACACCCCATAGCTGTTGACCCTGACGAAACATTGCGCCAGCACGCCAGCACGCAATCTTGGCCCATCATTAGTTTACGTCAGCCCCACCTGATATGACCAAACGCTGTGCATGGGCAAAGGCCCCTTTAGACGTTAAATACCATGATACAGAATGGGGTGTACCGCTATATGAAGACAACAAACTGTTTGAATTCCTTATATTAGAAGGCGTTCAAGCAGGGTTAAGCTGGTCTATTGTTTTACAACGCCGTGATGCGTATCGTGAGGCCTATGAAGGCTTTATTCCTGAAACTGTCGCCCAGTTTGACGAAAAAAAAATTACCTCCTTACTAGGCAACAAGAAATTAATTCGCAATAAATTAAAAATACACGCCAGCGTCAAAAATGCCCAAGCATTCCTTCGTCTACAAAAAGAATTTGCGACTTTCTCACATTACCTTTGGTGCTTTGTTGACAATAAATCAATAACAAACAACTGGCAAACGCCCGAGCAAGTTCCAAATGAAACACCTTTATCTCAGCGTCTCAGTAAAGACTTAAAAAAAAGAGGGTTTACCTTTGTAGGGCCAACTATCTGTTACGCACTAATGCAGGCGAGCGGCCTTATCAATGACCACCTAACGACGTGCTTTAGACACCAAGAAATAATTAACCTTAGGTAACTTGCATGGATTACTTACCCCTTTTTCATGATGTAAAACAAAAGCCCTGCTTAGTGGTAGGCGGCGGAACAGTTGCCGCACGAAAAATTGCCTTGCTGCTTGACGCCGGAGCTGATGTAACTGTCCTATCCCCTTCGCTCACTAGTGAATTACAGCAGCAAGTTGATAGCGCTCTTATTACACATATAGATAAAACCTTCGACTACAGCGCTGAACAGCTCGGCCGTTTCATACTAATTATCTCTGCTACCGATGACCCTGTTCTTAATGAACGTGTATCAAGTGTTGCTAATGCACAGAATATTCCTGTTAACGTTGTCGACCAACCACGCTTATGTTCATTTATTTTTCCCGCTATCGTAGATCGTTCACCGATGACGATAGCCATCTCAAGCGGTGGCAAAGCACCAGTCCTCTCTCGGTCAACCCGAGAAAAACTAGAAACTTTATTACCTCAATCCTTAGGAAAACTTGCAGGGCTAGCAGAAAAATTCCGCCAAACTGTTAAAGTGCATTTTACCCATACCAACCAAAGACGGCTATTCTGGGAATCTATTTTCACCGGCCCCATTGCCGACTATGTCTATCAAGGGAAAAACAACCTGGCTGAGGAAGCGCTACTAGCACAACTTCGTAGCACAAAAGATACTGCTACTACTGGGGTCGTCTACTTGGTAGGTGGAGGACCAGGCGACCCTGAGCTATTAACACTCAAGGCGCTTAGATTGATTCAACAAGCAGACCTTATTGTATATGACAGATTGGTTTCCCCCGAGGTTCTCAACCTTGCACGTAGAGATGCAGAAAGAATATACGCAGGAAAAAAGCGCAGTGAACACACCTTATCTCAAGGCAGCATAAACAACCTTTTGATTAAACACGCTCAACTTGGAAAACGAGTCGTCAGGTTAAAAGGCGGCGACCCGTTTATCTTTGGTCGCGGAGGAGAGGAAATTGAAACTTTATTAGAGAAGAAAATTCCCTTTGAAGTCGTCCCCGGAATAACGGCCGCTTCTGGTTGTGCCAGCTACGCAGGCATTCCCTTAACTCACCGCGATTACGCACAATCTTGCGTATTCGTGACAGGCAATCTTAAAGAAAATAAAGTTAATTTAGATTGGGATCAACTCGCAAAGCCAAACCAAACTATCGTAATCTATATGGGTTTAGTGGGCATACACGAAGTATGTAGAGAGCTGATAGCCCACGGATTGCCTAAAAATACGCCTGCAGCACTTATTCAAAAGGGCACAACAGTTGAGCATAAAGTATTTATTTCAAACCTAAACGAGCTACCAAGCACTGTTAGCAAAGAAAAACCAAAACCACCGACCTTAATTATCATCGGTCACGTTGTCTCATTACACGAAAAATTAAATTGGATATAAAAAATGCCTACACTTCAGTTACAAGAATTTAATATGCACTACGCTATGCAAGGCAGCGGCCGAACGCCTATTATTTTCATTCACGGCAACTTCAGTAACTGGCAATATTGGGAGTCCTTTTTACAAAGCCCGTTAGGTGGGTATACGGCTTACGCCGTTGACCTAAGGGGTTGCGGGAACAGTGGTGCGCCAGAGTCAGGGTATGACATAAGAACCATGAGCCATGATATATTACTTTTAGCCGATTATTTAAAACTAAAAAAGTTTCACCTAGTCGGGCATTCGTTAGGCGGAGCGATCGCACAACAGCTCGCGGGCACGGTTCCTGGACGCATTATAACACTCACTTTAGTTGCGCCAGCGCCCGCAGAAGGATTTTCAATGAACTTAATAAACACATTGATTAGTCGTATTTTCCCACCACCCAAAACGCTTCGTAGGCTTAATAAGTACGGTTTAAAAAGAGCCACTTTGGCGAATGGATTAAAAAAATCCATGCCCAGCATAAAAAAACAAACCGCTCTAGTTGCTCAGCTCGCTGATATTGCTTATCAAATGGACGTAAAAGCGATATCAGGTTTTTGGGAAACACTGAAAGAATGGACAGGTGAACAGCTTTTAACCAACTTTACATTCCCTGTACTCATCATTCATGGTGACTTAGACCCTATCATCAAACGCTCACCTCTTTTGAAAATGGAAAAAGCCATCAACAATTGCGTATTAGTTAAGTGGCCCAAAATTGGCCATGCCCCACAAATTGAAGCAGCCGATAAATTTAATAGCCTTCTCAATGACTTCTTCAAAGGCAAAGCTATTCTTTCAACTCCAAGCTTAACTTTTGTTCAAAAATTAAAAGCATTCTTTAAGACTCTAGCGCAAAAGTTTAAATAGTTAATCTAACTACATTGGTTACCTTTGTAATAAATTTCACGCAAAAAAACGGAGCCGAAGCTCCGTTTTTAAACAGTTTGAAAACCTATTTAGTCTTAATGTAACTCAACACGACGGTTAGCAGCACGACCTTCATCTGTTGCATTATCAGCTATTGGTTGTTCTTCACCGTAACCAATTGCAGTCAGTTTGTTGACGTCACAACCATTTGCAACCATGAAAGCACGAACAGCTTGTGCGCGTCTTCCTGAAAGTTCTTTATTCATAGTAGCGCCACCTGCTGAATCAGTGTGCCCTTCAATTATTAAATTAACTCCACCATTGTTTTTATGGTGCGCAATAGCTATTGGACGTAAAATTTCTTTTGCTTTTGCTGTTAATGTTGCTGAACCTGTGTGGAAGTTAACACTTTTTAACACGATTCCATTAACCGTTTCTGTTTGGTTAGCTGTTTGGTTAGCTGTTAGGTAGCAGTAAGTACCTGCTATTGCTGCACCAATCACACCATGTGAAAGGTATGCTTTTGCATCATTACTACCTTTACCACTGAATACAGTTACAACAGTACTTGCAGCAGCACCTGCTATTGCGCATTGTTTCCAATCGCTTGTATCAACTTTTTTATTCGCTACGATAGCATTGAATGATGCACAACCACTTGCTAAGAATGTGACTGCAGCTACTGTAATAATTAATTTTAACTTTCTCATTTTTCTCTCCGTTTTTATATCCGTATACAATAGATATTATATTTCTCGATTAGAGTATCAAAAAAACCACAGAGGTCAAATTTTTTTTGTTAATAATTGAATATTTATGATTTCGCACCCTCTAAGGTGAACTTTAAAATTTCACGTATTTTTCTTTGTTAGGCTTGAATTCACATCATAAGTGCAACACTCGTTAGTTGGTCAAAAGGGTATATTAACCACTCTTTAATCCGACAAGAAAA
>LWTN01000237.1 GCA_002101225.1 Cycloclasticus sp. symbiont of Poecilosclerida sp. M | reverse complement strand
ATAGAAAAGTACCGAATAAGTTCTCTAAATTTCTTTTCGGAAAGGCGGGAACGGTGCGCATACTTGTTTTTTATAGTCATAACAAAACCTTAGCATGATAATACTCATGCTTAACTTGTCATGACCCTTGTTTATTTCATAGGTTTTGTGGGCGATATCTTTTTACCCATAACCGTTTCGACAGAAATGAAAGTGTATTCAGACAATGCGTTATTGATAAACATTGGTTTGATTCTAATGTGGGGCGTTCAGCACAGCGTTATGGCTCGTGGTTGGTTTAAAGACATGACCGTTTCAGTTGTTCCTCACCATGTAGAGTCCAGTACGTATGTATTGGTATCTGCAATCACATTAGCCGTCTTTATGTATTACTGGCAGCCAATGGAAGGAATTATCTGGCAAGTAGAAGGCTCGATGGCCGTTATGGTACTGTGGAGCTTGTTTGCATTTGGTTGGATACTCATCTTTGCAGCGACATTCTTAACCGATCATTTTGACCTATTTGGCTTACGTCAAACGTGGTTGTACTTCGTTAAGAAAACGTACACAGACGTTACGTTTGCTGAAAGATTAGTTTATCGCTGGATACGTCACCCAATGGTGTTGGGCATTATGATTGCCTTCTGAGCGCTTCCAACAATGACCGTTGGACATTTAGTTTCTCAATCGGCATGTCTGTTTATGTATTGATAGGTATTCACTTTGAAGAGAAAGGCTTGGCTAAGTCATTAGGCCAAACGTATGTGGATTATCAAAGCCGTACTTCAAAAGTTATTCCAAAGATTTACTAATTTAAGAGCCAAATGGCACATCAAATTGAAGTCCTTTTTTAAGGGCTTTTTTTTGTGCAAAATTACTGGCACTAATACCTACTAGGCGAACCCCTTGTTGTCCTGCGTTTGTGCGTAATAAGAGTTCAGGAATAAGCGCATATATCTGCGAGAGCTTGGTTATGTTGGTCGGGCTGGTATAGGCGCGGGTGACGGTCTGGAAGTCAGAATATTTTATTTTTAGGGTAATGGTTTTGGCGATAAGGTCGTTTGTTTGCAAGTTTGCAAACACCGCCTCGGCTAAGGCGTTAAGTTGAGCGGTCAACTTGGCCGTATTGGTGATGTCCGTTGTGAAAGTGGTCTCTTTGCCTAGTGACTTACGGATGCGAGAGCTACTAACAGGCCGGTGATCTACGCCACGGGCAATGTGGTAGAAGTAGTCGGCCGCTTTGCCAAAGTGTGTGGCCAATTCAAGTTGACTTTTTTGCCGCAAATCAGCCCCAACCTTAATGCCTAATGCGTGCATTTTTTTCTCGGTGACGGGGCCTACACCGTAAAATTTGCCAATGTCCAATGCGGCAACAAAATCAGCGCCTTGCTCAGGTGTAATCACGTACAGCCCATCGGGCTTATCCATATCAGAGGCGACCTTTGCTAGAAACTTATTGTAGGAAACCCCAGCCGAGGCAATCAGTTTTGTTTCAGTTTTAATATCGTGTTTAATGGCTTGGGCCATGCGTGTGGCTGAACTTTCAAACTGCGTGTTTTGGCTAACGTCCAAATAGGCTTCGTCTAGTGATAAAGGCTCTACATCGGATGCGTAGCGCCAGAAAATTTCCTGAATTTTCTTTGATACCGCTTTGTAGGCATCGAAGCGAGGCTTCACGAAAACAGCTTGCGGACACAGCCTGTACGCGCGTGAACAGGGCATGGCAGAATGAATGCCAAATTGTCGCGCTTCGTAACTGCAGGCGGCGACAACGCCGCGGCTATCGGGCTGGCCGCCAACGATAACGGGCTTGTTTCTTAATTCAGGGTTGTCGCGCTGCTCCACCGATGCAAAAAAAGCATCCATGTCGACATGGATAATTTTTCGCTGCTGGGTTGGCATCTTATTTGTGGGTTAAAGATTAGTCTTTAGCGCAGATTAGCGAATGTTAAGCATCAACATGAGTTATAAATTTCTTAATGGCATCTATAACGTCGTCGGTGGCTTCCAAATGCACATAGTGCCCCGCGCCGGGTATTTCTAGGATGGATAAGTCGCTAGTAATAAGCTTTTTTGAAAGCCCTAAGTTTGGCAAATATCCGTACACATCATCTTTGCCGTAAATTTGCAAAACAGGACACGCTATTTGACTTAGATAGTCGGCACAATCCCTCGCTTGGTAATCGGCATCATTAACGCGATTAATCCAGTCATAAAACAAGGTATCAACACTTTCGCCATGGAATTTAACGAGCTTTACGCGCAAGTTACCGTTTTCAAAACTTTCTTTTGCATCATCCACCCCAGCGAGGCAGAGGGGGTGTATTACCATTTGTGGAACGATAGAGACAACACCGCGAATCGTAGCAGCGTGGTGGCTTGCAGCTATCAATGAGACAACGGCGCCATAGCTATGCCCGACCAGAATTACGTTGTCTAGACCATAGTGTTTAAATAAGTCGGCGAGGGGTTCGTCAGCTTCTACAGGTCGGGTATCGTATTTGCGAAAGCCAGATAAAGGCTCAGATTTCCCGTGTCCCCAACGTTCGTAGACAATCACGGGAAGTTGTGTTTCTTCATGCACTTGTTGCGGAAAATCGCGCCACATTTCGATGCAGTCTATGCCGCCATGGAGAAAGACGAGTGTGGGTTTATTAGCGTCTATCTTTCCTATAAGTACGGAGCGGATGCGCCGGTTAGCGGCTTGGATATAGTCTTCTTGCATTGTGTAGATACTCTCGGACGATTAGTTTTTGGGGATGGCACTTAATAGGATTGAGGTTGTTTTAATTACAGCACAACTATGTGCTAACCGAGTCTTTATTGTATTTAAAAATTCATGCTAACACGGTTCAATATGTGATTCCTTGGGTGTGTTTTGTGTCGCTAACCAGCCTCATCATGTCATGTGAATCATAATCTATGATAGGGTGTTAGCACGAGCTAAATGAGGAGGTAATTATGTCTATAGATGTAACGTTGGATTTACAGGTTAGCGAGGAAAACCGTGCTGGATTAATCAGTATGATGGAGGCCATTTTGCCAGATACACGTGCGTATAAAGGCTGCCAGTATGTTCTTGTCACCAGCAATGAAGATAACCCGCTCAACATCGTGTTATTAGAGAAATGGGATACACGTGCGGAGCATGAGGCTTATCTCGCATGGCGTGGTGAACGGGGTGATTTGGAAAAGCTGGGTGCATTACTAACGGCGCCGCCGGTGTTTAAATATTTGGCCGAAATCAGCGCTTGATTAAATTTATGGTGATCGTTTCAAAGCGTTAACCCAAAGAGGGGTAAACACTAATAAACGGGAGCCTACCCTACCTAGGCCCTTGATTTTTTTGGCGTATGCTCTAGAATGCTCCATCCACTTGGGTAAGGAACGCTGCGACAGGGATCCCCTGCTAGGCTTATTCAAGGTTTAAATTTCAACGGCGTTCATTATTAACAGAAAACTGAAATAATGAACGTTGTAATCACTTTTCCCTGCTTGGGTTAACGACACAACGCTCATTCTTTGGTGCCTATTTAGATAATGAGGCGGGTTTATTATGAGCAGTAATTTTATTTTTACGTCTGAATCGGTGTCAGAAGGGCACCCAGATAAAGTAGCGGATCAAATTTCTGACGCGATGCTAGATGCGTTATTGAAACAAGATGCAGCATCCAGAGTCGCGGTTGAAACCATGGTCAAAACGGGCATGGTTATTTTGGCCGGTGAGGTGACCACCAATGCGTGGGTTGATACCGATGAGCTCGTGCGTAACGTGGTTAAAGGGATTGGTTACGACAAGCCGGAAATCGGCTTTGACTGGCAAAGCTGTGCGGTACTGAATGCCATTGGCAAGCAGTCACACGATATTGCTATGGGCGTTGATGATTCGGCAGATCACGAACAAGGTGCGGGCGACCAAGGTTTGATGTTTGGTTATGCCTGTGATGAAACGGACGTGCTGATGCCTGCACCGATCACTTATTCACACCTCTTGGTTGAGAGGCAAGCGAAGTTGCGTAAAAATGGCACCCTGCCTTGGTTGCGCCCCGATGCTAAAAGCCAATTAACCATGCGTTATGAAAATGATAAGCCTGTCGCGATTGAAGCGGTGGTTTTATCAACGCAACATTCACCCGATATTAATGAGGCAACGCTAAGAGAGGCGGTAATCGAAGAGATTATCAAACCGGTATTGCCTGCGGCTTGGTTTGACACGTGTTTGTCGGAGAATATTCATATTAACCCAACCGGGCAATTTATTATTGGTGGCCCAGTAGGCGATTGTGGCTTAACAGGCCGTAAGATTATTGTAGATACCTACGGCGGTATGGCGCGTCACGGTGGCGGTGCATTTTCGGGTAAGGACCCGAGCAAAGTAGATCGATCGGCTGCTTATATGTGCCGATATGTCGCTAAAAACATTGTATCAGCCGGTTTAGCGAAGCGTTGTGAAATTCAGGTGTCGTACGCTATTGGCGTTGCGAAACCGACGTCCATTTCGGTCGAAACCTTTGGTACAGGCGTTGTGGATAACGACAAAATCGAAGTACTTATCAATGAACACTTTGATTTAAGGCCCAAAGCCTTAATTGCAGAGCTTGATTTGCTGCGCCCAATCTACCAACAAACGGCGGCCTATGGGCACTTTGGTCGTGAGTTGACAGATTTTACGTGGGAACGAACAGACAAAGCAGAGGCGTTACGTAGCGCCGCTGGTATTTAATTTAGGAGATTCAGAAATGAGTTTTACAGATTATAAAGTAGCCGATATTTCATTGACCGCGTGGGGACATAAAGAAATAGCCATAGCCGAAAGTGAAATGCCAGGACTTATGGCGTTGCAAGAAGAGTTTGGCAAAAGCAAACCATTAAAAGGTGCGCGTGTGGCAGGTAGTTTGCACATGACGATTCAAACTGCGGTGCTGATTAAAACGCTTGTCGCTTTAGGCGCGGAGGTTCGCTGGTGTTCGTGCAATATTTATTCAACACAAGACCACGCAGCAGCGGCAATTGCAGATTTAAACGTACCCGTATTCGCTTGGAAGGGCGAAACTATCGAAGAATACTGGTGGTGCACCGAGAAAATGATGACTTGGCCAGAAGGGCAAGAAGCCAATATGATTTTGGACGATGGCGGCGACGCGACGTTGTTGCTACATAAAGGCGTTGAATTTGAAAAATCAGGCGCCGTACCCGACGCTAAAGCAGGCGATAACGAAGAGTGGGTAGCGATACTTGAAGTATTACGTCGCAATTTACCTGTTTCACCAACTAGATGGCAAGAGATGGCGGCCAGCGTGAAAGGCGTGACGGAAGAAACCACTACGGGTGTACATCGTTTGTACCAAATGCAAAAAGCGGGTGAATTATTATTCCCAGCGATGAACGTGAATGATTCTGTTACCAAAAGTAAATTCGATAATTTGTATGGTTGTCGTGAATCGCTATTAGACGGCATTAAACGCGCTACAGACGTCATGATTGCCGGCAAAATAGCCGTAGTCATTGGCTACGGTGACGTGGGTAAAGGTTGCGCACAGGCCTTTAAAGGCATGGGCGCGAGCGTATGGGTCACAGAAATTGATCCTATTTGTGCGCTACAAGCGGCGATGGAAGGCTATCGCGTCGTACGTATGGATGACGTGGCTGATCAAGGTGATATTTTCGTCACCACGACCGGTAACTTAGGCGTGATTAATCACGACCATATGCTGGCAATGAAGAACGAAGCGATTGTGTGTAACATCGGTCACTTTGACTCAGAAATTGACATTGCATCGCTCGAAAAATACGAGTGGGAAGAAGTGAAGCCACAAGTGGACCACATCATCTTCCCAGACGGTAAGCGTATTACCTTGTTAGCGAAGGGTCGTTTGGTGAACTTAGGCTGCGCTACGGGGCACCCAAGTTTTGTTATGTCCGCTTCGTTTACCAACCAAGTGATGGCACAAATGGAATTCTTTAATAATGGCGACGCCTATAAAAATGAAGTGTACGTACTGCCTAAAACGTTGGATGAAAAAGTAGCCCGTTTGCACCTAGAGAAAATAGGCGTAAATTTAACCGAGCTGTCGCAGGAACAAGCCGACTATATTAATGTGCCTGTAGATGGGCCCTATAAACCGCACCACTACCGTTATTGATAATGAAGGAAGAAACAAAACAGCAATTTAGTTTTGAGTTTTTCCCACCTAAAACAGAAGAAGGTCGGGTAAAACTGCTAAACGTGAGTAAAACGCTGGGGCAACTCCACCCAGCGTATTTCTCCGTGACGTTTGGCGCAGGCGGTAGCACCCAACAAGGCACAATTGATACGGTCGTTGATATTAAACAGCAAGGTTTTTCAGCTGCGCCGCATCTATCGTGTATTGGTTCCACCAAAGAAAACATCCGCGAAATTCTTAGCAACTATAAAAGCCAAGGCGTGGATAGAATTGTGGCACTGCGCGGTGACATCCCATCGGGCACTTTAGATGTGGGCGAGTTTCGTTACGCCAACGAGTTAGTGGTGTTTATTCGTGAAGAAACGGGCGACCATTTTCACATCGAAGTGGCGGCCTACCCCGAGGTGCACCCACAAGCCACGAACGCGGAAAGCGATTTACTTAACTTTAAACGTAAGGTTGAAGCGGGGGCCAATAGCGCCATCACGCAATACTTTTTCAACCCAGATGCGTACTTCCGTTTTGTCGAAGAATGCGCTAACTTGTCGATAAATGTTCCGATTGTGCCGGGAATTATGCCTATTACAAACTATATTCAGTTAGCGCGTTTCTCTGATATGTGTGGGGCGGAAATTCCTCGTTGGATACGCAAACGGCTCGAAGGCTTTGGCGATGATCGCGAATCGATTAAAGCGTTTGGTCTAGACGTGGTAACCAGTCTTTGTCATACCCTATTGGAATCTGGCTGTCCTGGTCTACACTTTTACAGTATGAACCAAGCGGAAGCGAGTCTTGCCGTCTGGCAAGAACTGGGCCTGCCACAGCAAAAGGGAAAATAACGATGGCTGCATTAAAAGCATCTTGCGCGGTATATAAAACCAGTAAGCGCGATGGCTTGTATCTTTATATAAAAGAACAAGATGAATTTTCAGACGTACCAGAAGATGTCATGATTCAGTTTCCGACGCCTGAACACGTCATTGATTTGGAGCTAAGCGAAAGCCGCGCTTTGGCGCAAGAGGACGTAGTCACGGTTATCAATAATTTGGATGAACAAGGCTTTCACCTACAGATGCCAAAGGGAACCGAAGAGCCTATCGATAATATTACGCTTCCCGATATTCTCAACGGCTAAGTAAACGCCTCTGACAAGCTATTACACTTGCAAATACGACGTTACAAACTGGCTCAAAATGCTCATTTACTCTAGTACCAAAAGTAGGCCTCATGAGAGGAACTACCGCTTTCTCGCCACTTTGTGCCTAGTCTTTGCTGCGCTCATAACGCTTGTCAGAGGCGTTTAATATGCGTATATCTCGTCTCTTTGTCGCCCACGATTTAGCTGAAAATTCTTTAGTTACCCTAGAGCTGGATGCGGCGCATTATCTACGTAACGTTTTAAGGCTAAAGAAAGGCTACCTATTAACCGTATTTAACGGTAACGGTGGCGAATATTCCGCCACGGTTGAGGGGATTCACCGTAAAGCCGTGCGCCTGCAAATAGGTGAATGGCACGATGTAAGCCTTGAATCAGCACTCACTATAGAGCTAGGCCTTAGCGTATCGCGTGGCGAGCGCATGGATGTCGCTATTCAAAAAGCAACAGAGTTGGGCGTGGCGGTTATTACCCCTGTTATAACTCAACATTGCGTCGTAAAGTTAACCGACGAAAGGCGGCTGCAACGCCATCAACACTGGCAAAATATTGTGTATCGCGCGTGTGAGCAATGTGGTCGTAATGTTCCACCCATAGTAAATATAACCGCCGATTTGGCGCAATGGTTAGAAAGCGATTTGCCGCCTAGCCGTATTATCTTTGAGCCTGATAGAGCAGACACGTTAAAAACTTACCCTCAGCCTGAAGAAAGCGTGGTGGTACTGATTGGGCCAGAAGGTGGATTTGCAGAGCAAGAAGTCGCCACCGCACAGCAAGCAGGTTTTACCGCCTTGGGTTTTGGCCCACGGGTTGTACGCAATGAAACGGCGGCTATCGCGGCGATTGCGGCCATGCAGGTGTTGTGGGGGGACATGGGTTAAAAGCAATAAATAGTCACAGTTATCACGAAAGTGATGCAACGTTTAAAAATATTATTTATAGTTAACATTACATTTGAATAGTTACTCAATTTATAAGGATGCATTATGTTTATTTCAAATCTCGAATTTACGACCGGTAAAAAAGTCACAAAACACTTAGGTCTAGTACAAGGCAGTTCTGTTCGAGCCAAACACGCCGGTAGAGATATTATGGCCAGCTTGAAAAATTTATTTGGCGGTGAGCTGAAAGGGTATACAGAATTACTCCAAGAATCGCGTGAAGAGGCAACGCAGCGTATGCTTGCACAAGCACGAGCCGTTGGTGCTAATGCGGTATTAAATGTACGCTTTTCAACATCCAGTATTGCCGCTGGGGCAGCAGAAATCTATGTGTATGGAACGGCCGTGATACTTGATGGGCAAGGTTAAGTAAGGAGCCGCTCTATGTATGAGTTAATCATTACGCTTGTTTTAATCACACTGGGTTATTTCTTTGGCAGCCGTGCAGAAAAAAAGCATTATAAGAGCATTATTGAACGAGAAAAAATACTGAATAGCTTGCCCGTCATGGCCAGTAGAATTCCAATTGTGAAAGGAGATTATGACCAGATTTTGGTGTCTGGCAATGTCGTCATTGCAAGTGATTACTTTAAAGGCTTTGTAGCAAGCCTTCGTAATTTATTTGGTGGCAGGTTGAGGACCTATGAGACATTGTTAGATAGGGCGCGTCGAGAAGCTATTTTACGAATGAAAGAGCAGGCTCAGGAATTGGGCGCTGACATTATTTTTAACGTAAAGTATGAAACGTCCAATATCTCAGGCCAAGTCAGCTCAAAAATGTCTGTAATAGAGGTACATGCCTATGGGACTGCTTTGAAAAAAGCATGAAATATGAAAACCCTCAGATCCCTGAAGGAATAAACACCACAAAAGAACACCCTTTAAAGGAGCTCCTAGTTCTACTTATTGGAAGCCTTTTAGTAATTTTAAGCATCACATTTGTGGTTACCTTTGGAGGCGGTTGGCTCGTCGATAAAATACCGTTCAGTATCGAAAAGAAAGTTTCTAATATGTACGATGTTGAGAAACATGTAGACGATAAACGGGCCCCCGAATTAATCCACTACCTTCAAGGCCTTGTTGACCAAATCAGCGAAGCGCAAGACTTGCCTGAGGATATAAAAATCACAGTGCATTTTATAAATAGCGGCACGGTAAACGCGTTTGCAACTTTAGGCGGCCATGTTTTTGTTTTCCGAGGGTTGCTAGAAAAGTTACCCAATGAAAATACGCTCGTAACGTTATTGGGCCATGAAATTGCTCACGTAAAACTTCGTCACCCAATCAAGTCACTCAGCGCGGGCATTTTCTTTAGCATACTGACATCAGCGGTTACAGGTGGAACAGGATCGGATCTATTAGGGAGCGCGGGTTTACTGGGGAGCTTAAAGTTTGGGCGAGATATGGAACAACAATCGGATAAAGAAGCGATGGTTTCATTACAAGGCATGTATGGTCATTTAAATGGCGGCGCGGAGTTATTCCGAATCTTTCAAAAGATGAAAGAGGAAAGCGATATTGATGAGCCAGTGAAAATGTTTAGTTCACACCCTCACGATGAGAAGCGTATTAAGAACTTTCAAGTAGTAGCGAAAGACAAGGGTTGGCACGAAACAGGGGCTTTAACGCCGTTGCCAGATTTCTTTCAGCATAGTTTTGTTGCTCGGAAAGTTAATTAGTAATGGGGTAGAAGGGTTTAGGTTTTTGCTGCCGCGAGGGGCGTTCATTCCTTTTGCGTGGCCATCACCTAAAGGTATAAGTCTCACTAAGCGATTAAACGACAATCGCCAAGTGAGACTAAAAGTCACGAATCAAAGAAAAGTCCACCCTCACCGCATAAATCATTACTCTTTTGGGTGTGCGCTAAACTCGCTATGCTCTACCCACAGGGCATAAGTTTCATTGAAGCGATGTAGACACTTCAATTCAGCTTTAAAACAACGCGCACACTGTTCCAAAATAGTAATGATTTATAACGCGATAAAGGGAAATTATGAAATTGATTGAAACAAGATATGTTATTCAAAATATAAAACAGCTTTTGCTATACTGATATACATTATGCGATACATAAATTTTATTAACCCCAATAGGATTCAATGGTGTTGTGCTGACGCTGGAATTTCTATAGACGAATTAGCTATAGAGACTGGCATATCTTCAAAAAACATAAGCTCTGATAAGCCCTTACTAACCTATAACCAACTGAATAAAGTTGCGCTCTATTTTGGTCGTGGTGTGTTGTTCTTTTTAAGTAAGAATGAGGTAAAAGAGGAAAAGGTTCACACTGTAAATTTTCGAACACTTGCTAATAAAAAGCCATCTATGTCTCTCAAGCTCCGTAAGCTTATTGAGCGTACAGAATCTCAAAGGGATCGGTATGTGGGATTACTGGAAGAATTAGAGGTAGAAACTGAGACGTTATTCGAACCTCTTAAATATAATAAAAACATTTTACTCTCGGCAGAGAATACACGTAAGTGGCTTAATGTAGGAGCGCATAATACTTTTGAAAGTTACCGTGCTGCAATTGAAAGAAGAGGAATACTTGTTTTTCAAAGCAATGGGTACAATGGCAAATGGAAAATTCCTAAAGAGAGCACCATACTAGGGTTTTCTTTATATGATCCAGTTTGCCCTTTGATTGTAGTTCGCAAACAATTATGGCCGTCTCAGCAAGCTTTTACTCTTATGCATGAACTTGGGCATATATTGCTTCATAAAATGAGCTCCATTGATGATGCTGAAGATTACGATGCTCATCGAGGAAAGGAATATGAAGCTAACCAGTTTGCTGGCCTTCTTCTTGTTCCAAAAGAGTATCTTGCTACAGTAAATTTAGACGCTAAACCGAATGAATATGGTGAATATATCGAATGGTTACGTCCATATTGCAAAGCTTGGGGAGTAAGCTCAGAGGTGATATTAAGAAGACTTAGTGATACTCAGCTTATTGCAAGGGAGGATTACGAGGGATTTAGACGCTGGTCTAAGAATCATGAATTACCGTCTATGGATGGGGGCAATCGTGCATATAGGCATAGAGAGCCTCAACATATATTTGGTAATAAATTTGTTCGAAGTGTGTTTGATGCTAAGAACTCAAAGAAACTTACTCTAGCAAAGGCAAGCTCTTATTTAGACGGGCTAAAGATACAAGATGTACATTTATTGGAGAAACATCTTGCGAATAATTGATACGTCTTCAATTATTTTTGCCTGGGATGACTATCCGTTAAAACAATTTCCACCTTTGTGGGACTGGATAGCCCAAGAAATTCGAAACAATGAACTTGCAATCTCACAAACTGCGTTTCAAGAGGTCAGGAAGATAAATCAAGAATGTGCAGACTGGTTGGACGCCGAGGGTATAAATAAAATCGCAGTTAGTAATGCAATTTTGCAGGAGGCATTGAGAATGCAAAATTTGCTAGGGATAGATGATGATGATTACCATCCACTTGGTGTTGGAGAAAATGACATTTTAATTGTGGCCACAGCGAAAGTTGAAAATAGCGTGCTAATTAACAATGAAGCCATACAAAATAATCTTCCTAAAAACATGAAAAAATATAAGATTCCTGGATTATGCGGGCTTAATTCAGTTGGTGTTAGCGACACTTGATTTTGTTACTTATTACAAGCAATCGCAACGCGTATTTGGCTAAAGGGTTTATTTGTTAGGGAAAAATAGTTAGTAATATACGTTTACTTGGCTTATATCCGAGTGGCAGATAATGGTATAAATTTTGGAGAACCCATGCGCTTAGGCGTTGTAATGGACCCAATCGGGTTAATTAACATCAAAAAAGACACCACCTTTGCTATGTTGCTAGAGGCGCAACAGCGTGGTTGGTCGCTTTTTTATATGGAACAGCAAGACCTGTATTTAGATAACGGTGTGGCGCAGGCGACGATGCGCCCGTTGACGGTGGAAAGAGATGCTGACGGTTGGTTTGAGTTGGGTGGCGTGGAAGACCAGTCGCTTACAGAACTTGACGCGATTTTGATGCGCGTAGACCCACCCTTCGACATGGATTACATCTACACCACTTATTTGCTTGAACGGGTAGAAGCTGAAGGCACCTTGATTATGAATAAGCCTCAGTCTTTACGTGATGCGAATGAAAAGCTGTTTACCGCTTGGTTCCCAGAGTGTTGCTCACCCACCTTGGTGACCTCTCAGCCGAAACGTCTGCGCGCATTTTTGCAGGAACACCAAGATATTATCGTTAAACCACTGGATGGGATGGGTGGCGCGTCTATTTTTAGGCTTAAAAAGGCAGACCATAACTTGGGTGTGGTTTTGGAAACGATGACTAAGCACGGCAAAAAACTCACCATGGCGCAGCGTTATTTGCCGGAGATTAAACAGGGCGATAAACGCATCCTTTTGATTGACGGCGAACCCGTGCCATACGCCTTAGCGCGTATTCCTGCGGAAGGTGAAACGCGGGGTAATTTGGCTGCGGGCGGTCGTGGTGTTGGCCAGCCTTTATCAGAAAGGGATTTATGGTTGTGCAAACAAATAGGCCCCACGCTTAAAGAAAAAGGGCTGATGTTCGTCGGCCTAGATGTAATTGGCGATTATGTAACCGAAATTAATGTGACCAGCCCAACGTGCGTCCAAGAACTGGACAATCAGTTTGGAATAAATATCAGCGCAATACTGATGGATTGTATTGAAGGGCACGTGAACAACTAGTGCAAACAGCGGCCGTTACATCAGCAGATAAATTTGGGGTGACGTTTTTTGCGGCGAGCGTTTTGCACGCGGTTATTATTTTAGGTGTTGGCTTTGACGTAGATGTTAACCGTTACGTGGGTAGACCATTGGAAATAGCCTTAGTAAAAGCGCCCGATACGGAGCGACCCGATGAGGCGGATTTTTTGGCTCAAGAAGACCAAATGGGCAGCGGTGAGGCGGAAGAAAAAGCGCTGAATCGGCGACAGGCAAGCCGAATGCTATCAGAAAAAGAGCCTGTCGTTTCGGATGCTAAAAAAGTACAAAAGGCGAAAGCCAGCGCGGATAAAATGCTGGTTCAGAAAAAAGCACAGTTGGCTGTTGAGGTGTCTAATCAACCGGTGCCAGACAAACACAAAACACTGTCAGCGGCGAAGCTGCTAGAACAGAACGAGGAAATTTTAAGACTGCAGGCCGAAATTGCCCAGTCCATCGACAGTTCTTCAAAGCGGCCGCGCAAGTTGCACGTTAATTCAATCAGCGCGCATAAGTCCAAAGCGGCGAGTTACGAGGCGGCTTGGCAGCAAAAGGTAGAGCGCGTAGGTAACCTCAACTACCCCGGCGAGGTGCGACGCAAACAATTATCAGGCACTTTATTATTGAGCGTTGAAATCAATCAAGATGGTAGTTTGAAAAAGGTTATTATTAAGCGTCGTTCTGGTCATAAAATCATCGACGACGCGGCGATTAACATTATTAAGCTATCGGCGCCGTTTGCGCCCTTCCCTACTGAATTGCGAAATGAGGTTGATATTTTGGTGATAGTGCGGACGTGGCAATTCTTAAATGAAGGCTACATGCGAACAAAATAAAAAGCGGCTGGCGGTGGACTCTTTTAGCGTGTTATTGTTAGGCCAAAAGGACGGTACAGATGAGCGACACTAAATACCTAACCAATCAATTTCTAATTGCCATGCCCGGCTTGACCGGCTCCGAGTTTTCTAAAACGGTCACCTATATCTGCCAACACGACGAGGAAGGCGCCTTAGGTATTGTTATTAATCGACACAATAGCTTACACATGAGTGATATTTTTAAGCGATTAGAGATAACCCCAAAGGTCGCGACAACGTCAGATATTCCTTTGTACTCAGGTGGTCCAGTGCAAGAGGAGCGTGGCTTTGTTTTGCACCAAGCAAAGGGGCAATGGGATTCAAGTTTGCAGGTTAATGATGGCCTTGCGTTAACGAGTTCAAAAGACATCATGCAGGCAATAGCAAATAACGAAGGCCCCGAAAATTGGTTGTTAGCGTTAGGTTACGCAGGCTGGGGCAGTGGTCAATTGGAAGAAGAGATCAGACAAAATTCGTGGCTACACGGCGAGGCCGACCCAGGCATTATCTTTGATGCGATGCTCGAGCAGCGCTGGCAACTAGCGGCGGAAAGTATAGGTGTAGATATCAGCCTGATGAGCAATGACGTGGGCCATTGTTAATTAATGGCTGTTTGTTTGGGTTTTGATTTTGGGGTTAAAAAAATAGGCGTCGCCGTTGGCGATACCGAAACGCAGTTGGCAAACCCGCTAACGACTATTCGAGCGATTGAACATAAACCCGACTGGAAAAGCATAGCGGGGCTGGTAGAAACGTGGAAGCCAACTATAGTTATCGTAGGTATTTCCCACCAAGAGGACGGGGCTGATAATGAGGTGACGCCGCGAATGCTGAAATTTTCGCGCCAACTTGAAGGGCGGTTTCAATGCAAAGTGGAGTTGATGGACGAAACCTTAACCACGTTTGAGGCGAAGCAGTTGTTATTTGATGAAGTACAAGTCAGCGCTGATAAATTATGGGAAGTGCAAGACCAATTAGCCGCGCAGCTTATTCTGCAAAGTTGGCTTAATAATATGAAGAGATAAGTTTAATGGGACAAAAGTTAACAAACGTGGGTATTCAGCAAGCCCTTCAGGGAATGACAGGTGAGTTGTCGGCGTTGATGAAAGAAAAAAACATACAAGATCCACTCATGGTTGGCATACACACTGGGGGACTTTGGATTGCGGAACACCTACACAAATCGTTGGCATTAGAAAAGCCCCTTGGAGAAATCGATATTTCTTTTTATCGTGATGATTTCACGCGTATTGGATTGAATCCACAGGTTAAGCCGAGTCAGTTACCGCATAGCGTTGAAGACCAGCATATTATCTTGGTTGACGACGTTTTATATACCGGAAGAACAATCCGTGCGGCACTCAATGAACTGTTCGATTATGGCCGTCCACAGAGCGTCACGTTGGTCGTTTTGGTCGATAGAGGCGCGCGTGAATTACCCGTGCACGCAGACGTTGTCGGCTTAGAACTGGATTTATCACCCCGAAATCAGGTAAAATTGACTGGACCGACGCCTTTAGCGTTAGAAACCAACCGGAATTGAGTGATATGAGCTCTAGCGATCAGACAGCTAGCACATCCTTCAACGCGCCCGATTGTTCACAGATTCAACTCAATGAACACGGCCGGCTCCACCATTTTTTAACCCCACAAAATTTATCAAAAGACATCCTAACCGAGATTATGGATGTCGCGGAATCGTTTTCTAGCGTCGCTAATCAGGCGGTTAAAAAAGTCCCCGTGTTGCGCGGTAAAACTATCGTCAACTTATTTTTTGAAAACAGCACCCGTACCCGCACAACTTTTGAATTAGCCGCCAAGCGCTTGTCGGCCGATGTGATTAATATCAATGTGGCCACCTCGGCCGCGTCGAAGGGCGAAAGCGTGCTCGATACGATTCGCACTCTTGAGGCGATGCAAGTTGACATGTTCGTCGTACGACACGCAGATAGCGGAACCGCGCACTTTATCGCGCGCAATGTCGCGCCGCACGTCAGCGTGATTAACGCGGGTGACGGTAGCCACGCGCACCCAACCCAAGCGATGCTGGATATGTTTACCATTCGTCGAGTTAAGAAAGACTTTTCAAAATTAAAAGTCGCGATTATCGGCGATATTTTGCACTCGCGGGTCGCGCGCTCAGAAATCCACGCGCTAAATATTTTAGGCGCAAAAGAAGTTCGAGTTATCGCGCCGAACACATTATTACCCATCGACGCAAAAGCCTTAGGTGTCACCGTTTTTAACGATTTAGAATCGGGCTTAGACGACGTGGACGTGGTCATCATGCTGCGATTGCAGCGCGAACGAATGCACGGTGCTTTATTACCGAGCGAGAACGAATACTTTGACCGCTTTGGATTAACGGAAGAAAAATTGGCCTATACAAAATCGGATGTTACCGTTATGCATCCTGGCCCTATTAATCGGGGCGTAGAGATGGCGGCATCTGTAGCCGATGGACCCAACTCCGTTGTGCTACAGCAAGTAACGAATGGTATAGCCGTTCGTATGGCGGTGATGACGCTGATTCTCGGGCAGAACCGACAAGTGGTCGGCGCAGAATGAATATACTGATAAAAAACGGTCGCGTCATCGACCCACGAAATGGTTTGGATACCGTACAAGACGTGTATATTGCCGACGGTAAAATCCAGAGTATCGGCAAAGTGCCGAAAGGGTTTACGGCGAAGAAAACAATCGATGCTAAAAACAAAGTCCTCGCACCTGGGTTTATCGACTTGAATACTCGTTTAAGAGAACCCGGCTTTGAATTTAAGGCGACTATTGCGAGTGAAACCAAAGCGGCGGCAGCGGCAGGCTTCACTCATATTTGTTGTTTGCCCGACACCATGCCCGTGATTGATACGCCGGCTGTTGCAAACCTAATACAAGATAAAGCGCAGGCCGCTGGATTTTCCAAAGTCTTGCCTATAGGCGCATTAACGGTCGATTTACAGGGTGAAATTTTAACCGAGGCTTATGCGCTTCAGCAGGCCGGTTGCGTTGCGCTCAGTCAAGCGCCGAATACAATTGCACCACATACGCTTCGACGGGCGTTGCAATACGCTTCAACATTCGGCATGTTGGTGGTGTTGAAAGCGGAGGATGCGGCGATACGCGATGATGGCTGTATCCACGCGGGCGAAATAAGTTCTAGATTGGGTTTACAAGGCATTCCCGCCTCAGCAGAAACGGTTGCCGTGGCGCAAATCATCGCCTTAGCAGATGAAACGGGGGCAAGGGTTCATCTAACAGGTATCTCGACCGCTAAGGCCGTGTCGATGTTGGCACGCGCGCAAAAGGACGGCATAAAAATTTCTGCGGATGCTCACGCCCACCAAATGCACCTGACAGATAAGGCGGTTGAAACGTTCGATGCGAATTATCACGTGTCCCCGCCGTTGCGCTCAACAAGCGATAAAAAGGCGCTGATTAAAGGGCTAGAGAAAGGAGTTATCCAAATTAGCTCGGGGCATGAGCCGCACGAGGCCGAAGCAAAACAAGCCCCCTTCCCTTCTACGCAAGCGGGCATTTCTAGCCTTGAAACGGCGCTGCCGCTGACGCTGGGATTAGTCGCTGCGAAATCACTTACTTTGTCACAAGCCATCAGTCGCTTAAGCTTTGGACCCGCCGAAATTTTGGGTATCGATGCAGGCCACCTATCCATCGGAGCGGAAGCCAATCTGTGCATTTTTGATGCGGACGAAACGTGGAAAGTTAATCAGCAAAATTGGCTCAGTCGAGGGCTAAACACGCCCTTTATGGGGGATAAGATGACGGGTCGGGTGACGCATACCCTGATAGATGGCAAAGTGGTTTACGAGCAGGGATGAACGAAAATAGCCGTAACCTTATTTACCTTGAAAACGCCGAGGTGATTTTCCAACAAGCGTTCGAAGCGGACCAGTTTGTCTTGCGTATCAAAGCACCGAAGTGTGCCAATACTGCTCAAGCCGGGCAGTTTTCGCATATTCGGTGCGACCCACAGCGGCCGATGCGTCGACCACTCTCTATTATGCGTGTCTCTAAAAAAGAAGGCTGGGTCGAGTTTTTATATAGGGCGGTGGGTGAAGGCACGCGTTTGTTGGCACAACGCAAAGCAGGGGAGTCCTTGAGTGTTCTTGGCCCCATTGGCCGCCCGTTCGAGCTACAAAAAGACAAGCCAAAAGCGCTATTGTTAGGTGGCGGTGTGGGCATTCCCCCGATGATTTGTTTATCAGAAAGCATTAAGGAAAATGACCCTGATATTAAGCCCGTTGTTTTTATGGGTTCAGAAGTTCCATTTCCGTTCCAACGAGAAAAATCAGCCATTCAGGTAGAAGGTGTTGCTAAGGATGTGAGCGATTGTTTGCCACTATTAGAAGAATGGAGCATCCCAAGTCGATTGGCCAGTTTGCAAGACTATGAGGGAGTGTATCAAGGGTATATAACGAACCTTGCGAGAGTGTGGCTAACCGCCTTGAGCGACGGTGAGAAGCAACAAGTCGCTATCTATTCTTGCGGCCCAACGCCAATGTTGAAAGCTGTTGCAGCATTGGCTGAGGAATTTGGCCTTCCGTGTCAGGTTTCTTTGGAAGAGTACATGGCCTGTGCCGTAGGTGGTTGTGCGGGTTGCGTGGTAAAAGTTTCGACTGATAAGGGCGATGCGATGAAGCGCGTTTGTGTTGACGGCCCCGTGTTTGACGCAGCGACGGTATTTGCAAATACGTGAAGCTTATTTGGTTTGGCCTGTTAATCGCGTACTGCGGGCTTATATTTTACATGTCACACCAACCGGCTATTGCAACGCCGTTGCTATTCCCACATCAAGATAAAGTATTTCACGCGGCCTTCTACGCTGTACTAAGTTTCCTAGCCGTTAATGCATTTAAAACGTTTCCCCTCACGCCAAAACAGGCTATGGGTTGTGGCGTTTGTTTTTTGTGCGTTATATGGAGCAAGCGATGAATGGCACCAGTCGTTTGTGCCAGGTCGGACACCAGACATACTTGATTGGTTGGCTGATTGTTTTGGGGCGTTATGCTCCGTATTTTTGATGGAATACCTAAGAACTAGAAATCAAATTACTGCCAACGGTTAACCGACAGATTTGTCCTTCTTCATTAAATTCAATTTCCTCTAAATCAGAGCGAGAAACGGACTCGCCTGTTTTTGTATTTGTGCCTGTCATCTCAAAGTTGAAACAGACAGTGTTTGGTTGAATAAGGCGATAATTGGACGTTGCCCAATGAACATTTGGTATCAACTTAAAATAATCAGACATCATCCGGCTTATAGCTCCTTTTCCTACCATTTTTCCAACATAAGCTGAGTGGTAGACCGCATTTATATCGAATAGGGCCATTGTTGCATCTAGGTCATGGGTATTTGATAAAGCCACATACTGTTGAGCTCGCGTGATGTAGTTAATTTCATCCATGTTGCATTAGTAACAAGCTAAATGAATAACTATTTCTTCCAAACGCAGTTTTGTGTCGAGAGGTACAAAGACTCAACTTTTTTCCTCGCCCACGGCGTTTTACGTAAGAACTTTAGGCTAGATTTAATGGAGGGGTCGCTAGTAAAACAACGAATGTTGATTTGATGGCCTAGGTCTTCCCAGCCGTAGTGCTTCACAAGGCCGCTCACTATAGTTTCAAGTGTTAGTCCGTGTAGCGGATCTTTTGTTGTATTTGTATTCATTTAAATATAGCTTGGTTTTGAACTAGCCTGATAATACGCGAAGAAACGTCCGTTGGCGATGCGTCAATCCCAGCAAAATAATCTAAGAAAAGCAATACGGTTTAAAGTTGGCGTGGAGAGCTTATCTAGGCATAAGAGATAAACGTAATACCTAGAAATATTTTCTAGGCAGGCATGGTTTAGTCTAATTAAGCTATTTCGATTTAAAAATCCACTTGCTTAAGCCGAGGTAGTTAAATAGCAGAGCAATGGTAGAAGCGATGGCTAGGGACAGTTCTGGGTGGTTGAAAAAATAAGGGGTTAGATACAATAAGAATGCGTAGCTAAATAGATTGATACCAATGCCAACACTTTGAACTATAAGGTAGCGTGAAAAGTTTAATAATTTTTCGCCCTCATAATTATGTATAAAAGCCCAGTGGTAATTTAAATGCCAAGTGACCGTAACTGCTAGGGCAAAAGAAGGTAGGCGTGACCAATATGGGCTGTAATCCAACGAGTGTACGAGCATACTGAGGACGCTAACATCAACTATAAAGCCAACCGTCCCTACAACTAAGAAACGCGGAAACTGCTGAAACATCAATGAGTATCAAGAGGCTTGATGCTCAAATAATGCATCCGTTTCACTTCTCGACGCCCTCGGCTAACGCTGTCTAGTATTGCGCCACATGCTAGACTTAGAAAGGCCAGAATCATTGTGCCCGAGGCGAGAATAGCGGTTGGAAACCTAGGTACCAAGCCTGTGTCGATGTATGTAATGAATAAAGGGTAGGATAAAACGATGGCTATTAGGCTAAGGAGTAAAAAGATAGAGCCAAAAAACAATAACGGACGCACTTCTTTTAATAGAAATATAATGACCATCAAGATTCTTGAACCATCTTTGAAAGTACTAAGTTTGCTTTCCGAGTCGATTGGTCGAGCATAGTAAGGGGTTTTAATTTCTGAAACAGGCATTCTAAGCTCTAATGCATGAATGGTTAGCTCTGTTTCAATTTCAAACCCTCTTGAAATGGCGGGGAATGATTTAACAAATCGTCTTGAGAAGACCCTATAGCCAGATAATATATCTGAGAAACAATTGCCAAATAATAGGCCTACAATACCGGTTAGCGCCTTGTTGCCGAATACATGACCCATAGGATACGTTTGCTCACTAGTGCGATCGCTAACCCGTGTGGCAACAACCATATCTTGGCATTCTTGAACTAGCTTGTTAATCATCTTGGGTGCAGATGCTATGTCATACGTCATGTCGCCATCACATAGAATGTAGATATCTGCGTCAATGTCGGCAAACATTCGTCTAACAACATTACCCTTGCCTTGGGTGTGCTCTTGTTTGACTATGGCGCCGGCCTGTTTTGCTAATCCTATCGTTTTATCAGTAGAATTATTATCAAAAACATATACTTTTGCTTCTGGAATGGTTTCTTTGCAGTTATTAACAACCTTGGTAATAGCCACTTCTTCATTAAAGCAGGGTATTAAAAAAGCTATATCATGGCTTTTCTTCATGGTTTGCTCCTATTCTCGATGTAGACTTTATCAGGAAACCAATTGACCATGAAGCCAAAATAAAAGTAACGGGCCTTAAAGGAAATGAGTACCTCGGGAAGGGTGCCCCTACAATATGGACGGCAAGAAAATAGAGTGTTAACAATGACAGTATGCGTATCGAAATCAGGCCATGAACAGATAGCTTAAGTATTCTATTTGGTAGCCACACTACACAGCAGGCAAATAAAGAAAGAATAACCAAAGGCCAATGTAACCAGTGCATTACTTGGTGAATATTTTTATACGTTGGGTTGTTAAAGTAGGGCGATTTAATGACGGGGTATATAAATACATCACCGAATCCCGCCACTATACCCCAAGAGAAAAAAGTAATAGGTTTATCAATTAAATACCACTTTAAGTGACGCAAGGGTTCATTTTTAAACCGACTAATGATTTCGTCTAAAACAGAACGCACACTGGTGGAGATCTCTTTGCTTCTTGGGTCGTGGTGGTAAGGAGCCCCCTTTGTTTGGGGGATTGATTTATACATAAAATCAGGGTAGATGCCATGATGAAGCGTATTGATGGTTAAAGTGGGATCAGAGGTGACACCTAGCGTTTCAATGTTTCTAACGGTCCAAGGTGTATAAGTTAAGAAGAAGCCTAAGATAAGAGATAGCCAAACCCCTTTCTTTAAAAGCAATTGGTTTTGAGCGATGAATAGACCAACTGCTAGAGGCACTATAAAGTATTGAATCGTTGGGCGAGTGAGGGAGGCTAGGGCGAGTAAAATTCCGGCAAGCAGGAAAATTGGTTGCGAGTTTCTCTTAACAGCAGAGACAATGGTCAATACACTTGCTGTCATTAGGCAACCAAATAGTGTTTCAGTGAGAAGGTATGAAGTTGCAGAAATAAGATGCGGGGAAATGGCGACGAATAATGCAGCAAGAACAGCAAGTTTCGTGTTTAAAAAGTGACGGGCAAGAAGGAAGGTCATGAGCACCGTGAGGGTGTCCAGCAGAGCCTGCCAAAAAGAAATCTTCCAGAGCATTGACTTTGTAGGTGGCCAGCTAACTAATTTGCTGATAAAGAAAGGGTAGCCGGGTGCCCTTAACGTGTCAGGTTTTGGTATAGCTTTTGATGGCCATGCTCGAGAATAAACGTGATGATTCTTAATATTTACAGCATAAGAATAATAGTCTTTAGCATCTGCCCGAATAGGTGCGTCGATGACTGTATGGTTTATGTAATATAGCCTTAAGCTAAATGCTATCGTGACTAGTGTAACAATAATCAATACATTAAATATAAGCGGGTTCTTTGTGTCGGGCAGCATGCTTGTTTAGTGTAGGTTCATAAGGGATATTCGAACGTATGGTGTGTTTATCTTAAGTGTAGATTAGAATGCTAAATAATAGGTTATTTAGTCGCATCGATTTCATCTTGTGCTGTTATCCAGTCCCCTTCTGTTTCAGAAAGCAGCTTATCAAGCATGGCCTTTTCTGTAATTAAAGCCGTTAATTGAGTTTTTTGAGATTTTTGATACAAATCTGTGTCAGCGAGCCTCTCCTCAAGTTGTTTCTTTTTGACATAGAGTTTACCGAGCTGCTTTTCGGCCTTCTTTAGTGCATCACGCAAGGGTTTTTGTTGTTGTCTTTTTTGAGCCTCTTGTTGTTTGCGTTCTTTATTAGATGGTTTGCTGCTGTTTGATGGGGTGTTGTTTTCCGTGTTACGAGTTTGGTTTTTGACCCAAACCTCATAATCTTCTAAGGCGCCATCGAAAGGTGTTACCGCTCCTTTAGCCACCAATAAAAATTGGTCAGTTATCGTGCGTAATAAGTGCCTGTCATGCGAAACGATTATCATTGCACCGCTAAAGTCTTGAAGTGCAGAACTTAGAGCGTGTCGCATCTCGATGTCTAGATGGTTTGTAGGTTCGTCTAGGAGGAGCAAATTCGGTTTTTGATAGACCAATAAAGCGAGCGCTAGGCGCGCTTTTTCGCCACCTGAAAAGGGCGCGACCTCGGCTACAGCCTTGTCTCCATGAAAGCCGAAACCACCTAGAAAGCTGCGTAAATCACGTTCAGTCGCTTTTTTGTTTAAACGTTGTAAGTGTAATAACGGTGAGGCTGCACCATCCAGTTGTTCTAATTGATGTTGTGCAAAATACCCAACCTTAAGGCTTTCGGCACAATTGATGGAACCATTAGCGCTGATGCTTTCACCCGCTAATAGCTTAATCAATGTCGATTTCCCCGCACCGTTTGGGCCGAGTAGCGCGAGCCTATCACCTGGTTTTATCGAGAGTGAAACGCTATCTAAGATAATGTTATCTCCGTATGCAAGCGTTACTTTTTCAACCTTTATCAGTGGATTTGAGACTCGCTCTGGCTTAAAAAACTCGAAGTGGAATGGTGAGTCTATATGCGCTGCAGAAATCAGCTCCATACGTTCTAACGCTTTTAATCGGCTTTGGGCTTGCTTGGCTTTCGTGGCTTTAGCTTTAAAGCGGTCGATATAGCTTTGTATATGCGCGCGTTCTTTTTGTTGGCGTTCAAAGCTAGAGTGTTGCTGTGCTAACTGCTCGGCGCGTGAGCGTTCGAACTGCGAATAATTACCTGTGTATAGGTGAGCGCTTTGTTGTTCAATATGCAGCACGTGCCCCACCACAGCGTCTAAGAAATCTCGATCGTGGGAAATGAGCAATAACGCCCCAGCATAACTTTTCAACCAGTCTTGCAGCCAAATAACGGCGTCTAAGTCTAAGTGGTTGGTAGGCTCGTCGAGTAATAGTAAATCGGATCGACACATGAGTGCTTTTGCTAAGTTTAAACGAACGCGCCAGCCACCTGAAAAGGTTGAAACAGGATTGTTTAACTCAGTTTGCCTAAAACCTAAACCACTTAATAAGACCGCCGCACGAGATGGCGCGGTATAGCCATGAATAGTTTCTAATTCCGCATACAATTCTGCGCTGAGGTGTCCGTCGTTTTGCTGTTCAGCCATTGCTAGGCGAGCTTGAATGCTTCTAAGCTCTGCATCACCATCAATTACAAATTCTATGGCCGGCTGTTCACTCACAGGTAGTTCCTGTGCAACATGGGCTATGATATAGCTGGGTTGAATGGAGAAGTCACCACTGTCCGCGTGTAGTTTATTCAGAACCATGGCAAATAGACTCGATTTACCACAACCATTGGCTCCACTAATGCCCACGTGTTGGCCAGAATGTACGGTAAAGGAAACGTTCTCAAATAATAAGTTAGCGCCTCGCCGCAGCGATACGCAAGTAAATTTCAGCATGGGTTTTAAAAAAACGGCTGTCTGCTATAAGCTTAATTATATCGCTTTCTTAGGCTGCAGAGCTGGAGATAACGACGCGATTGCGCCCATCTTTTTTAGCTCGATACATAGTTTTATCTTCACGAGCGAGCAAGAGCTTCATGGTTTCCCGTGATGTTAATCTTCTTGTCATCATCGGTTTTAAAAGCTGTATCGGCTGGGCTGGCACGAATGCGATTGGCCACGATAAAAGCGCCTTGTTCGTCGTTGAAAGGAAGAAGAATAAGTTCTTCGCCACCATCTCGGTGGGCGAATCAATGGATTGAATATTATTAATGAGCTGGTCGGTGAAGTCCTTTTTTAAACGATCACCCATCGGCGGTTTTAAAGCCACGGGTGTTCATAGCTTAGGTATGCAGATTTCGTTAATTTAGCAAAATGGTGTGCTAATTACTTGTTTTTAATCAATTTTTGATAGAAAAGAATTGATGTTGAGACACAGGTTTATGCGATAATTCAGGTTTAAGGTAGCCATAGTTCTATGAATCGAGCCCAAGAAATTCTGCAATCAACCTTTGGTTATGACCAATTTCGCGAGTCACAAAGTGAGATTATTAATGAAGTAGCTGATGGAGGCGATGCCTTTGTTTTGATGCCGACGGGCGGGGGTAAGTCATTGTGCTATCAAATCCCCGCTTTATTACGAGATGGCGTAGGCATTGTTATTTCACCCTTAATCGCACTGATGCAAGACCAAGTAGATGCCTTACAACAGCTTGGAATTAAGGCGGCGTATTTAAATTCAACCTTAAAAGTTAATGAGGCTCGTCAGGTCGAGCAGCAATTGCTAAATGGCGAATTGGATTTACTCTATATCGCCCCCGAACGCTTATTGAACGAGGCCACGCTGTCTTTGTTGGAGCAGTGTGAATTGGCGTTATTTGCCATAGATGAGGCGCACTGCGTATCTCAATGGGGACATGATTTTAGGCCTGAATACCAAAAATTAAAAATTCTACACGAGCGCTTCCCGTCTATACCGCGTATTGCTTTAACCGCCACGGCAGACCAGCGAACACGGGCTGAGATTATTGCTCAATTGCAGTTAGAGAAAGCACGAGTCTCGATTAATAGTTTTGACCGACCCAACATTCATTACGCTATCTCGGAAGGCAATAACCCCAAACTACGCATGTGGCGTTTTATTCAAGATAATCACCCGCATGACGCGGGCATCGTGTATTGCTTGTCGCGCAAAAAAGTAGAAGCGACAGCAGAGTGGCTAAGTGAACAGGGACGCATTGCACTGCCCTATCACGCGGGTTTACCGCAGGACGTGCGACAGACCAACCAGCAACGTTTTTTACGAGAAGAAGGCGTGATTATCGTTGCCACCATTGCATTTGGTATGGGCATTGATAAGCCAAATGTGCGTTTTGTAGCACACCTGAGTTTGCCAAAAAGTATCGAGGCGTATTACCAAGAAACGGGGCGTGCGGGACGAGATGGTGAACCAGCCAATGCGTGGATGGCATACGGGCTTCAAGATGTCTTAACGCTGCGTCAGTTTATGCAAAATTCGAAGGCTGACGAAGTTCATAAACGAGTAGAACATAGCAAGCTAGAATCCATGTTAGGTCTGTGTGAATTAATTGCCTGTAGGCGCCAGGCATTATTAGGGTATTTTGATGAGGTTTTAGATACCGCCTGTGGCGCTTGCGATAACTGCGTAAGGCCCCCAGAAAAATGGGACGGCAGCGAGGCCGCGAAGAAAATTTTATCAACAATCTTCCGAACCGAGCAACGATTCGGTGTGAACTACATCATCGATATTTTAATGGGGAAAGCCGATGAGAGAATTGTGCAGAACAAACACGATCAAGTCAGCACTTTTGGCATTGGAAATGAATTTTCGGTCGCCGAATGGCGCACCATATTTAGACAATTAATTGCCCTAGGTTATATCCACGTTGAAGCGGAAAGTCACGGCTCGTTGAAATTAACCGAGCAGTGTAGGCCCGTGCTGCGTGGGGAGAAAACACTCGAGCTACGAAAACAAACTAAAGAAGAAAAGTTAACAAAAGAGAAAAAGAAGAAGAGCCAGGTGCGTCCGCAAGACGAACCCTTATGGGAAGCATTACGTGGGCTGCGAACCCAATTGGCTGATGAAGCAGGCGTGCCCCCGTATGTTATTTTCCATGATGTGGCGCTACAAGAAATGGTCAAAAAACGACCCGATTCACCGGCAGATATGCGCTACATTTCTGGTGTGGGCGATCAAAAAATTAAACGCTACGGCGCGTTATTTTTAGCCGAAATTGCCAAATACCCGCTGACAGAATTATTAAATAACCGATTAAGCAGCACAGTGAATGAAACCTTATTGCTCTATCAGCAAGGTTTAACTGTTGACGATATTGCCAAGCGGCGGGACTTGAAAGAAAACAGCGTATATAGCCATTTGGCGGACGCTATCGAGGTCGGTTTGTTGGACGTTAGAAAGGTAATCGATTTGGATGATAAGCAATATCAAGAAATTGTCTTGACCATAGAGTCTTTTGAAGACGAAACCAAAGGGCGTATGAAACCCATTTTTGAAGCGTTAGATGAAATGTATGACTATGGTGTTATTAAATGCGTGCAAGCGTCGATATAAACCTAAGAATCTAAGGCGTCGTCTGCGATGGCGTACTTAGGATCTTCTATTACATTCACCTCAATCAACTTCCGCGCCTTGTGCAGCAGTTTAATGCATTCTGGACTTAGGTGGCGTAAATGCAAAGACTTGCCTTGTTTCATATAACGCTCGGCGAGTGCGTCAATTGCTTCAATACCCGAATGATCAGATACGCGTGAGCGCACAAAATCGACGATGACTTCTTGCGGGTCGTTGACGGGGTCAAAGTGTTCGCGGAAGTTATGAATGGATGCAAAAAATAACGGGCCGATGGGCTTATAGATTTTCACACCGCCTTTTTCTTCAATCTCAAAGCGCATATGTTTTGCATTTTTCCAGGCAAAAATTAAGGTAGACATAATCACGCCTACGATTACCGCGATGGCTAAATCGGCGGCCACGGTAACCGCGGCGACAGTAATTCCAACTAAGGTGTCAGAGTTAGGTATTCGGCCTAACAAACGGAAGCTCGCCCATTCAAATGTGCCCAGCACCACCATAAACATAACGCCGACTAAAGCGGCTACGGGGATCATTTCAATCAATGAGGATCCGACCAGAATAAAAGCCAATAAGAATAACGCAGCGGCAATACCTGATGCACGTCCGCGCCCGCCAGAATTAATATTAATCATGCTTTGGCCAATCATGGCGCAACCACCCATGCCGCCGAAAAAGCCAGTAGTAATATTGGCAACACCTTGGCCAACGCATTCTTTATTTCCGCGACCACGTGTTTCGGTCATCTCGTCAATTAGGGTCAGAGTGAGTAAAGATTCGATTAAACCAATCGCCGCCAATATCAGGGCATACGGGAAAATAATCACAAGCGTATCAAAGTTAAAAGGCACGCTAGGAATATGCAGCTGAGGTAGGCCACCGGCAATGGTTGCCAGTGGGTCGCCTGTCATATCTACCAAGACGTCTTGCACCGAGCGCAAATCTAACTCTAGCCCAACTGATATCGCAACGATGGTGATAATGGCGACTAATGATGAGGGGACTGCCTTAGTTAGCTTTGGCAAAAAATGAATAATGGCCATGGTCAGCGCGACCATGCCTAACATCATCGCCATTTGCTCTCCTTGCAGCCAAATTAATGCACCGCTGACAGGGTCTAAGATTTGAAACTGCTGTAATTGCGCCAAAAAGATCACAATAGCTAGGCCATTTACAAACCCGAGCATAACGGGGTGAGGCACCAAACGAATAAATTTTCCAAGGCGAAGCACGCCTGCAAAGACCTGCAATGTTCCCATCAATACAACGGTGGCAAATAAATACTCAACGCCGTGGGTGGCGACAAGGCTGACCATAACAACGGCTAATGCACCTGTCGCACCGGATATCATGCCAGGGCGGCCTCCGATTGCTGCGGTGATAAGCCCGACCATAAAGGCCGCGTATAAACCAACCAGTGGATCGACGCCTGCGACAAAGGCAAAAGCGACGGCTTCTGGAACAAGCGCAAGCGCAACGGTTAAGCCAGAAAGCAGGTCACTTTTTAGGCTTTGAGTGCGAGAAAGAATGAGTTGAAACATGTACGTTTTCTGAAAAATTTAGAAGAGGCTAAGTATTAGTGCTATGAAGCCAGTGATTATAGCAGAAAATGTGCACTTGCAGCATTTTGGCTTAAACCCTGACGAAACTTGCCACATTTAGCCTCCCACTATAGGACTATTGTGAAGGTCAAATATTTAAAGAAAAGTATGGTCTATCAGGGCTAACGAATCTTACGTGCACGAGTAAAACGCCCTTTTACTTTGCCATTAGCAAGGTAATTTAATGCTTGGCGAACAGCATCGTGCTCGATTGCAACGTAACTACTGCGATCGAAAATATCAATTTTGCCGATTTGTTTGCCTTCAAGCCCAGCTTCGCCAGTTAGTGCGCCCAAGATGTCGCCAGGGCGCATTTTGTCTTTTCGCCCCCCGTCTAATTGAATGGTGCACATAGGTGGTTGCAAGCTAAAGCTTGAATCGCTGTCTAATGATGCAGGTACATCAATAAGGCAGGGCTTGTTTTGTAGCTCTTCAATGTTATTAATTCGGCGTTGCTCATTCTCGGTGAATAAGCTCATCGCTAATCCTGTTTCTCCGGCTCTGCCCGTTCTGCCAATACGGTGAATATAAATTTCTGGGTCACGCGGTAATTCGTAATTAATCACCATTTGCAGGGATTTAATATCCAAACCACGTGCGGCAACGTCGGTGGCTACTAATACAGAACAGCTGTTATTTGAAAATCGAACCAGTGCTTGCTCGCGTTCGCGTTGGTCTAGGTCGCCGTGTATTGCAAGGGCTTCAATGTTATTGTCTTGCAGTAATTGTGCAACGTCATTGCATTGTACTTTTGTATGACAAAATACCACCGTGCTAGTGGGGCGGTAATGCTGAAACAGGGTGAGTAACGTATTGTTACGTTCGTGCCTTTTTACTTGATAAAAGAGTTGCTCAATAACGTTTTGTTGGTGCTCTGACTCAACCGTAACGCTGATAGGCTCGCGTTGAATTTTACGACTCATTGCTTGAATATCGTCAGGGTATGTTGCTGAAAATAACAACGTCTGGCGTGACTTGGGTGTGTAGCCAATAATCTCGTCCATCACATCTGAGAACCCCATATCCAACATCCGGTCGGCTTCGTCTAGGACTAAGGTTTTTAATTGGTCTATCTTAAACGTGCGTTTTTTTAAGTGATCTTGCAAGCGTCCGGGTGTGCCAACAACGATATGCGCACCGTGTTCTAGCGACCCTACTTGTGGGCCAAATGGTTTGCCGCCGCACAATAACACCAATTTGATGTTCGGTACATTGCGCGCTAAACGACGAATTTCTTTACCCACTTGGTCAGCCAGTTCGCGTGTGGGGCAAATAATTAGTGCTTGGGTACCAAAAAATCGCGGGTTAATCTTATCAAGCAAGCCAATGCCAAACGCGGCGGTTTTTCCGCTACCCGTTTTTGCTTTGGCAATAATGTCCTTGCCTTTTAAAATGTGAGGCAAACCCTTCGCTTGAACAGCCGTCATTTGCTTATAGTTCAAAGATGCGAGGTTTTTAAGTTGCGCCGGAGATACGGAGAGTGTTGAGAAATCTGATTTTGCCACGGTAGTTTATGCCTTTTCTACTAACGCTGCGCCGTCAAATTGAATGCCAGTCCAGCCGGTCTTCATAAAGTTACGAATGTTCTGATGGTCATCACCGTCTGGTGTTGCCAACACATCGCGGTAATATTCGCCAAACAGCGCCAGGGTTTGTGGCTCAGTAAATTCATTCAGTTGGGCAAAGGCAAATAACTTGCAAGAACTATTATTCTCACCGGCTTCATTTCGCGTGTTGCCGTTGCTAAACGCGCTGGGGGTAAAGTCGTATAAGGCGTCAATAATGCTCATGGTGTCGCTAAACTGTAGCGCGGTGAGTGCGTGGCGTAGTTGTTCTATGTCGTTCATAAGTTTTCCTGTTCGCCGCGTGACATAAACTTGCCAGTGCTGGTGTTTACCTTAACGTGTTCACCATTGTTGATATATTCGGGTACTTGTATCTCAAGTCCGGTCGTTAGTGTTGCAGGTTTTGTGCGTGAGGTGGCAGGTGCGCTCTTCATGCTCGGTGCGGTGTCGGTAATTTGTAGGCTAATAGTGGTCGGCAGCTCAATGGCGGCCAAAGCTTCGTCCACTAAAATACCGACAATACTGTCTAGTCCTTCGCTGATGTATTTAATTTGCTCTTCAATATCGTCGGCATCGACGGTGTATTGATCGTAGTTGTCCAAATTCATAAAAGTATAGCTATTGCCATCCTGATAGGAGTATTGCAAAGATACGCGCTCACAATCAATGTCTTTTAAGAAGTCGTCGCCTTTTAACGTTTTATCGCGTTTTTGTTTGGTTTTTAGGTGGTTAAATCGAACTTTATACAAAGTCGATGCACCGCGTGATGATGGGTTACGCACTTCAATGTTTTTAACTGAATATGGTTCGTCGTTCACTTCAACGACCATTCCGTACTTTAAATCGCTGGCTTTAGGCATAACAGGTTCCTAGAATTTAGTAGCCGCGATTATACAGTCAACGCTCCGCCTTCGTTAGCAGCTTATCGAGTTGATTAGCAAAGTTTTGGTTGTCGATATTGTTTAAAGGTGGTGGGCCGCCGCTAATTTTCAAGCCGCTGGAGCGCATGGTTTCCATAAAGTCGCGCATGTTCAAGCGATCTTTGATGTTTTCCGCTGTATAGAGTTCACCGCGAGGATTAAGAGCCACCCCGCCTTTGTCTATAACGTCTGATGCGAGTGGAATATCGCCGGTAATAACTAAGTCACCTGCTTGCATGCGCTTAACAATTTCATTGTCGGCTTCATCAAACCCCGCGCTAACGCGTAAGAATGAAATATAAGGCGATGGCGGAACGCGCACGGCTTGATTAGCGACTAGGGTGGTTTGTGTATGTGTACGCTCCGCCGCGCGAAAGAGGATGTCCTTAATAACCACTGGGCAGGCATCTGCGTCTACCCAGATGGTGTTAAGCATGTTTTATTGTAGTGTGCTGCTAGTGGTCGTGCGCCGCGGCTGCCGCATTAGGTAAACGTATTCTCTCAACCATATCCTGCACACTTTGCGGCGGTGGAGGGGTGAAGCTGGATACAATGAAGGCGACTAAGAAATTCAAGCTCATGCCAATTGCGCCAATACCTTCGGGTGAAATACCAAATAGCCAATTTTCAGTTATGTTCTCAGCCATCGGTTCAATAAAGATGCCTTTGAAGTAAATAATATAGCCCATGGTAAAGACCAACCCCACAAGCATGCCGCAGATTGCGCCGTACTTATTCATGCGTTTGCTGAAGATACCCATAATTAGCACGGGGAACAACGACGATGCCGCCAACCCAAAGGCGAACGCGACCACCTGCGCCACAAAGGCGGGTGGATGAAGGCCTAAATATCCAGCAATCAAAATGGCAAAAGCAGAGGTGATTCGGCTCGCGCGTAGTTCCGCTTTGTCGCTTATTTTTGGCATAAAGGTGCTCTTTAACAAATCGTGCGAAATACTGGCGGAAATAACCAAGAGTAGACCCGCTGCGGTAGATAGCGCGGCAGCCACACCACCGGCAGCAATCAATGCAATCACCCAATTGGGCAACTGGGCAATTTCAGGATTGGCTAACACCATGATGTCACGGTCGATATAAATTTCATTGGCAAACGGCGCGCCATTAACGATGTCGCCAGCTGATGGGTTTGTTGCGACCTGTTCGCCGAGTTCGCCACGCGTTGTACCGTCAAATACAGGTTTGCCTTTTCCGGCAAAAGCATTGCCTGCGGCGTATTGCAATTTACCGTCTCCATTGTGGTCAAACCAAGCCAGCAAGCCTGAATTTTCCCACGTTTGGAACCAACTGGGCATTTCGGTATACAACGTACCAGTTCTTTCAGGCCCGTTGATGCTGTTGATAATATTTAAGCGACTTAACGAACCAACAACGGGTGCGGTGGTGTACAGCAGGGCAATAAAAATAAGTGCCCAGCCCGCAGATTTACGCGCATCGGATACTTTCGGTACGGTGAAGAAACGTACAATCACGTGTGGCAAGCCCGCAGTGCCGACCATCAATGCAAGTGTAATAGCCAAAACGTCAATCATGGATTTATCGTTGAACGGTTCGGTATAGGAGACAAAGCCTAAATCAATTAATGTTTTATCTAAGGCATCCAATAGAAAGCCAGAACCATCTGACATTTGGCTACCAAAGGCCAGTTGTGGAACGGGGTTGCCGGTGAACTGAATCGCCATAAAAATAGCGGGTACGGAATAGGCAAACATCAACACAACGTACTGTGCCACTTGGGTATAAGTAATGCCCTTCATGCCGCCAATAACGGAATAGACAAATACAATGCCCATGCCCAAATACAGGCCTTTATCAATGGGGAGTTCTAAAAAACGCGAGAAAACAATCCCCACGCCGCGCATTTGCCCTGCCACGTAAGTAAAGGAAATAAAGATAAGGCATAACACTGCAATTACGCGTGCTGCGCGTGAATAATAGCGTTCGCTGATAAATTCAGGCACGGTAAACTTGCCGAATTTACGCAAATATGGCGCGAGTAGCATGGCGAGTAAAACATAACCACCCGTCCAGCCCATCAGGTACATACCCGCTTCATAGCCTAAGTATGAAATAAGCCCGGCGAGGGAAATAAACGAGGCAGCAGACATCCAATCGGCACCTGTTGCCATGCCATTTACAATCGGGTGAACACCTTTGCCGGCGATATAAAAATCGCCCGTCGTTTTAGCTTTTGCCCAAACAGCAATGCCGATGTACAGCACAAACGTTGCGCCAACCACCAAGTAAATTAATATCTGTAAGCTCATCGTTTAATCATCCACGTCGTATTTAGCGTCAAGCTCACTCATTTTTTTTATGTAATAAAAAATCAGCAGAACGAAAGAGATAATGGAGCCTTGCTGGGCAAACCAAAACCCAAGTTTGAAACCGGCAAATTCAATCGCATTGAGCGGTTCAACGAGAATAATTCCAAAGCCAAACGATACAAGAAACCAAATAAATAATAGTTTCAGAATAAGACGAATATTATCCGCCCAGGAGTGGTCAGTGTTTTCTGACATATGAACTCCTCCATAGAGTATTGATGCCACGTTCTATGCGTGGTTTTAATGGCCTTATTATTGTGGATAAAGAGTTGGGATGCAATGGTGTTGCCGTTAGGGCTCTTATCACCAAAAAACAGGCTATTTTATATTCTCAAGCTTTTTCTTTAAATTTGCCGTTGCCAAGAAAGCAAATGCCTTTCCAGTTTTGGTTTTTTTGAGAAAACCCATGTTGACTAGTTTCAATAAATCAGTTCTTGCTGTGTCATACGTTACATTATGAGCTCCTCTATGGCTTTCAATATAAAACACTGCATCAGGATTTTTAAGAGCTCTATTAATTAATGCCGCTTGCCGATTATTAAGCAAGCTCCGTATATTTGAAGATTTCCTAATAAACTGTTCAGCCGCTTTAATTTCGTTAGATTTCTTTTCTAAGTACTCTAATAGATCACCTATCGCCTTATTTATTACTTCTAGTTGATGGATGATGAAGTATGTGACGTCACTCTCATCTGTTTCTGTATGTAGGTATGCTCGTGTATATTTAGCGGGCGCTAATTTTAGTATTCTAGATATTGATATAAACTCTATTGTCCAATACCCTTGTTTAAGCATAGACCAATAAAACAATGCTCTAGCTGTTCTACCATTGCCATCTTCAAATGGATGATCATAGGCTAGTAAGAAGTGTAAAATAATTGCCCTTAGTACAGGGTGCAAAAAATTAGTAGGATGCCTAGAGTTTGCAAAGTCACAAATGCTTTTCATCCTAGATGCCAGTTCTTTAGCTTTTGGTGGGACATGTATAATTGTTGCATCTCTATCATCACCAACATAAACATCATCGGCAGTACGTAATTTTCCCACCATGCCTGGGTCATCAAATGTATTTTTACTTAAAATTACGTGCAGTTCATATATTAATTCAGGGGTTAATTCTTCGTTGGATATGTCTTTTATGAACTCCATCGCATAATAGTTATTTAAAATCATTGTTTCAGATTTGTCGCGAGGTTCACGTTTTTGTCGAAGCATCTCTTTTGCTACTTTTCTTGTTGTGGCAGCTCCTTCAAGTTGGCTTGATGTTATTGATTCTTCAATTAATGAATTTATAAGGTAAGTATCACGAGTGCTCGGATTGGCAACTTGCTCTGTTGCTTTTAACTCCCCGCCTCCATGTATGTCAATTTCATGCAATAACCTGCGGACAGCATCTGGTTCGCTGTAAACAAAATAGTTGCTGTTTTTGTCTGAATGCGGAATATTTTTATAAAGGGCTTTGCGGGCGAATTTTATTGCTAGCCACCACTCTTCATGGGTTGAAATTTGTGATGGTAACTTTAAGTGCCTTAGCTTGTCCCAGTGATGATATTTTCCTTGTGGGTCAGCCTTAGCGCCAAGTGATAAAAGTGCTCCTATTTTCCCCGGTTCCTTGGCGATATTGTTAATTAAGCTATTAAAATCTGGAGGAGTTGTTGGGATTTTCATATATAAAATACCAATAATTTCTGAGTTGGTATTTATTCTAACATTCAACAATATGCTTTCCTACCAATTTGATATTAATTGGTAGGAAATTGGTACTTAGACAGAAATACCAATTTGGTATTAATTGGTAAGAAATTGGTACTTAGATATATTTTTTACTGATAGCTCGCATTAACGAGGGCTATCTTTTAATTTGTTTTTAACAGAAATTATAATTCCTGTTAAATAGGTATTAATCGAATAGGCTTCATTTTTTCCTCAATGCCTATTCCAATGGCGTTGTATCTCGTAGTAGAAAAAAGAGGCTGTCTATGTAATTAACAGAAGCCCCGTTAATGATTCAAGTCCCACAAGGTGTTTTATATACCCATAAAGCTCAATGTCACCAAAGCCCAAGGTTGTAAAAGTAGTATATGAAAAATAGACGCAATTTATCAGCGAGCCGTCAAAATCACCTTTTAAATACCCCAGCCCTTGAATACGCGGTGCGAAATAATACGCAATAGAAAAAAGCTAAACTCCAATGCTATGCGCAACTAAGGCGCCAAAAACGCCAAATACAATTCGGTAACGGTGTTTGATTTTCATTTTTGGAATAGCAATCGACATACGATATAAAAATTCATAGTGAACGAGCACGGCTAGCGTAATAAGCAAAATATTTATTAAGAAGATAACGAGCATGATGGCTCTATTTTTTACCTAATAATCTGTCATAAAGGTTATGCAAAGGTTCTCGAATCAGGAAGGAGGCATTTCCTTAATATAAATGTCTTGTTTGCTATAGGGGATTTCAATTCCCTCGGCTTTAAATTGTTTATAGATGGTTGTGTTTAATGCATCTAAAACCACGTCTCGTACTTCTGGGTTAACGACCCAGCACATTAAATCTATATCTAGACTTGATGCGCCAAAGGTTCGAAAACGCACTCGAGGGGTGGGCGTTTCACAAACGTGCGGCTCGGTTACAGCAATATTCATGAGCATTTCTTTAACTTGATCGATGTCAGAGCCATAAGCGACGCCAACGCTCACCCGGATGCGGAATTTTTCATGCGGCCCGCCCGATTCATTAATAATGCGTGTATTTCCCATAATGGCATTGGGTATAGTTATTTCTACATCGTCACGGGTTAATAATCGGGTACTGCGAATGCCGATATGCGTTACTTTGCCGCGTTCGCCGCTATCCAATACGACGTAATCGCCGATTTTGTAGGGTGCATCCGCTAAAATAAAGACGCCTGAAAACAAGTTAGCCAAGGTATCTTTTGCGGCGAAGCCTATGGCTATACCGACGATGCCGGCGGAAGCCAGCCAAGCTGTCATATCGACGTGCCAAGATTTAAAAACAAAGTAAATGGCGATAGCAACGACAATAATGACGCCTAAATTTTCAAAAAGCGGAAGGGTTTGGGGCTGTACAAATAGGCGTTTGTGCTGGCTGAGGCTCAAGGCCTTTAATAGAATTTTTAATAATCGAATTAAAAATAGTGACCATATAATAACTAGGACAGTGGCCACAACGGAGTTTAATGCGCTGGTTACCAGTGGGGGTGGTGACAGCGGCGCTAAGGCGACTAAAGAACCCAGCGCGAGTACGCTCCAAAAAAGAGGTCGATATAAGATTTCAACCACCTGATCATCCCAGGTGAATAACGTCTTTTTGGCGGCTAGAACGACGATTCTCGATACGAGCAACGCAACAATGGATGCAACGATAAGGGAGAGTATAAGAATCACTAAGGCGAATAAGCCTGCGCTGCCACCCAGGAATTCTTGTATCGGTTGTAAATAGGTTAGCAACTCAATTAACAACGGATTGTGCTCGGTTCCATTTTCGCGCATGGGGGATAGGCCGTGATATATTGCCTATAAATATACAGGATATAGTCTCATTTAGTAGGGTTAGGCTAAAACGAACCAGCATACCTTGCTTATTAAATGATTTTTTGAATATAAAATGAGCCTGACTCTCGGTCAGCCGTTAAGAAGGGCGCTACGGATTTCAAAGCATTGTAGTGGTTGTGGTGCAAGTAGTTGAGGGCGCCAATAATTTTCCAGTCTTTATTATGTGAAAGGAAGGCTTCTAGTAGGTATTGTTCATTCCAGAATTTAACTTCTTCCTGTATCCATTGCTTTGGGTGGTTTTTTGGTGAAAAAATGTCATGGATATGAACAATCACACCCTTATTGAGAGAGGGTAGCAACTCCAAATATTCAAAAAGAACATCACCTTGAGGTCGAATAATGTGTGATGAATCAATAAATAAAATATCATTTTCTTGAAGCTGGGCGAAATATGATAACTCTACTTCTTCAACTTTTTTTCTGATTACAGATATACCAACTTTTTCAAGCCAAGGCATTTCGTAAGGCTCAATACAAATGTGCCCACATGTATAGCTTGGGTCGTCTTTTTGATTTTTTTTATGGCATTAATTGCCATTAAGGTTGAGTTGCCACTACCTATTTCGTATATTCTTTTTGGTTTAATTTGACGAATTATTTGGTACCAATATTCAGCATCCCCTGCTGCAAAGGAGCCATTATTCATATAAAACGTAAGGGGCGCTGGCTTGTTCAGTGGAATATCTACGAGCTCTTGTGAAAAGGCTAGGCTTTTAAGCAGAGTTAACTGATCAGAAATATTCCAGTTTATGCCTTGTAGGTTTCTATCTTCGGAGAAAGCCTGTTTTGTATTGCGATGGTTGAACTGTGGTTCGTAGTAATGGTCACGAATGGGGAATACGCCAACATTCAACAAGGCGTTTTTGCAACGAGACATTCTATGTATTCCTGCTTTGCGGATATTTTTCAGCAGCCATGCGGCGGGATAAACAAAAGGAACGAGTAATATGTCTGCCACAGGAAGAATTCGTAGTATCAGCTTTTCTATTAAAATTTTCACCTAGTTTTTGAGCTCTAATTTAACGACAAATTAATGTAACGGGAAGTAGCCTAGCATAAACAATAACCATTTAGCTGGCGAGTAGCATCCAACAAATAGCGGTAACAATTACAGCGCCAATCAAGTTCAGAACAAACCCTTCCCTGGCCATTTGATTGCTATGTACGTGGCCACTGCTAAATACGATGGTATTGGGGGGGGTGGCAACGGGAAGCATAAAGGCGCAGCTGGCGCTAAAGGTGGCGGGGATCATAAGCAGTAAGGGGTCAATATCGGCATTAATAGCGGTGGCCGCGAGTACCGGCATGAGCATGGCGGTGGTGGCCGTATTGCTGGTCGCTTCGGTCATAAAGGTGACGCATAAAGCGATAACGGCCATCATGCCGATGATGCTTAGCGCGGTAACGGCGGAGAGCTGTTCACCTAGTTGGGTGCTCAGGCCGGATGCGACGAAGGCCTTGGCAAGACATATACCTCCGCTAAATAACAGTAAGATTCCCCAAGGGATTTGTTTCGCGGTTTTCCAATCGAGCAGCTTTTGCGTTGCTTCAGCTTTGTACCCACGGGGCATAAGTTTCATTGAACCGGACTTTTGTCCGGTTAATTCAGTTTTATTGCCATTAGGGATAACAAATAAGGCAATAACGGCCAGTAGCGCGACCGAGGCATCGTTTGCTTGAGGCAAGTCAAGCCAGCCGCTCCAACCACCAAACGGCTCGCGGCGGGTAATCCATAACAAGGCGGTAAGGCCAAAGATAACCATTACACGGGCTTCGTGGGTGCTCCATGCGCCAATTTTTGGTAGGTGGCAGTGCCCCGTATTTTCAAGCTTTCGCGTTAACCAAAGCCAAATAATGGGGATAAAAACAATCACAAGAGGTATAGCCCACCCCATCCACTGAGTGAAACTTATTTGTAGCCCGGTGTTTTCTTCATACACCTGCATAAAAACGAGGTTGGGCGGTGTGCCGATGGGCGTGCTGATCCCACCTACACTGGCGGCGTAGGCCAAGCCAAGCAGTAGGGGTAAACCCAATTTTTTATTATCTGCGCTATCGATAACCGCCAGCGCAACGGGCAGCAACATTAAGGTGGCGGCGGTGTTTGATATCCACATGCTAAGTACAGCACACGCAACCATAAAGCCCAGCACCAGCCGCTTAGGATTATCACTTCCAAACCAATGCACCATCGTGAGCGCTAATCGCCGGTGTGCCCCGCAGTGTGCAATGGCGGTGGAGAGCAGAAATCCACCTAACAGGAGCAGCACCAACTTATTGCCGTAGGCCGCGGCCACTTGTTCGCCTGTGAGCACGCCAGCCAGTGGGAAAATAGCGATGGGCAATAAGGAGGTAATAGGAATAGGTACGGGCTCGAAAATCCACCAGGTCACACACCAAACGGCCACAGCAGCGGTGATGCAAATAGATGAAGCGAGGCTGCTTTGTTGTAAGCTTAGAAAAACTAATAAAGCGAATATGGGACCGAGGAAAAGGCTGAGTTGCTTTAAATTGGCCATTAGGTGTTAACGCTTCTTTTGGCGAAAAGTTTTCTTTAGGGGTTTGTAGCCCTGCTTCGTATGCTTGGTAATAAATTTTTGTGTGGATTGTTTGCTGCGGCTTTTATGGTCGTTAGGTGAGCTGGGAATTAAGCAGTTTGGGCCATCGCCTATCAGGTTCTTTTTACCCATTTTTAGTAATAGGTCTTTAATCACCTTCCAGTTGCCGGCATCGTGGTAGCGCAAAAGGGCTTTGTGTAATCGGCGCTGCTCAAGTTTTTTAACCGTATTTATTTTTTCGCTCTTGTAGCTAACGCCTTTCAGTGGGTTTCGGCCGGTGTGGTACATCGCGGTGGCGGTGGCCATGGGGGACGGGTAAAAGGTTTGTACTTGATCAGCTTGGAATTTATTTTTCTTTAGCCATAGCGCAAGGTTCACCATATCTTCGTCTTCTGTGCCGGGGTGTGCGGCGATAAAGTACGGGATAAGGTATTGTTTTTTGCCTGCTTTTTTGGTGAATTTCTCGAATAGGGTTTTGAAGCGCTCGTAGCTGCCAATGCCCGGCTTCATCATTTTGGATAAAGGGGCTTGCTCAGTGTGTTCAGGCGCGATTTTTAAGTAGCCGCCTACGTGATGGGTAACGAGCTCTTCGACGTATTCAGGTGACTCTACGGCTAAGTCGTAGCGTAGGCCGGATGCGATTAAAATGCGCTTAACGCCTTTAATTTTGCGCGCTTTTTTATACAACTTAATTAGCGGGTCGTGGTCGGTATTTAGGTTTTCGCAAATACCGGGGTATACGCAGGAGGGGAGTCGGCAAGCGGCTTCGATTTTAGGGTCCTTACACGCTAGACGGTACATATTAGCTGTTGGGCCACCAAGATCTGAAATTGTGCCGGTAAAACCGGGTGTCTTGTCGCGAATGTTTTCTATTTCCTGCAAAACCGACTGTTCTGAACGATTTTGTATAATTCGCCCTTCGTGCTCAGTTATAGAACAAAAAGTACAACCACCAAAACAACCGCGCATGATGTTGATGGAAAAACGAATCATTTCGTAAGCAGGTATTCGCTGGCCTTCGTATTTTGGGTGTGGAACACGTTGGTACGGCAGCCCGAATACTTCGTCCATCTCTTCTGTAGATAATGGAATAGGCGGTGGGTTTAACCAAACGTCTTTGCCGTCGTTATTTTGAATTAGCGCACGGGCGTTGCCAGGGTTTGTCTCCAAGTGCAAAACTCGCGAGGCGTGGGCGTATAGCACGGGGTCACTTTTAACTTTTTTGTAAGACGGTACGCGAATAACGGTTTTAGCGCGCTCGGTTTTACTGTGCTTGGGCAAAAAATTGAGGGTCACGACTTGGCTGCCATCATGCGTTTTTTTGTCGCTGCTGATCTGGCACTTTCCGCCGGTCGCTGCGGCGAGCTCTTCGTCTGATTGGTATGGGTTATTGTGAGGGTCAATCTTGCCTGGTCGGTCAACGCGGGTCGAATCAATGAGCGTCCAACCATTGGGTAGCGTATCTCGTACAAAGGCGGTACCGCGAATGTCGGTCATATCGCCAATTTTTTCGTTCATCGATAGACGGTGCGCCAACTCCGCTAGGGCGCGTTCGGCGTTACCGTATAGCAAAATATCGGCCTGCGAATCGATCAAAATGGAACGTCTAACTTCGTCGTCCCAGTAATCATAGTGAGCGATTCGGCGTAGGCTGGCCTCGATACTGCCAACGACGAGAGGGGTTTCGGGATAAGCTTCTTTGCAACGTTGGGTGTATACAATCACCGCGCGGTCAGGCCGGTGCCCCGCTTTATCGTCTGGGGAATAGGCATCGTCCGAGCGTATGCGTTTGTCCGCCGTATAACGATTAATCATCGAGTCCATATTGCCAGCGGCGATACCAAAAAATAAATTGGGTTGGCCGAGCGTTGAAAAATCATCCGCATTTTTCCAGTCGGGCTGGTCGATAATACCCACGCGAAACCCTTGTTTTTCTAATAGCCGACCAATGACGGCCATACCAAAACTGGGGTGGTCTACGTAGGCGTCTCCAGTGACGATAATGATGTCGCAGCTGTCCCAGCCGAGCGCATCCATTTCTGCCCGTGTGGTAGGTAAAAATGGCGCTGTGCCATAGCACTCAGCCCAATACTTAGGGTAGGCAGAAAGGGGCTCAGCCAGTGGCATCATTGGATAATGCCTGCCTTTTTCAGGCGTTTTCGGAGCTTTTCAATGCGGCGTCGATTAACGCCAAAGTCATAGTGGCCCTTTCTGGAGGCAGAGCGCACGTGGAGGGTATTTTCTTTGGCGTTAAAAATTAGGTCCAAATCATCAATAAAGCCAAAGACGCGGCTAGTGACTTCGGCGTGGATGTGCCCTTTTTTGACCACAACGGTGACGTTTGCCTCAACTTGTTTTATCGCTTCGATAATGGCGTTTGTATTTAGGCGGGAGCCACCTTTAATAATAAGGGGTTCAATAGCGTGCTCGTCTTTCGCTTTGCTGTAGACGCAATTTGGTTTATCAGGGCAGGCCTTTAAAGGGTTTGAAAATGAAAAGGCTTTAGGGCACATGATGATAAGAAGTAATAGAAGCAGGTGTCTCATTCAGTTGATGCAGTAGCGGATTGTAAACCTTTTCGACATCAATAGGCCAATTTCAAATAATAACCACATGGGTAAGGCCAATAAGGTTTGCGAAATCACATCGGGTGGCGTGAGCAACATGCCCACGACAAAGGCGCCGACGATAATGTAGGGTCTTTTTTCGGCGAGGCTTTGCGGGGTGGAAACACCCGTTTTGACTAGTAAGAAGGTAGCGATGGGCACCTGAAATGCGACGCCAAAGGCAAAAAATAGAGTGAGTACAAAATCAAGGTACTCGCTAATGTCGGTCATCATGGCGACGCCTTCAGGAGCCGTCGCTGTGAGGAATTGGAAGATGAGTGGCATTACAATGAAATAGGCGAACAACATGCCGGTATAAAATAAAAAAGTACCCGCGCTAACGAGCGGTAGGGCGACGTGTTTTTCGTGCGGATATAAGCCGGGCGCAATAAACAACCAAAGCTGATAGAAAATCCAGGGAATGCTGAGAAAGACGGACAGCATTAAGGTAAGTTTTAACGGCGTTAAAAAAGGCGAGATAACTTTAATTGCCACCATGCTCGTACCTTCTGGCATATGTACGAGGAGCGGTTGCGCGACGAGTGAATAAATGTCGTTGGCAAAGGGCATCAGTGGGAAAAAGATGACCAGCATGCCGACCAGCGCGTGAATTAAGCGCGTGCGTAATTCAACTAAGTGGGAAACAAAACTGCTTTCTTGTTCGTTGGAATCTGCTTTTGATGACATGGTGCGACACTCTATTGTTAGAGTTTCGTGCTCAGTAGAAGGTTATTTGTCGGACTCTTTTTTATCAGACTCTTCGTCTGTGACGGATTTTTGGCTGTCGTCACTTTTTTCTTCTTCGCCGTCTTTCATTGCGCCTTTAAAGCCTTTGATGGCACCGCCTAAATCGCCGCCAAGATTGCGCAAACGCTTTGTGCCAAATAATAAAAGCACGATAACGAGAATAATAATTAATTGCCAAATGCCAATACCGCCCATGGGGGAACCTCTAGCTTTGTTGTGTAAGTAAGCACATTCTACTTGTTTCTACTGGCTTTTTCATCTAAACCCGATAGGCCAAACCGTCGTTCCAGCTCTTTAAGCACCGCGTCTGAACTTAAATCTTGTTGAGCGAGCATGACCAAGGTGTGGAACCACAGGTCAGCTGTTTCATAGATGATTTGTTCTTTATCGCCTGATTTTGCCGCAATAATGGTTTCTGCAGACTCTTCGCCTATTTTTTTAAGGATGCTATCGAGCCCTTTTGCGTAAAGACTAGCAGCGTAAGACGAGCTAGGGTCTTCAGACTTTCTCTGCTGTAAGACGGCTTCTAATTGTTTAAGTATGTCGCTCATGATGTGGTGCTATTTTTTATAGATGTCTTTTGGGTCTTTTAGAACGGCTTCTTTTTCAAGCCATTTTTCATTGCTTAATTCGCGGTAAAAGCAGCTCTGGCGCCCAGTATGACAGGCAATGCCTCCCTTTTGTTCAACCGACAACAGAATAGCATCTTCGTCGCAGTCTAAACGGATGGCGTGAATTTTCTGTTGGTGCCCCGACTCTTCGCCTTTGTGCCAAAGCTTATTACGTGAGCGAGACCAGTAAACAGCGTGGCCTTGTTCCGCGCTCAGCTGCAAGGCCTCTTTGTTCATCCAAGCGACCATAAGGACCTCGCCTGTTTTGTAGTCTTGCGCGATGGCTGGCGCAAGGCCTTGCGCATCCCAACGAACGTCATCCAGCCAATTGCTCATAAGCGTACCTCAATGCCTTTATCTTGCATGTGTTGCTTAGCTTGAGCAATGGTATATTCGGCAAAGTGGAAAATACTGGCCGCTAAAACGGCGTCTGCCTTGCCCTTGGTTACGCCATCGGCCAAGTGATCTAGCGTTCCCACCCCACCTGAGGCGATGACGGGGACGTCGACCGCTTCGCTTATCGCGCGGGTTAGCTCAAGGTCGAAGCCAATCTTTGTGCCATCACGATCCATGCTGGTCAGTAAGATTTCACCTGCGCCAAAGGTGACCATTTTTTTGGCCCACTCGATGGCGTCTAAACCGGTTTCTTTACGGCCTCCGTGGGTGAAGATTTCCCAACGCTTGGGTTCGCCCTTGGCGCTCACGGATTTAGCGTCGATTGCGACAACGATGCACTGTGAGCCAAAGCGTTCAGCGGCTTGTTTGACAAACTCTGGATTAAAAACAGCAGCGGTATTGATGCCCACCTTGTCGGCGCCCGCTTTCAACATGCGCCTGATATCTTCTAAGGTGCGGATGCCGCCGCCTACGGTGAGGGGGATAAAAACTTCACCGGCAACTTGTTCTACAACGTTCACTATGGTTTCTCGGTTATCAGAACTGGCTGTAATATCGAGAAAGGTGATTTCATCGGCGCCTTCTTTATCATAGCGGCGCGCAATTTCAACGGGATCGCCTGCGTCACGAATATCAACGAATTGAACGCCTTTTACGACGCGACCATTGTCGACGTCTAAGCAAGGTATGATGCGTTTAGCCAGTCCCATATTCAGTGTCAGCTTAGGCGAAGCTTCCCGCTAGTTTTTCGCCTTCAGCAAAATCGAGCGTGCCCTCGTAAATTGCGCGGCCAGTTATAGCGCCCATAATACCCTCGTTGGCAACTTTGCCTAATGCATGGATGTCGTCCATATTAGTGATGCCTCCAGATGCGATCACAGGAATGGTGATAGAGCTGGCAAGTTTTGCGGTGGCTTCAACGTTGACACCTTTCATCATGCCGTCACGACCAATATCGGTGTATATAATCGAGTCGACGCCGTCGTTTTCGAAGTGTTTGGCCATATCAATGACGTCGTGATGCGACAGTTTTGACCAGCCATCAATTGCCACCTTTCCGTCTTTTGCGTCAAGGCCTACAATTATATGTCCTGGGAATTCAACGCATATATCGCCGACAAAATGCGGGGCGTTAACCGCTTTAGTGCCGATAATCACGTATTGAACCCCAGCGTTAAGGTAGGTTTGGATCGTGTCTTCGTCGCGAATTCCACCACCGACTTGAATAACAAGCTCGGGGTGAGCGCTTGCAATATCGTGCACGACGCCCGCATTGACGGGCTTGCCCGCGAATGCACCGTCCAAATCTACAAGATGGAGTCTTTTTGCGCCTTCGTTAACCCAGCGAGTGGCAACTTCGACGGGGTTTTCTGAGAAGATGGTTTCATCTTCCATGCGTCCCTGGCGTAATCGTACGCACTTCCCCTCTTTAAGATCAATGGCGGGTATTAGAATCATGTCTATTGTTTCCTAGTTGTTTGGCCGTGATAACGTAGTTATTAGGATTTTCCATCCCAGTTTAAAAAGTTTTTAAGTAATTGCAATCCAGCGCGTTGGCTTTTCTCTGGATGGAACTGAACGGCGACAATATTTTCCCACTTTAATGCGCATGGGAAAGAATTTGGGTAATTACACGTCGCTATCGTGTTATTGTTTCCCACTTCTGACGAATGGTAGCTATGAACGAAATAAAAACGTTCATTCTGTTCAATATTTATAAATAGTGGTTTATTATATATATAATTAACTTTATTCCACCCAATATGTGGGATTTTGAGTTTTTTATTGTCGTTATCTGTTAAATTAGTTGCAAACTTTACGACCTTGCCTGGCAATACGCCTAAACAGTCAATGCCGCCGTTTTCTTCGCTGTGCTCAAGCAGTGCTTGCATACCAATACAGATGGCTAGTAAGGGCGTGCCTTTACTAGCAACTTCTCGAATGGTTTCGTCTAAACCACTTTTAGTAAGGGTGTGCATGCAATCGCGAATCGCGCCCACGCCAGGGAAGACGACGTAATTCGCAGACAAAATAAATTTTTTGCCTGCGGTAATCATCACGTCAGATTCAGGTGAGACGGTCTTTAACGCTTTGGCAATGGAGTGGAGGTTTCCCATTCCATAATCGATAACGGCAACGGTGGCCATACTTTAATACTCGCTAAGTGGTTATAAACAACCTTTCGTTGAGGGCGTGATGCCTTCCATACGAGCATCTCGTTCGAGTGAAAAACGCAGCGCACGGCCAAAGGCTTTGAAGACGGTTTCAGCCACGTGGTGGGCGTTAATGCCCTTCAAGTTATCAATGTGTAGGGTGACATTGGCGTGATTGACAAAACCTTGAAAGAATTCGCGGAACAAGTCAGCGTCAAAATCACCGATTCTTGCGCGTGGGAAATCTACTCCATACATAAGACCGGGGCGCCCTGAAAAGTCGATAACAACGCGCGATAAAGCCTCGTCTAATGGCACATAAGCGTGGCCATAACGATAGATGCCTTTGCGCTCACCGACAGCATCGGATATTGCTTTTCCGAGCGTAATACCAAGATCTTCAACGGTATGGTGCGCGTCAATGTGTAGATCACCCTTGGCGTCGATGTCCAAATCCATCATGCCGTGGCGCGCAATTTGATCAAGCATGTGCTCAAGAAAAGGAATGCCCGTGTTGAATTTCGTCTTGCCCGTTCCATCAAGGTTAACGGTAACGGTAATCTGTGTTTCTAAGGTGTCGCGCTTTACGGTGGCCGTTCTATTATTCATTGTTCCATGCTGCTCTTGCGGTGTGATGCATTTTCCCAGTTAAAAGAGGGGATATCAAGTTAATGTATGAGTCCACCACATATTGCACTGTGGTTTGTTTTCAATAATATATGCAATAGGTGTTTTTAACTCTAAACCTTTATGCGGTCTTATGCTGTTATGTTTCACTAACCAATCTGCTAACTTTTCATTAAACGCGGCTAAATCGGTAAACAGTAACTCTTCGTGATAGTCGACGAACTGTTCTTGTATGGTTCGGTTGAAACGCTCGCAGACGGCGTTCATCTTGGGGCTGCTTGGGTACGTCCAGAGATGGGTTATTTGTGCATCGGACAACAAGGAGAGACCTCAGCACAACCAACAACTTTATCCATATTCCCCTATTTTTTCGTCAATTACACTGTTCTTTAGGTCATTTAATACATTAAATCAATTTTATTCCTGTTTTTCAGTGGTTTTCCCCGATTTTTGACACATTTACCCCGCATAACTTGGCTCTGGTATGCCGTAGAGCGTTAAAAACTTGGCTCCTTTGCGAATGTTCGCAGCCATGGCAGCTAAACCATAAACGGTTGCATTTTTGG
>LWTN01000236.1 GCA_002101225.1 Cycloclasticus sp. symbiont of Poecilosclerida sp. M | reverse complement strand
TGCAAAATCCATACATTCTCTAGAAAATCCAACCTCTTCTTTTCAACCGCTGACTTAGAGCACCCTATTCTTCATAGTCTTGATGACACAGAAGCCTTGTTGGAATGGTCTGAAATAGAAACATTACTCACCTCAATTTATGACTCTAACACAGCTCGCCCACCTTATTTATATTCTTAGGCGCTAGACAAAAACATGTTTTGAACTTACATTAGCAGTACTTTACCTTTTAGCATACGAAAACATACGGCAATGGCAGCACAACAACAAAATATATTTCTTAATGGTATAGCAAAACTGCTTATCTCCGAGGGGCTACTGAAAAAAGAAGAGGCTAGCACTCACTATGCTGCCGCTTCAGCTCAAAAGAAAAACTTTGTTACCTATTTAGTCGAACAACAAATTCTTTCTTCCAAAGTTATTGCTATTTCAGCCTCTCAAGAATTTGGCATTCCGATTTTTGATATTAACGCTATGCAGCTAGAATCTATACCAACAGATTTATTGGATGAAGGTCTACTTAAAAAACACCATGTTTTACCAATTCTAAAACGAGGCAATAGGTTATTCGTTGCCGTTGCTGACCCAACAAATTTGCATGCACTCGACGAAATTAAGTTCCAAACAAGAATGACGACCGAAGCTATTCTTGTAGAAGAGGATAAATTAACCGCCGTAATTGATGCTGCACTTGATGCAGAAGATTCATCAATTGATGATTTGTTCGATGATGAAGACTTAGACAATATCGATTTTGAAGAGGACCCAGAAGTTGGGGCCGACGACGTTGAAAGCGAAATTGATGACGCGCCTGTTGTACGATTTGTAAATAAAATTTTACTTGATGCCATAAAAAAGGGGGCATCCGATATTCATTTCGAACCCTACGAGAAAAAGCTCAGAATACGTACACGGCAAGACGGTCTATTAAAAGAAGTCGCCTCGCCGCCCAACAATATTGCCGCTAAACTAACTTCCAGAATTAAAGTAATGGCTCGTCTAAATATATCTGAACGACGCATTCCCCAGGATGGCCGTATAAAGATGTTGCTATCCAAATCCAAGTCACGCTCTATTGATTTTCGAGTAAACACATGCCCGACTTTATATGGCGAAAAAATTGTACTTCGTATTTTAGATTCCTCAGCTACTGAAGTTGATATTGAACAATTGGGCTTTGACCCAGAACAAAAACAACTCTTTTTAGACGCTATCGATAAACCCTATGGCATGATACTAGTTACAGGGCCAACGGGTAGCGGTAAAACAGTCACACTGTATACAGCTCTTAATCTACTTAACAAACCTGATGTAAATATATCAACTGCAGAAGACCCTGTTGAAATTACTGTACACGGCATCAATCAGGTTAACGTCAACACTAAGACTGGGCTCACGTTTGTAACTGCCCTACGCGCCTTTCTACGCCAAGACCCTGATATCATAATGATTGGTGAGATTCGCGATTTAGAAACAGCTGAAATTTCAATAAAAGCAGCTCAGACAGGCCACTTAGTGCTCTCTACCTTGCATACAAACGATGCACCACAAACACTAAGTAGGCTATCGCAAATGGGAATACCTACTTATAACATAGCCTCCTCAATCCTTTTAATTATGGCTCAACGTTTAATGCGTATACTTTGCCCTCTGTGCAAACAGCAAGAAGAGCTTCCTGTAGAGATCTTAATCAAAGAAGGTTTTAGCGAACAACAAGCAAAGAGCATTAAACTTTATAAAGCTGTTGGTTGCGAGGGTTGCGTTGATGGTTACAAAGGCCGGACAGGTATTTTCCAAGTAATGCCTATAACTGATGAAATGGAATCATTAATTGTCGCTAATGCCTCCACACAAGATTTAGAAAAACAATCTGCTTCTGAGGGTGTGTTTACACTAAGACAGAGCGGGCTAAAAAAAGTTTTTGAGGGTATTACAAGCTTAGAAGAAATTAACCGAATCACAAAAGACTAATTATCATGGCTGCAACTTCAAAAAAAATCATTTATCTTTGGGAAGGTACAGATAGCAAAGGCGTTCGAACTAAAGGCGAAACGATCGCACGAAGCGATGCAATAGTAAAAGCGGAGCTGCGTGGCCAGGGCATAAGGCCAATAAAAGTTAAAAAGAAACCCCAACCTTTCTTGGGGGGGCTTACAAAAAAACCTATCACCCCGAAGGATGTTGCTGTTTTTAGTAGACAACTAGCAACTATGATGGCGGCAGGTATTCCGCTCGTTCAAGCGTTCGAGATTGTTGGAAAAGGGCATGAAAACCCAGCTATGCAAGATATGCTCATGGCAATAAAATTTGATATTGAAGGTGGTTCAACTTTAACCGAGGGCCTTAGAAAATATCCTCTGCATTTTGACGGTTTATATTGCAACCTTGTAGAAGCCGGTGAACACGCGGGTATACTTGAAGAGTTACTACATAAAATTGCTGAATATAAAGAAAAAACTGAAAGCCTAAAAGCAAAAATTAAAAAAGCATTAACCTACCCAATAGCAGTCTTGGCTGTGGCCCTTATAGTAACAGCCATCCTACTTGTTTTTGTTGTCCCTCAATTCGAGAGCCTATTCCAAGGATTTGGCGCAGATTTACCAGCTTTTACTCAATTCGTCGTAAACATCTCGCGCTATATGCAGGAATGGTGGTTGATTATTTTTAGTCTCATAGGCCTCGCTATATTTTCTATAGCTCAACTCAAGAAACGCTCTAGAAAATTCAACCACTTTTTAGACAGAGCTATACTTAAACTCCCTGTTATTGGTGAGATTATTAACAAAGCTGCTATCGCTCGTTATGCACGAACCCTTTCAACCATGTCCGCTGCAGGTGTACCCTTAGTAGAAGCTTTACAATCGGTAGCTGGGGCTACTGGTAATATTGTATATTTTAATGCCGTATTGCAAATGCGAGAACAGATTGCAACGGGGATTCAACTGCAACAGGCCATGCGTAATGCTGAGTTATTTCCTCATATGGTTGTGCAAATGGTCGCTATTGGCGAAGAAGCTGGCTCCGTTGAAACCATGTTAGGCAAAGTTGCTGATTTCTATGAAGAGGAAGTTGACAACGCAGTCGATTCATTAAGTAGCTTAGTTGAACCGTTAATCATGTCTATTCTTGGCGTATTAGTAGGCGGCTTAATTATTGCGATGTACTTGCCTATCTTTAAGTTGGGCTCTGTTTTCTAACTGAAATCTTAAGCATTTAAATTGAAGTTAATTATAGAGCTGCAACAAAACGCAACATTTTTCCTTGTCACCATTGGCTTGTTTAGCCTGCTGGTGGGTAGTTTTCTTAACGTTATTGTCTATCGCTTACCCATCATGCTTAAACGTGACTGGACAAATGACTGTCTAACTTTTCTAGATCAAGCGAATTCTACACAAGAGTCGGAAGCCTTTAATCTTTCAACCCCACGTTCTCGCTGCCCTTCATGCAATCACTTTATTGGGGCGTTTGAAAATATCCCAATATTTAGCTATCTGTTTTTACGAGGTCGGTGTAAGCACTGCAATTCACATATTTCAATCCGTTATCCACTCATTGAATTAATAACTTGTCTAATCTCCGTAGGAATCGCATTACATTTTGGATTTAGCATTCAAACCGTCGCTGCATTAATATTTAGCTGGTCTTTGATTTGTTTGACTCTAATAGACTACGACACCCAGCTTCTACCTGATTCTATTTGTCTTCCCTTAATGTGGCTTGGGTTATTTTTAAGCCTGTTCGACGTGTTTAACAGTCCCCATAGCACTATTATTGGTGCCTTAGTAGGCTACTTAAGTCTATGGCTTGTGTATTGGCTCTTCAAACTCATCACGGGCAAAGAAGGCATGGGGTATGGTGACTTCAAACTGCTCGCCGCCATAGGCGCTTGGCTTGGCTGGCAAATGATCCCCTTAGTTTTGATGCTTTCAGCCTTCGTCGGCGCAATCGTCGGTGTAACACTCATAATTATTAAAGAAGGCGGCATTAATACCCAGATTCCATTTGGCCCTTATTTAGCAACCGCCGGGTTTATCGCCATGATATGGGGAGATAACATCAACAACGCATACCTCCGCTTTGCTGGCTTATAAAATTTCGTGCTAACGATTGGCTTAACAGGCGGAATTGGTTGCGGTAAAACAACCGTTACGCAACTTTTCAAGAAACTAGGCGCTCCCATTGTCGATGCCGACGAAATAGCGCATGAGCTTGTACAGCCAGAAAGACCCGCACTTAAAAAGATTATTGAAGTATTTGGACGATGTTTTCTACAACAAGACGGCTATTTAAATAGAAAGAAATTGCGCCAACACGTATTTGATGAAAGGAGTAAAAAAGAAAAGCTCGAAAAAATCCTACACCCTCTCATCTTAAGCGAAATGCTGATACAGCTTGATGCTGTTAATTTCGCCTACGGAATAATGAGCATCCCATTATTATTTGAAACAAACTATCAAAAGAAAGTCGGTCGTGTACTCGTCATTGACTGTGCAGAAGAAACTCAAATTAAGCGTGTTATTAAACGCGACCATACCGAACAAGCCACAATAAAAAAAATCGTTCACCAGCAATGCTCTCGCGTATACAGGCTCAATAATGCTGACGATGTCATTAAAAATAACAGCTCAATAGAAAACCTAACCGTGCAAGTCAGCGCGTTACATCGGTCATATCTAGAAATCAGCACTAGAAATACGCCCTAACTTCCTTCAAAATAAGCTCGAATCGGAAAACCTACGAAAAGCCTTGTCAAACCTAATTACCTACGAGCTACCTTTAAATGAATGCGTAAGAAGTTTTTTGCGTTTGGAGAATTTATTTTTTCAAAAAAAATATTTCTCACAGTTTGAGGAGGAACCGGCTAGGCGTTCTGAATTATGTAGTGTGTTGGATATACTCTCGCTAGCAAAACGAAGTGACTTTAAGGCTGAGTTAACGAGAGAAATTAATCGCATTATAAACGTATTGAGTCCCTTACTTGAAAGCCCTGATGTGGACCATAAACGACTAGAAAAAACTATCTTCGAGTTAAAAGATTTAATTGCTCAATTTTCGCTCATACAGCATAAAATTGGTCAAAAAACATCTGATTTAGAATTATTAAAATCTCTCACGCAACGAAACAGCCTATCTAGCGGTCCTTGCTCATTTGATTTGCCAGCCTACCATCACTGGCTGAATAGACCAGCATCTCACTTACGTGAGGAAATTAATGAATGGTACAACGACCTCAACCTTGTAGAACATACTATTCAGCAGCTCCTACAATTAATTAGAAACAGTGCATTAAGCACCGCACAGCAGGCCTTAAGTGGATATTACCAAGCTGATTTAGAGCTTTCCCGGGCACCTCAACTGATTCGTATTTCACTACATAAGTCTTGCGAATATTACGCAGAAATTAGCGGTGGAAAACACCACTTTGGCGTCCAGTTTATGGAACCCAACGATTTTGATAGATCACAACAAACAAATAAGCGCGTTGATTTCAGATTAACTATCTGCCAACTTTGAGCACGCCTATTACATGCCCTACTTGCAACAAAAATGTCCACTGGAACGAAACATACCCCTTTAGACCCTTTTGTAGTGAGCGCTGTAAATTAATTGATCTCGGTGAGTGGGCATCTGAGAATTATTTAATAGCAGGTGAAGCGCAAATAGCAAGAGATGACGAATCAAATAATTTTTAACTAAAGTCGTTTTCTATTTTCTTGGAATAAAATCACGAATTCCCGCGACACCTTGCCCGTTAGAGCTCAAAACCGCCGATAAATCAGAACGAGCAAGCCCGCCTAGTGCAAAAACAGGTATTTTTGAATACTCTGCGTATTCTCTAAATTTCGCCCAACCCAGCTCACGTACACCCGAGTGTGACTCCGTCTTACAGACTGGGGATAGCACGGCAAATTTAGCGCCAATTTTCTCAGCTTTATGTAATTCTTTCTCACTATGGCACGAAGCTGCTATTTGCAGCGGCGTCTTAGGCATTTGATTACCCATTGCCATGAGTCTTTCCGCAGTTAGGTGAACGGCTGTAGCGCCTAGCGACATAGCCGTATTCATGCTTGTATTGAGAAATAATGTAACGCCTTTTGGGTTACTCAACTGAATGCAGTTTTTTGCTAGCTCATTAAATGAATTAGCACTTAAATTTTTAGCCCTTAGTTGAATTGCCTTATATCCTTGCTCGATTAAGAAATTAAGGTGTTCCTCCATTTCAGCGCATTCGCCCATACTGTCGTCAACAATCGGATAGAATTTTGGCAGCAACAAAGTATTTATAATTGCTTGATTGGCTGCAAGAAATGAATAACCATTTAATTCTTCTAACGCGACCCACCGTAGTTCTTGTGATTCTTTACCTATGGCAACACCGGAATATGACTCAACGATTTGGACATCTAATAAGACGGTTAATTTTGTATATTGATGTTGGACTTTAATTAACGGGCTTGCAGAATATATCTGGATGCCAAGCTCTTCGTCTAGCTCTCGTTTTAGCGCTTTAAAAGTGTCCTCAGAAGCTTCAAACTTACCACCTGGAAATTCCCATAATCCACCTTGATGCGCTTCTATATGCCGCTTACTAATTAAAACTTCATTTTTACTATTTCGGACAATACCAACAGCCACTCTAAGCACAGAAGACATCATCTGATTAGTTGTTTGTACGCAAACTAGGTACGGTATTCAGCATTAATCTTCACATAATCATAAGATAAATCACAGGACAATACCTCAGCAGATGCATCACCTTGTTCTAAGTCGAGCCGTACTGTGATTTCTTTTCGACTAAGCACACGTTGACCGGCTGCTTCCGTATAGTCTTTTGCCTTCACACCACCGCGCACGATACATATTTCGTCTAGGTGGATGTTGATTTTATCAACTTCGAGCCGTTCAATATTAGCCCGGCCAGCCGCTGCTAAAATTCGCCCCCAATTCGGATCCGAAGCAAAAAATGTGGTTTTAACTAATGGTGAGTGAGCAATGGTATAAGCAAGTTCCTTCGCATCTTCAGTAGATGCAGCCTTTTCTACCTGAATTCTAATCAGCTTAGTTGCGCCTTCACCGTCACGTACAATTTCTTTTGCAAGAAATTGACATGTTTCTACCAGGGCAGTAAAAAAATCAGCATATCCGGGGCTATCTCTATTTTCCAACACAACTTCTAGCACACCGCTTGCAATCAATACGACAGCATCGTTGGTCGAGGTATCCCCATCAACAGTAATACGGTTAAATGAGTATTCAACGGCCTCTTTCAACATCTCGTGCAACAGACCTTTATCGATACTTATATCGGTTGCAATATAGGCTAACATTGTTGCCATATCAGGCCTAATCATGCCCGAGCCTTTAGCCACCCCAGTTATAACAGCTTTTTTCGCAGCTACCATCACTTCACATGAATAAGCCTTTTCCCTAGTATCTGTTGTCAGAATTGCTGAAGCGGCTTTTGACCAATGGTTCCCGTTTAAATCCTTAATTGCTTCGGGGAGAGAAAGAATAATTTTGTCAGCCGGCAGCGGTTCGCCAATAACCCCTGTGGAAAATGGAAGGACTGCTCTTCCAGTCACACCTAACTCGCCTGCAAGCGCATTACAACACCTCTCAGCAGCATCTACTCCCGCCTTACCTAGGCCTGCATTGGCATTACCAGAATTAATTAATACATAGCAGGGAGATGCATCCTGTAAATGACTTTGTGCAACAATGACAGGTGCTGCACAAAATTTATTTTGGGTAAACACCGCTGCAACGGACGCTGTCTTAACTAATTCAATTACGACGATGTCGTCGCGTTCATACTGCTTTATTCCAGCACACGCCGTACCTATTCTGACCCCAGGAACTGGTAATAATCTTCCCATCTGCCTGCGCTAATTCGCCATAGAAATTAATATTGGCCCATCACGTTAGCTTGCCATGACACTGCTTGTATTTTTTTCCAGAACCACAAGGGCAAGGTGAATTTCGGCCTACTTTTTTATCCGTCCGTTTGAAAGGCTGTACTTTTTCTTCTGCCTGTTCGTCTTCAAGCGCATTTGCTCCAGCGTGCTGGAAGTCCATTTTTTGGCGCATACGACGCTGTTCATCAACGGCTTCTGCATCTTCTTCCGAACGAACCTGCACTTTGCTTACGAGCATAATAACGTCCTTTTTTAAGCTATCCAGCATCTCAGTGAACATCGAAAATGCTTCGCGTTTATATTCTTGTTTTGGATCTTTTTGAGCATAGCCCCGTAGATGAATGCCTTGTCGAAGGTGATCCATTGAGCCGAGGTGCTCACGCCACTGAGTGTCTAGCGTTTGCAACATAACGGACTTTTCAAAGTGCCTTAATACATCCGGCCCAGCAAGCGCTTCTTTTTCTGTGTATTCGCCTGTAATTGAATCCAAAATTAGACCGCGTAGCCCTTCTTCATCTAATGAATCATCCCTATCCAGCGCTTCTTGAAGCTTAACCTTGCATGAAAAAGCATCATCGAGTGCAGCTTCAAGCGCTTCTATTTCCCATTGCTCTTCCATCGTTTCAGAGGGTATATATTGATCAACGAGCTGCATAACAACGTCTTCGCGTATAGACTCAATCGTATCTGAAATCTCACCTGCAGCCATGATTTCATTACGTTGTTCGTAAATCACACATCGTTGATCATTTGCTACATCATCATAATCAAGCAATTGCTTTCGCATATCAAAGTTATGCCCCTCGACTTTACGCTGGGCATTTTCGATGGCTTTGCTGACCCATGGATGCTCTATTGATTCGCCTTTTTCTAAACCCAACTTTTGCATCAGGCCTGATACGCGCTCGGAAGCAAAAATCCGCATCAAATTATCTTCTAGTGAAAGGTAAAAGCGACTAGAACCGGGATCGCCTTGACGTCCAGACCGTCCTCTTAACTGGTTATCAATACGTCGCGATTCATGTCGCTCTGTACCAATTACACGCAGCCCACCCGACGCTATTACAGCCTGGTGTTTTTTACTCCATTCGTCAGAAGCCTTTAACTCCTCCGTTTTACCACCCAGAACAATATCTGTACCTCGGCCTGCCATATTAGTTGCAATAGTTACGGCGTAAGGCGCACCTGCATTGGCAATAATTTGAGCCTCACGCTCGTGCTGCTTAGCGTTTAATACCTCGTGCGGTAGCTTTTTCTCTTTTAAGCACTTTGATATATATTCAGACACTTCGATAGATGTTGTTCCAACTAGAACGGGCTGTTTCCGCTTATAACAGTCTTCAATATCTTCAACTACCGCGTCAAATTTTTCTTTTGATGTGAGGTACACAAGATCACCGTCATCTTGTCTTGACATATCACGATGGGTTGGAATTACAATGACTTCTAATCCGTAAATTTGTTGGAATTCGAATGCTTCTGTGTCCGCCGTACCCGTCATACCAGACAATTTGTCATACATTCTGAAATAATTCTGGAATGTAATCGAAGCCATTGTTTGGTTTTCACTTTGAATCTTTACGCCTTCTTTCGCCTCAACCGCTTGGTGTAAACCCTCACCCCAACGCCTACCTGGCATCGTTCGACCGGTAAATTCATCGACTATAACCACCTGATTATCACTAACAATATAATCGACATCCTTTTGGTATAAGGCGCCCGCACGAAGCGCCGCATATACGTGATGCATTAAACCGATATTTGCAGCGTCATATAAGCTCTCTTCTCCACTTAAGAGGCCTGCTGTCACCAGCAGTTTTTCTATATTTTCGTGACCGAGTTCTGTCAAATACACCTGTTTTGCTTTTTCATCAATAGTAAAGTCACCTTCAGCGCCTTCTTCTTGGGGCTCAACTTCGAGGTTCTCTACGAGTTTTTTTAGTTGTAAATATAGGCCACTTTTATCTTCAGTGGGGCCCGAAATAATCAACGGTGTACGTGCTTCATCGATTAGGATCGAATCCACTTCATCGACGATGGCATACGATAGTTTTCTTTGGACTTTTTCTTCTGAACTGAACGCCATGTTATCGCGCAAATAATCAAAGCCAAACTCATTATTTGTTCCGTAAACAATGTCGCATGCGTACGCTTCGCGCCTTTCAGTCGGGCTCATACTATTTGTTATGACACCTGTTGTCATACCTAGAAAGGCATACAATTTCCCCATCCATTCCGCATCTCGTTCCGCAAGATAGTCATTAACCGTTACAAGGTGAACGCCCTCACCGGTTAGTGCGTTCAAATAGGCTGCAAGGGTGGCTACTAACGTTTTACCCTCACCTGTTTTCATTTCGGTGATACGTCCATCGTGTAACACCATACCGCCAATTAATTGCACATCAAAATGGCGCATACCTAATGAACGCACACTAGCTTCGCGTACAACAGCAAAAACTTCTGGTATTAGTGAATCTAGATTTTCGCCTTGAGATAGGCGTTCTTGAAACTCGTCTGTTTTATTCTTAAGCGCAACATCGTCTAATGCCTTAATTTCGGCCTCTTTTACGTTAATCTCGGAAACAATTTTTTGTTTGGATCTAACAAACCTATCATTCCGGCTACCGAAAACTTTTCGTACGATATTAGTAATCATTTCTAAAGAAGGTTTTTATAAAAAAGAAGTGCGGAATGATACCGTAAATCACACGGCATTAGGTACTTACAGAGAGGGATTTTCGAACTTATCGTGCAGCGTTAAGGTATTTCTTAGGATTAACCTTTTTACCGTTTTGAATAACTTCAAAATGCACGTGCGGCCCTGTTGAACGTCCAGTTGAGCCCATTAAAGCAATAATCTGATCTTGCTTAACGACATCGCCTGCTTTTATTTTAATAGACTTATTGTGCCCATAGCGTGTTACATAGCCTGCACCGTGGTCAATTTCTACTAAATGTCCATATCCATTCTTTTCACCCACCCAGGTGACAAGGCCTGCCGCAACGGCCAGCACTTTAGAACCTTCTTTGCCCGCGATATCCACACCGTGGTGAAACACTCTTTTACCTGTAAACGGATCAGCGCGATAGCCAAAATAAGATGACAACCAACCCTTATCCACTGGTAACCCCGCTGGACGAACTTTTCTAGTCAGCGTTTTATTGATAAGGAAATGATCCAGTAACTCTAATTGCTTCTCACGCAATCCCATTTGCTCATCAAGTGAATCGATATCCTTCATCAGCTGCCCTTCGTCAAATGATGAAGTAAAAGTATCCAGCAACCCCGAGCTACCTTGAGCTGGAACTTCGTCAAAATTAAATTCTGGCGCATCAAGTTTAGCTTTTTTTGCTAAGTGTTCACCTACAGCATTTAACCGAATTAACTGGGCTTGCATTTGACCCACGCGTAGCGTCATTCCATCAAGCGTATTACGTGTTTTTTCGCGCAGACGGTCAAGCTCTTCACGCTGTGATAATACTTCACTGCCAATGGTCGTAGCTTTTGCACTCGGGCTTAAACCTGAATCAAAGGCACTCATTACATAAAGAACCAAAGCCAGTATCAAAGGTGTTGCAAGCATCGCAATCATTAACCCTTTCTGTGCAAAAGAGACATGCAGTGCTTTTTTGCCTTTTTTTGATAATAGTATTATTTGCATATTTTATTTTTTTGATTGCTGCACTATTGCGCTAAACTTTACGAATGTTTAAACACCCCATCAACAGCAGATCAAACTCCCTCGACGGATTAAAAAGTATCCATCTTAATTTAAATTCTCAGCGCCAATTAACCAAGCAAGTTAAAGAAATTCTCTCACCACAACTTGCCTTACACTGTCTACATGCCATCCATACTAACGATAAAATTGTCTTATTTACCGATTCCTCGGCCTGGGCCTCTAAACTCCTGTTTATGCGGCGAACAATTTTAAAAAATTTATCTGCTCTAACTAAGAGGCCTATTAAAAACTTCAATGTTAAAGTCTTGCCCAAAACCTCTATTCAAACTAAACACAAGCTTCGTCATACCAAAAGAGCTTCAAAACAAACCATCATAAATCTAAATCAACCTTACAACTTAGATCGAAATGACGTACTCAGTATCGCGCTAAAAAAACTTGCCGATACTTTATAATTCTTTTATACAGAGACTGGTAATGGGTCCATATACGAAATCGGGTAATTATCCGTCTCGTCAAACGTGACCTCTTCCCAAGCATCTTTTTGCTTCAATAATGCTCTTAACAGCTTGTTGTTCAATTCATGGCCTGACTTATACCCTTTAAACTCACCAATCAAACTATGTCCTAATAAGTATAGATCACCAATCGCATCTAGTATCTTATGCTTCACAAATTCGTCCTCGTAACGCAAACCGTCTTCATTTAACACACGATAATCATCAACCACAATCGCGTTGTCTAAACTTCCGCCTAGCGCTAAATTTCTTTGGCGTAACATTTCAATATCTTTCATAAAGCCGAATGTACGCGCCCGGCTAATTTCTTTTACAAAAGATGTTGAAGAAAAGTCAATGCACGCTTCTTGTACCCTTGATTTGAAAACAGGGTGCTCAAAGTCAATACTGAACCCTACTTTAAACCCATCAAACGGTTCAAAGCTTGCCCACTTATCTTCATCTTTTACGATGATTTTTTTCTTAATTTTAATGTAACGCTTTGTTGCATTTTGCTCTTCTATCCCTGCGGACTGTAGAAGAAATACAAAAGGCCCCGCGCTTCCATCCATTATAGGAACTTCCGCTGCACTTAAATCTATATAAAGGTTATCTATACCTAGGCCAGCGATAGCAGATAACAAATGCTCTACCGTTGAGACACGTACGTCTCCTTGCATTAATGAGGTAGATAATTGAGTATCCCCGACATTTTCAGCCTTTGCAGGAATTATTACGGGCTCATCAAAGTCCACCCGTCTAAAAACTATGCCTACATCTGGCGCAGCCGGGCGAAGTGCTAAGTACACTTTCTCACCACTGTGCAGCCCCACACCCGTCGCACGAATTACGTTTTTGAGCGTCCGCTGTTTAATCATTCCCCAATCCCACGCAATTTAATCATTTTTGCTAGCGATACTACCATATTACCTCCAAATGCACCAAAACTACTCTTTTACTGTTGAGCAACCAATATTAGCAAAGATCCGCATTGCATTAATTACGCATTATTCTAAATAATTTAGTCAGCCTGCCTTCTTAGAAAAGCTGGAATATCAAAATAAGCAGGGTCAGTTGTACTGTCTAAACCAATTGCTTTTTTCTCTGGCATTTCACTTCTTGCATCGCGTAAGACGGTTGGTATTTCATAGTCCGTCTCACCGCTTATAACCGCTGCTTTTTTAACCCCTTCAGGCTTCATTAAAGGTACTGGATTTCTCTTAGCGATTTTTTCGCCTAAGCCCGTTGCCACTACTGTTACCCGCATTTCATCTGCCAAGTCAGGATCAATTACCGTTCCAACGACTACATTAGCGTCATCAGAGGCAAATTCCTTTATCGCTGCACCCACCTCTTCAAATTCACCAATTGACATATTCATCCCGGCCGTAATATTAACGAGAATACCCCGTGCACCTTGCACATTAATATCTTCCAATAACGGACTTTGTATTGCAGATTCTGCGGCTTCTCTTGCTCTAGACTCACCTACTGCTGAGCCCGTACCCATCATCGCCATGCCCATCTCTGACATCACCGTTCTAACGTCTGCAAAATCGACGTTAATTAAACCAGGACGCGTAATAAGCTCTGCTATCCCCTGCACCGCACCCAATAGGACATCATTTGCCGCTTTAAAAGCATTTAGCAAACTCATGTCTTTACCTAATACGTGAAGTAGTTTCTCGTTAGGTATAGTGATTAATGAGTCAACATAACGCCCTAGCTCTTCTACGCCTTCATCCGCTATTTGCATGCGTTTTTTGCCTTCAAATGGAAATGGTTTAGTAACAACTGCAACCGTTAATATACCCATTTCTTTTGCAATTTCAGCAAAGATTGGCGCGGCACCCGTACCTGTTCCTCCACCCATACCTGCAGTGATGAAAATCATATCTGAGCCTTGAATAACTTCTTGTATTCGCTCCCTATCTTCTAAGGCAGATTGACGCCCGACATCTGGGTTTGCACCCGCACCTAACCCCTTTGTCTGATTATTACCAAGTTGTAAAACAGTTTTCGCCGGCGTGTTCTTCAATGCTTGCGCATCTGTATTCGCGCAAATGAATTCCACTCCATCAATAGAGCTATTCACCATATGGCTGACTGCATTTCCGCCGCCACCGCCGACACCGATCACCTTAATTACTGCGTTTTGACTGTATGCATCCATTAATTCAAACATGATATTCTCCTTCTTTTAAATTTACTTTTTTTAAAACGTTACGATTAAAAATTGCCATGAAACCAACTCTTCATTTTTTTCCACATTGCACTTAAACCACCTTCTGCCTCTCCACCTTCACCCTCTCTATTTTGCTGCCCAAACAAAAGCAAGCCGACACCTGTCGCATAAATTGGATTTCTCACTACCTCGTTTAGCCCTGAGATATATTGCGGGCACCCAAGCCTCACTGGCATATGAAAAACTTCTTCTGCTAGCTCTACTAACCCCTCAACTTTTGAACTCCCGCCTGTAAGAACAACACCCGCGGCTACAATATCTTCAAAACCACTACGCCTTAATTCTGCTTGTATTAACATCATCAATTCTTCATAACGCGGCTCGATAATATCCGCTAAATTTGACCGCGAAATCTGTCTCGGTGGGCGATCCCCAATACTCGGCACTTCGATCATTTCATTTTCATGCACCAACTTTGTTAACGCACAGGCGTACTTTAGCTTTATTTCGTCGGCGTGTTGCGTAGGGGTGCGCAAGGCGACGGCGATATCATTTGTTACTTGATCGCCGGCTATTGGAATAACGGCCGTAAAGCGGATGAAACCATCACAAAAGACCGCTATGTCTGTCGTACCGCCACCGATGTCGACCAAACATACGCCCAGTTCTTTTTCATCATCCGTTAACACAGCACTACTCGATGCGAGCTGCTCGAGAATAATATCGTCGACTTCTAAACCACATCTGCGTACACACTTAATAATATTCTGTGCTGCACTTTCGGCACCTGTCACGATATGTACCCGCGCTTCTAATCGAGTACCCGCCATGCCAACTGGCTCTCTTATGCCTTCCTGCCCATCAATCGTGAACTCTTGCGGCATAATATGAAGGATCTTTTGATCTGATGGGATAGCAACTGCCCGCGCCGAATCTATAACCCGATAGATATCTGAAAATTGCACTTCGTTATCCCGAATCGCCACCACACCACTGGAGTTCAAACTGCTGATATGACTACCTGCAATGCCTACATAAACAGAACTTATCTGACAACCCGCCATCAATTCAGCCTCTTCTACTGAACGCTGTATTGAGCCCACAGTGGACTCAAGGTTAACGACAACACCTTTTTTTAACCCTCTTGATTGGTGTGAGCCCACACCAATAATATCTATCATGCCATCTGGTGTGATTTCACCTACGATAGTGGCCACTTTTGAAGTTCCAATATCGAGACCGACGATTAAATTTTTATCACTACTCTTTTTCATTTTTTTAGCCTTTTTTTGGCTCGTTTTGATTAATGCCATGCAAACTTTTGCCAATCATGAGCTTCTTGGGTTTCAACCCTTTTCTCCAAACAACCGATAAACCGTTTGGGTAACGAAGGTCTAACACCTTAATTTGTTGCAATACATTGCTTTCAGCCAGCGCTAGGACTTGTAGCCCTTTATCCATTGCTTCTACTGGGTCAACTTGCCCCATCAACACCTGGGTTCCATTTTTTAACTCTGCTGTCCAGCTACCGTGTTCCGTTTTTGCCAGAAGATGTACCGCGAGCCCGTTCTTTTCAAACACATTATTTATCTTAGAAAATTTACTAAGTACCAACTGACTTTGTTCATTCGCGCCATACAGATGCGGCAAATTTTCTAAACCTTCTATAAACTTTGGCGCAAAGACCTCACCTTCTTTATTTATTAAGCTGTTTTTGTTCCATCTAGCCACTGCTTTTTGCTCAGTAATGCTTAAAACAATCGTGTCAGGCCATACTCGTCTCACTTTCGCATCCTTAACCCACTGAATACTTTTAGCTGCCGTGATAATCTTTCCTGAATTCATTGAGAAGTAGCCCGTTTGAACTGAAGCAGCCAAAACCTCCGTGAGTTGCTGCTGCGAGACATAACGAAACTCACCTTCTATGCGTATATTTTTAATAGGCAAAGTTTCTGTGTTGTTAATCCATTGTGATAAATACACAACCGAAGCTATTAACAGCATTAAATCTAACGACCAGCGCACCATCGTTTTCTTATTTACTACAGCTTCTTTTATTGCACTCACCATCACACAGCTCCTGCTTCTATGAAACTTGTTTCTAAAATCTGCAGGGTCAACTCAGAAAAACTTATGCCCGCTTGCTTTGCAGCCATCGGCACAAGACTGTGGTCTGTCATCCCTGGCACGGTATTAATCTCTAAGAACCAGGCATTTCCATTGTCGTCTAGCATTAAATCAACTCGGCCCCAACCACACCCGCCAACGACCTCAAACGCTTTTATCGCCAACTTTTGAAGTTCGACTTCTTTTTCTTGTTCCAACCCACAAGGACAGTGGTATTGAGTTGAATTTGATTTATATTTGGCCTCGTAGTCATAAAAATCATGTGGCGTTTCGAGCTTTATCATCGGTAAAGCTTTGCCACTCAAAATCGCAACCGTATATTCTGGCCCTTCAACCCACTGTTCAGCCATCACCTCGCAGCCAAATCTTGCAGCGTTGTTATAGGCTATCGCTAATTGCTTAGCATCATTCGCCTTTGCCATTCCGATACTTGAGCCTTCTAGCACCGGCTTTACAATTACGGGAAAACCTAAGGCCTGAGCGCAAGCTGCGACGTCAGACGCTGCGCTCAACATCATCCATTTTGGTGTTGAAACGCCACAACCTGTCCAACACAGCTTTGTTCGCCACTTGTCCATACCCAAAGCAGAGCCCAACACGCCGCTACCGGTATAAGGTATACCTAGCAAACCCAATGCACCTTGCAATTGCCCATCTTCTCCTCCGCGGCCATGGATAATATTAAATACACGGTCAACATCCATATCTTTAAGGCTCTCCAAACTGCCATCGCGCGTATCAAATGCAACCGCATCCACCCCTTCACTTTGCAACCCTGCCAATACCGCTTTTCCGCTTAACAATGAAATCTCACGCTCCGCAGCGAACCCACCCATTGCGACGGCAACTTTGCCAAAGCACAGAGGTGTTTTTAATGCATTCATCTGCTCAAACCCTCCCCAATAACACGCACTTCTGTTTCAAGCATGACACCCTGTTGCTCGAGCACTCCTGCCTTAACGCGCTCAATTAACGCTTCTATATCAGCCGCTGATGCCTTTCCAATATTCACAATAAAGTTAGCGTGTTTTTCTGACACCTGAGCGCCACCGAGCCGCAAACCTTTTAACCCAGATGCTTCGATTAAACGCGCTGCATGGTCAGACTCTGGATTTTTAAATACTGAACCGCCACTGGGCAGATTAGTCGGCTGAGTCTTCGCTCTTTTTGCCAATAACTCTTTAATTTTTTCACGTCCTTTGCCGTTTTCTTCTACGGGTATATGCAAGTAACATCCAACAAACCATTCACCTTCTTTCAATGACACCGAGCGATACGCAATCTCAAATTCATCTGCGCTACGCGTAATCAAATCACCCACTGCATTAATCAGCACGACTTTGTCGACAAGGTTCCAAGTCTCTCCGCCAAATGCGCCCGCATTCATAGCTAATGCCCCACCCATGGTGCCGGGGATGCCTGCTAAAAATTCCGCGCCTGCCAAGCCTTTCTCTGCCGCCAACTTTGCAACGTGCGCACACGGTACGCCCGCTTCAGCATATACGTTTTCTTCTGATAAATAATTCAGCTGGTTCAAACAACCTCGGGTATAAATTACCGTCCCTTTAATTCCGCCGTCGCGAATCAATACATTACTACCCAAGCCTAGCCATGTTAGTGACTCTCCTTCTGGTATTTGCTGTATATAACTTTGTAAATCTTCAACACTTAAAGGCTTGTATAAGCGCTCTGCATTACCCCCTACACGCCATGATGTATAGCGCGCTAGCGGCTCATTACTGAATAATTTACCTTGAATTTGACTAGACTGATTCATGGCCATAATCAACCTGCTTCACCTTGAAATAATGCATCGATTTGATCTTTCAAATTAGCCGATGCAAGCCCAATATTGCCCGCCCCAAGAGTTAAAACCACATCTCTATCTTGGAGCAAGTCTTTTAAGATAACGGGCAGCTCCTCTATCTCTTTTACAAAAGTAGGCACGAGTTTCCCGCGCTGGCGTATGGCTTGACTCAAATCTGCCCCTTCCGAGCCTACGATAGGCTCCTCGCCTGCAGCAAACACATCGAGCAACACCAGATCATCCGCTTCATTTAACACTTGGGCAAAATCTTCAAATAGGTCACGCGTTCTCGTATAACGGTGTGGTTGGAACACGAGCACCAATCTACTTTCTGGCCAGCCTTCACGCGCCGCTGTCAGCGTCGCCATCACTTCTCGCGGGTGATGAGCATAGTCGTCAATCAATAACGCTGAACCTTGATTTGGCAACGTGATTTCACCATTCACCTGAAAACGGCGACCAATACCCTTAAACTCTTTTAGCGCTGTCTGAATGGCTTCGTCAGAAACTCCCAATTCACTGGCAACCGCAATGGCCGCCAAAGCATTTAGTACGTTGTGCCTACCGGGCATATTCAAGACCACTGGCAACACCTCGGCTTCGTTAAAACGTTTAAGATTAAACTTTGTAACAAACCCTTCTTGCTCTACATCAAGTGCTTGTATATCCGCTTCTTGTTCTATGCCATAAGTGATTATGGGCTTGCCAATTGAAGACATGATTTCGCGAATATTTTCATCATCCACGCACAACGCCGCCAAACCATAAAAGGGCAATTGGTGCAAAAAGGATTTAAACGCTTCTTTCACGTTTGAGAAATTTCCGCCGTATGTCGCCATATGATCTTGGTCGATATTGGTCACGACTGAGATCATCGGCTGTAAGTGCAAAAACGAAGCGTCACTTTCATCGGCCTCGGCCACCAAATACTGGCTCTCACCCAACTTAGCATTTGTGCCCGCGCTATTGAGCAAGCCACCAATAACAAACGTTGGGTCTAAGCCACCTTCCGTCATTAAAATTGCCAACAAACTTGTGGTAGTCGTTTTTCCGTGCGTTCCAGCAATCGCGATGCCAAATCTAAAGCGCATAATTTCAGCTAGCATTTCCGCGCGTGGAATGATGGGAATGCGCCTTTCCTGCGCCGCAAGCACCTCAACGTTTTCTTTATTTACTGCGGTGGATGTTACGACAACGTCGCAACCCTCTATATTGCTTTCAGAGTGACCAATAAACACTGCTGCACCCTGTTTCGTTAGGTGCTTTGTCGTCTTGCTTTCACGAATATCAGATCCTGAAACCTCATATTCCAAATTAATGAGCACCTCTGCAATACCACTCATACCTGCGCCACCAATCCCGACGAAGTGAATGCGACGAAGCTTACCAAAGCCTAAAAGCGCTGATGGGTGCTTATGAGATTCAGGCATCATAACGCCACCTCCAAACAGATATTTGCCACCCTTTCTGTGGCACCAGGCTTTGCCAATTCAAATGCTTTATTCCCCATCTTGGTGCGCTTATTTGCATCTTCCGCGATACCTTTAATTTCCCTTTCCAATCGTTCAACTGAAAATTCTGACTGTGGAATTAATACTGCAGCTCCCGCATCAGAGAGATACTGCGCATTTTTGGTTTGATGGTCATCTATTGCGCTAGGCAGCGGCACTATAATAGTCGGCAATCCCATTATCGCGACCTCGCTTATGGTCATCGCACCTGCACGACATATCACCAAATCAGCCCACGAATAAACCGCACTCATGTCTTCAATAAATTCACAAATTTTAGCCTTAATCGCCGCCTGCTTATAGTTAGATTTTGCCGCCTCAAGTGTTGTCTTACCTGATTGATGAACCACATCAATTGCGAGCTCATTCTGAATATTTTTAAGTGCGTAAGGAACAACTTGGTTCAAAATTGACGCCCCTAAACTGCCGCCTATTACCAGCAACTTAAGACCGTCAGATGGACCTTTTTTGTTTCTAACCATCAAATTTTTGCGGATGGGGTTTCCAGTACAAATTGCATCCGAATCAGCAGAAAAACTTTTTGGAAAAGCCTCTAACACCCTAGTTGATAACTTTTTCAGCAACTTGTTAGTCGTACCTGGCACACGATTTTGCTCGTGTATTACCAAAGGTTTTCTAAGCACCCAAGCCATTAACCCTCCTGGACCCGAAGCAAAACCACCTAACCCCAATATGACATCAGGGTTTCTTGCAGAGATTATTCTCATTGCTTGCCAGCACGCCACAAGCAACATGAACGGTGCGAACAAAATTGAAAGCACGCCTTTTCCACGCACACCCGCTACACTCAACCAATCAATAGATATGTTAGCCGCTGGCACGACACGCGACTCAAGACCCTTACGCGTTCCCAGCCAACTTACATTATGACCCGCGTCAATCAGCCATTGCGCCACTGCAAGCGCTGGAAAAACGTGCCCACCTGTGCCGCCTGCCATTATCATTATGCGTACTGCCATGGCCGCCTCTGCTTCATTTTATCTTCAAGGCACAACTTTGTTTCGTGGTGAATTCTGCACAACAAACCCAAAACAAAACACATCACAATCATGCTGCTACCGCCGTAGCTCATATACGGCAAGGTCAAACCTTTCGTTGGTAACGCGCCTAAGTTGACCGCTATATTTACAAATGCTTGCAAACCAACCCACGTACCTAAGCCATAGGCCAGCAATGAACAAAACCTTAAGTTCAGGCGCTCTGCCGCTATGCCCATTTGAAAGGCCCGCCATATAAATAAGCCGAATAATAAAATTACGACGCATGAGCCCAACAAACCCAGCTCTTCACCCATCACCGCAAAGATGAAGTCGGTATGTGCTTCAGGTAGATAAAAAAGCTTTTGAATACTCCCACCTAAACCCACACCAACCCATTCACCGCGCCCAAAGGCAATGAATGACTGCACAAGCTGGAAGCCTGAGTCTAGTGGGTCAGCCCAAGGATCCAAAAAGGCTGTGACTCTTTCCATCCGATAATTTGACGTAACGATGGCAAGCACAACTAAACCAACCGACATAAGAACTAAGGTAATAAATTCTATCCACCTTGCACCGCCCAGAAACATCATGCAAATGACCGTAAAACCAATCACAAAGCTTGCCCCGAAATCTGGTTCGGCCACCAATAAACCCATGATGATGCCTAGCGGTAGAAGCGGTCTAATAAACCCTTTCATAGACTCTCTAACCACCACGACGTGACGCGTTAAGAAACCCGCGATATACAACACAGAAATCAGCTTCACCAGTTCTGAAATCTGTAATCTAGCGACGCCTAAATCAATCCAACGATAACTGCCATTCACCTTTACGCCAATACCCGGAATAAAGACTAGAATTAACAACACAATGGCCACTAAAATTAAATTTGGTCCGATTTGTTCCCATATTTTAAGTGGCACACGCGCTGCTATGTAAGCTAACAGCAAACCAACGCCAATATGCGCCAACTGTCTTAGTGGGTAATAAGCGGCATTTTGAAACGCTCGCTCACCTAAATGGAGTGACGATGAGACGACCATTATATAACCTAGGCATAACAAACTAATCGCTGCAAACATAAAGCCCGCGTCTATATAATAATGATGGCGACGCTCAACGGCCTGCTCAAAAGCTGCGTTATTCATCATAACTTCACTCATGATTGCACCGCCTTCATGAAGCGATTGCCGCGCTCTTGGTAGTTTTTAAATTGATCCAAGGAAGCACAAGCAGGTGATAGCAATACCGTGTCTCCAGCTACTGCTTTTTCTTCTGCCATTTGCACGGCTTGCTCTATCGATTCGGCCGTCAAGCAACGAGCGTCCGTGCCTACCTGCTGTTCTAATTTAGCTGCATCTTTGCCCATTAAAACAAGTGTCGAGACCTTTTCTTTGATGACATCAGATAATTCTGAGAAATCGGCGCCTTTACCATCGCCGCCCACAATTAAAATAAGCGGAGCATTTAAACCATTTAGTGCCGCGAGACACGCGCCAACGTTAGTCGCTTTTGAGTCATTTATCCACGTTACATCATCGCGCTCTGCAACCCATTGCATTCTGTGCTCAAGACCTTCGAATGTTGCTAGCGCATGTTTCTGGGCTAACTTGGGCATTGAAAGCCCATCCGCTAAAGCCATAGCAGCCAGCGCATTTTCTATATTATGCGAACCGCATATTTTCAAATCAACTGTTGATATGAGGCCTTTGTTATTACGCCCTAAATAAGTCTCTTTATCGCTCTTTAGCAAACCGTAGTCGTCGCCAACTGGCGCATCCAAGCCAAACGAAGTGGATTCCCTTCCCGCTGGAACTAACGCCGTAACTTGCGAGTCATGTCGGTTATAAACGACCAAGCCTTCTCCGTGGAAAATACGTTTTTTTGCTTGAATGTAAGCGCCCATATTCTCGTAACGATCCATATGGTCATCACTAATATTTAACACTGCCGCCGCACTTGCCTTTAATTCAGACGTTCTCTCTAACTGAAAGCTTGAAAGCTCTAACACATACAAATCTGGCTCAACCGACGACAATAAATTTAAAGCTGGGACACCGAGGTTGCCGCCAACACGCACATCCCACCCCGCTTGTGTAGCCATCTCACCTAATAGCGTTGTTACCGTGCTTTTACCATTAGAACCGGTAATGCATGCAATATCGGCGTCTGCACAAACCGCAAACACATCAATATCTCCCAAAACTGGAACGCCCTTTTTCAAGGCTTGCTGAACTTTATCTTCATCTAAGCCGATACCTGGACTCACAATAAGGTGTGTCGCCACGTCAAATAAACCCGTATCGTAACTACCTGTATGCACAACCACCTGTGGAAACTCGGCTTTAACTTCTTCCAAATAAGGAGGTGTCTCTCGACTATCGACAACACAGAGCTGGACACCTTTTTCAGATAAAAAACGTACCAGTGATAATCCCGTTAAACCGAGTCCCATAACCAGCACGCGCGCATCGGCACTATCCAAACCTAATTGGCTTAAACCGCTGCGTTGATGTTTCTCTGTTTGCATAACTGTATTCATTTCTATCTAATTTTTAACGATGACAGGCCGATTAAAACGAGCATCACCGTGATAATCCAAAAGCGCACAATAATGCGTGGCTCGGGCCAACCCTTTAGCTCAAAGTGATGATGAATTGGCGCCATTTTGAAAATACGTTTACCTACCAGCTTGTAAGACGCAACTTGCATGATGACCGACACCGCCTCCATCACGAACACACCACCCATAATGGCTAATACGAATTCTTGGCGCACCAACACCGCCAGTACACCCAGCGCAGCGCCAAGCGCCAATGCGCCGACATCGCCCATAAACACCATCGCGGGGTAGGCGTTAAACCACAGAAATCCTAGACCTGCGCCGACAATCGCACCACAAAACACGACCAGCTCACCCGCATCTATTAAGTAGGGAATATCTAAATATCGCGAAAATTGATAATTACCCGAAAGATAGGCAAAAACGCCCAGCGCACCTGCCACTAGCACGGTTGGCATAATCGCCAAACCATCCAAACCGTCCGTTAAATTAACGGCGTTGCTCGTACCCACAATGACAAAGTAAGTCAGCGGGATAAACAACCAACCTAGTTGAAAAGTTATTTCTTTAATGAAAGGAATAAAGAGCGTTGTCTCGACTGGAGACTCAGCTGTATAAAATAAGAATACTGCGGCTGCTAAACTTGTTATTGACTGACCCAGGTACTTTTTGCCCGCAGATAAGCCTTTAGGGTCTTGTAGCGCTACTTTCTTATAGTCATCTATAAAACCCACAATACCGAATAACATCATAACCGTTAGCACCACCCATACGTAACGATTGGATAAATCAGCCCATAACAGCGTGCTTAACGCAACAGCCACCAAGATTAACGCACCCCCCATCGTTGGTGTACCCGCCTTAGATAGATGAGATTGCGGCCCATCATCGCGAATAGCTTGTCCAACCTTGTGGTAGGTTAGCCGCCTAATCATCGTAGGCCCGACTAAAAATGCAATCAGCAGTGCCGTCAGCGTTCCTAAGATGGAGCGTAACGTTAGGTACTGGAACACCCGGAAACCGCTGTCGAATTGAGAAAGCCAATCTGCCAGTATTAACAACATGCGACATCCCCTTTATTGATTAATTGATCCACGATGTCTTCTAATCCCTGTGATCGCGAGCCTTTAACTAACACGACAACTCCTTTAACCAACGCCTTACTCAGCTCTGTAATAAGCGCTGATTTTTCTGCAAAATGTTTTGCTTGAATACCTGCTGATGCAGACTTAACTGTGTGCTTCATAAAGCGACCTGTAGCATACAAGCGCTCCACACCACTATTAGCAATGTCTTGCCCAAGCTGCTGGTGGATACTTTCCGCTGCATCTCCCAACTCTGAAAAATCCCCTAACACCAGCCAAATAGGAATTTCTAACGATAGAACGCAATTCAGGGCAGCCTCGAAAGACTTCGGATTCGCGTTGTAACCATCATGAATAATTACACTTTGATTGAGCCCGGCTAATGGTTGTAGCCGACCCTTAACTGGCTGCATCAAACCTAAACCATCTGCGACTTGCTGCATGGAAACGCCCATTGCAAATGCCGCAGTTGCAGCCGCAGCTGCGTTTAAAATATTATGTGCACCCACTAAATTTAAGCTTATTTGCGCGGCTTTTTTCTGATAGTGAAGCATAAAAGTCGTCTTAAACTCACCCGCGATTAGTTCGCTTATGATTGTCGCCTCATCAGCCCAAACATCGGCCTCAGATGTCCAGCCAAAACTCATCACGCGCGTTCCTCCAGCCAAACCATTCCAATACTCGAACCAAGGTTCAGTTAAATTCAAGACCGCTATACCTGCGTCATTGAGCCCACTTACAATTTCACCTTTTGCCTCAGCGACGCCTTGCAAGCTTCCGAAACCTTCTAGGTGTGCAGCACCTACATTATTTAACACGGCCACATCGGGTTTTGCTATTTCACATAGCTGGCTGATTTCGCCTCGGTGGCTTGCACCCATCTCAACAACTGCCACTTGGTGCTCGCCCGTTAATTTCAATAAAGTTAAAGGAACGCCTATGTGATTGTTTAGGTTACCTTCAGTAGCCAGCACTTTCTTTGATTCCGCAAAAATACTTCTAAGCATTTCTTTAACGGTCGTTTTGCCATTACTTCCCGTTATTGCGACTAACGAAACGGCTGATTTTTTACGCTCATTTTTTGCCATCGTAGTCAACGCTTGCAACGCATCAGACACAACCACAGTTGGCAGCTCTATTTCACTGTCCTGGCTCATTAACGCAGCTATCGCACCTTTTTGTTTTGCAACTTCGACAAAATCATTTGCATTGTAATTTTCGCCCGATAAGGCTACAAACAACTCACCTTCTTTCAAGGTTCGTGTATCTGTACTAATCGCATCAAAACAGACATTTTCGCCACGGCATTTACCGCCTACATCTGTTGCTAGCTGCTGTAAACTCATCGCGTGCATTAGCTTGCACCCCCGCGCATCGCATCTTTTTTCTGTAATGCTTTACGCGCGTGCTCTGCATCATTGAAGGGCACCTTGATACCTGCAAACTGCTGATAATTTTCGTGCCCCTTCCCTGCTAGCAGCACAATATCGCCTGCTTTTGCCGTTAATACGGCTTGTTCTATCGCCTGCTCCCTATCTAAAACAACACATGCTTTATCTTTATTAGCGATGCCCGACAAAATTTGCTGGGCGATTTTCGCAGGCTCTTCTTGTCGCGGATTGTCATTTGTAACAAACACTTTATCCGCAAATTTCTCTGCCGCTGCACCCATGAGCGCTCTTTTCCCCTCATCACGATTACCACCGCAACCAAACACGACGAATACTGCACCCACGCTGTGCTCACGAAGACTTTTTAGCGCCAACTCCAAAGCTTCTGGTGTATGCGCGTAATCAACAACAACCGTTGGCGATTCCTTACCTGAGCTATAGACTTCCATCCTGCCGGCGACCGTCTTAATTCTTTTGATTCCCGCTGCTGCAGAATCCAAGCTATATCCCAAAGCGAGCATGGTCGCAGCTGTCGCCGCTAGATTAACCACGTTGAAAACACCCAACAAACCTGATTCAATTTGCACCTGACAATCGCTTTGACTTAAAACAAAACTAAGGCCTTCTGCAGTATGCTTTTCCACCTCAATACTGATATACAAATCGGCATTCGCTTCTTTTTCAGCAGTGCGTCCGTAGCCTATAATTTTTACCGACGGCGCTAACACCTCAATGATTTCTTTACTGAAACTATCGTCTATATTCAAGACGACAAACTCTAAACTTTCACAAGCAAATAACGCTAACTTGGTTTTTTTGTAGGCCTCCATAGAGCCATGGAAGTCCAAATGATCACGACTTAAGTTCGTAAACACAGCACCTTTAAAATCTATCGCTGCAACACGCTGTTGATTCAGACCATGCGATGAAACCTCTAAGGTCACCGCGTCCGCGCCCACTAGTAACAACTCAGATAATTGCGACTGCACACTAACAGCATCAGGTGTTGTATTTAACGTTTCTTGCAACGAACCTGGCAGCCCCCATCCGAGAGTTCCAACCACGCCACAGGTTTTTTCACGGCCCGTCGCTTGAGCTATAAAGTGACTAACCGATGTTTTACCGTTCGTTCCTGTCACGCCAATCACAGCCAACTGTTGCGATGGATGCCGATAAAAGCGGCCTGCTATTTCATTTATTTTTTCGGCTAATTTTTCTACTTTAATCAAGCTAACATTACTGGTCTTTTTAAACCTTTCAGCCAGCAACTGACCCTCCTTTTCTGGGTCATAAACAATCGCAGAAGCACCGTTATCAACGGCCTGATTCACATAGCTCATCCCATGCGTTTGCGTGCCTGCAATAGCAAAAAACAGACCGTTTTTCTCAACCTTTCTAGCATCAAGACACAACATACTCACGCGAATATCTTGCTTAATATTCGCAAGACCTTCTAATAGTTCCCTGAGCAATACTTGAGGAGTTTGCTGATGAGCAGGCATCATCGAATACCCCCCTCAAGTGATGCTGGCAACGGCGTTGTTTGTACGTTATCTGGCGGGATGTTCATTAAGCGTAACGCGCCGCTCATAACCCGTGCAAAAACGGGTGCGGCAACTAAGCCACCATAATAATCACCCGACCTTGGCTCATCAATCATCACAACCATGACTAAACGTGGATCGTCAGCTGGCGCCATACCCGCAAACACCCCTAGATATTTATCATCGGAATAACCACCCGCCACAACTTTCTTTACCGTGCCGGTTTTTCCAGCAATCGAATACCCTTTTATCCTTGCGCGTGGTGCGGTCCCTGCTGTGCTGACAACATCTTTCAACATACCTCTAACTTGTTGCGCCACATCGACTCGCATCACTCGCTCACCGAGCTCAGCCGACTCTTTTTTAACCAGTGAGATTGGCTGCTTAATACCATCATTCGCCAACACACTATAGGCTTGCGCTAACTGCAACACTGACGTAGATAAGCCATAACCGAAGGACAACGTTGCAACCTCGATGGGGCGCCAACGCTCATAACTCACAAGTTTTCCGCCCGCCTCTCCAGGAAAGTAACTACCCGGCGCTTGGCCAAAACCAAGCCCATTTAATAAACCCCAGAAACCTTCACGAGGGATATCCAAGGCAATTTTGCTCGCGCCTACATTACTTGATTTTAATAGCAACCTTGCTAAATCAACTCGCCCGTAGTTGCGGTGGTCGCTCACTCGACTACTACCTATTTTATAAAACCCTGGACTCGTTTCTATCACGCTAGAAGAGTCATACTTACCGGACTCCAAGCCCGCTGCCACGGTAAAAGGCTTCATCGTTGAGCCAGGCTCAAACGCATCGACAAAGGCTCTATTTCTTACATTAAACGCCGTTAAACTTGAACGATCATTAGGGTTAAAAGCAGGTTGATTTGCCACCGCCAATACATCGCCTGTTTTTGGATCCATCAACACCAATGAACCTGCCTTGGCATTGTGCTGTGCCACTGCCGCTTTAAGCTCGCGATGCGCAATGTATTGCAAACGCCTATCGATCGATAACTGAATATCTTTACCCGCCACAGACGAACGAATACTTTCTACGTGATTAATCATGCGTCGCTTACCATCAAGCACTACACGCTCTAGCCCATCCTCGCCTTTTAGCTCGCGGTTAAAGGCAAGCTCTAGCCCTTCTTGCCCTTGGTCGTCGATATTCGTAAAACCAATCAGGTGCGCTACCGCCTCGCCATCGGGGTAGTAGCGCTTATATTCTTTTTGTAGGTAAACGCCAGGGATTTTCAAATCATCAACAAAACTCGCGACTTGCGGATCCATCTGCCGACGCAAGTAGACAAAGCGCTTAGATTTTACCCTCGCTAACTTTCGATTTAGCGCCCCCTCTGAAAAGCCCAGCATTTGTGCAAACTCAGCTTTATTGTCCGCAAATGCAAGCTCTTGCGGATTAACCCACACCGAACTCACCTGCGCACTAATCGCAAGCGCATTACCTTCTCTATCAATTAGCTTTCCACGATAGGCTGGCATCTTAATGTCTCTTAGATGAACCGCCTCACCTTTTCCCTGTAGAAAACTATTGTTAATGACTTGCAACTCTACCGCGCGCACGATTAAGCCGATCATCACCAACATAAAGCAAGCCAACACAAAGCGACGGCGGCCCGAAAGCTCAGGCACGATAACCTTGTTTGCTTTATCTCGCGTTGAGTAGTTGCTGTAGCTCATTTTATGTTGATAAAAATAATTTCATCGGCTTTTGGCGTGACAAGGTTTAAATTCTCACGCGCTACTTTTTCTATACGGCTATTGGTCGACCACGTGTTGTATTCCAACTGCAATCTTGCCCATTCATTTTCTAGCTTGTCTTGACTACTGGTTTCTTTTTGTAAATCGTGAAACTTCACCCGTGCGTCATATTTAACGCATACAACCACCAAGGCCGACACAACCACGAGGGGAGCCAACAGCGCAACCCAACTTCTAGTCGCCTCCATCACACCCGCTCCGCTATGCGCAACACCGCGCTTCGACTGCGTACGTTTTCAGCCAGCTCAGCAGCATTCGCCTTAATTGCCTTACCAATACACTTGAATACAGGTTTTTCGGCGTCTAATGGCAACGGCAAATTGCGTGGCACGAAAGCGGCTTGTGAATTGTCACGCATAAACCGCTTCACCAATCTATCTTCTAATGAATGAAAGCTAATCACCGCCAAACGACCGCCACTAGATAAAATATCCACCGCCTGCGCCAGCGCAGTTTCGACGTCTTCTAATTCTTTATTAATCTTGATACGAATCGCTTGAAAGCTCCGCGTTGCAGGGTGTTTCCCCGGCTCACGTTTCCTCACAACTTCTGCAATAATGCCCGCCAACTGCCCGGTTCTAGTAATTGCTTTTTCGGCTCGCTGCCGTACGATTTCAGTCGCAATTTTACGCGCAAACTTATCTTCACCGTAAACCTTTAACACCTTGGCTAACTCAACCTCATCCACGCTAGCTAGCCACTCTGCTGCTGACTCACCCTCAGACGTGTTCATGCGCATATCGAGCGGTCCATCTTTCATAAAACTAAAGCCACGTTCGGCGACGTCAAGCTGGGGTGACGACACGCCTAAGTCGAGCAAAATACCGCTCACCTTTCCTAGGTTTCCACGCTCGGCAGCCAAAGCAGACATATTCGCAAAGCTATCGTGCGCCAATTCAAAGCGCGCATCGTTTAATAATGTTTTTGCTTGCTCGGAATTCACAGCGTCCACGTCCTTATCAATGGCGAGTAATTTGCCTTGCGGAGAGATCCTCTGCAATATTTCACCGCTATGTCCACCACGACCAAAGGTTCCATCGATATAAACCCCATCAGTTTGTCGCACTAATCCATCCAGCGCTTGTTCCAGTAAGACAGGCTTATGCCCCACCTTACGCCCCATTAAAGCGACAACGCGCCAAGCTCTGGCGAGAGGTCACCTTCTGCTGCATTTTCCTCATCAAACCACTGGTCACGTTTTACCGCCCAGGTTTGATTATCCCAAATTTCAAACTTATTGCCTTGGCCTATCATCACCACTTTCTTATCCAGCTGCGCAAACTCACGCAAAGGTGGTGACACCAATACACGGCCCTGTGAGTCCAGCTCACACTCCGTCGCGTGACCAATCAGCAAGCGCTGTAAGCGGCGCGCTTGTTTATCGAGAGAAGGTAATTTAATTAATTTGCGTTCGATGTCCTCCCAAGTCGCCAAGGGGTACAGCAGCAAGCTGTGTTCGCGGTCAACGGTCATCACCATTTGGCCGTTACAGGTATCTAATAACTGCACACGGTAACGCGTAGGGATAGATAACCTCCCCTTCGCATCCAGCGTCACATTGTTAACTCCCCTAAACACCATTCATCCCCTTAGTCTAATTTCCATTTTTTACCACTTTCTTCCACTTTTTTGCACTATAGGGATGAATACAGCCTTCGTCAAGCACCAAATTCCATAAATACTTTGTTTACGAACAAGGACTTAGCAATGTTTTGCCGACATAAAAATGTATACGGCTAATGTGAGAAATAAAGATGTTATAAATCAGAAAGTTGTGATGCTTTCTTAATGAGAAAACTGAATAACTTCAACCCTTTGAGTGGGCGACAAAAATAAACGGGGAAATCACGAATAATCGGCAAGACCTGCCGAATTCAAGCAATCACTATGAATTTCAATAATTTAGTACTTACAACATAACATTAAAATGGAGTTGGCCGATAAGCCGGGTTCTGTCGTGGACAGTCATTCATCTGGGATGCTCGTCACCGAGCACCTCGAGCGACCTACCCAGAAGCCGTGTGGGCCACACGTTGTAACTTGCGTTACCGCTTCTCTATTTGGTCTTGCTTCAAGTGGGGTTTACCATCGCCGTGATACGTTGCCGCACACGCGGTGCGCTCTTACCGCACCATTTCACCCTTACCGGTCTACGAGAGACTTAGGCGGTTTACTTTCTGCTGCACTATCCGTAGGCTCACGCCCCCCAGGCGTTACCTGGCACTTTACCCTATGAAGCCCGGACTTTCCTCCCTGCTTGCGCAGAGCGACTGCCTGGCCAACTCCGCGTTTAGTGTACAAAATTTAACAGCTTTTAACGACTTATTTTGACTCAATTGTTAGCCCAAAGTAGTCATGTCCGCTTTTAACTTTGGGGAAACAATTTTAAGGGATAAATGTTGCTGTATGTATAAGTTCAGAAAGATATTGCACTATAGCGCAGGTGAATGGGTTTAATAAGATGAGCGTAGAATTAGAGCTAGCAGTTAATAACTGGGCGAGCGCATGGGTAGCTCAAGATTTTGATAAGTATTTACAGAGTTATTCAACAGCATTGATATTGCCACCTAATTTGGAGTTTTCGCAATGGAAAGTAAGCCGTAAGAAGAAGTTGAGTAAACCTAAGTTTATTGAAGTTCTATTGAGTGATGTGAAAGTAGTACTTAACAGTAATAACGAAGCTGTTGTTAGGTTTGTGCAAAGATATCGCTCAAACACTTAAAAGGATAGAGTTCGTAAGCAGTTAAAAATCCTAGATTCGCATAATAAGTGCACCACTTACATTTGAAAACAAGATGGTTTCAGTCTTAAAAAAGGCCGCTTGCTCGGCCTTTTTGCTTGTTTTAGTGATACAAATAGCAGAGTCGGCAGAAGAACGTGCAGGTAACAATACAAATAAATCTTTTAAGCTTTCGCTCAGAAAAGCTTCTTATGTCCGCGCTTGAGCATGTCACAGAGTCAAAAATTGATAAAGCGATATTGCAATTACAGTCTTTGAAAAAGCTGAACCTGTAATCCCCCCATTCATAACCGAAGTTAAAAGTAGAGGTTAAGCCACATTCAGCAAATACCTAGGTGGCACACCACCTATCGCTGTATGAGGTCGTTCATTATTATATGTCCAAAGCCATTCTGTGGCCAAGTTTTGGGCATCTGCTATTGATTTAAAAAGATGTAAATCTAACCATTCATGCCGGGCTGTACGATTAAAACGTTCGATATAAGCATTTTGTGTTGGCTTCCCGGGCTGAATATAAAGTAACGTAATTTGATGCTTTATTGTCCAGTCCCGAAAAGTTTGACTGATGTACTCAGGGCCATTGTCACACCGAATAGCAGATGGCTTGCCTCGCCATTGGATGATTTGTTCAAGTGAGCGGATAACTCGCGTGCTTGGCATTGAAAAATCAACATCAATGCCTAAGCCTTCACGGTTAAAGTCATCAATAACATTAAATGTGCGAAGTCTTCGACCATCCATCAAGCTATCGCTCATAAAGTCCATAGACCAAACTTGATTGATCTGTTCAGGTACGCTGAGTGCTTCAGGTTTATCTCTTTTAATGCGTCGTCTAGGCTTTATGCGTAGATTCAATTCAAGCTCTCTGTAAATGCGATAGACGCGTTTATGGTTCCAAGTGAAGCCCTTGATGTTGCGTAGGTAGAAATAGATCAGGCCAAACCCCCAGCGTTTGTGGGTGAGACTTAGCCGCAATAACCAATCAGCTATTTCGGCATTTTCATCACTAAGTTTTGCGGTATAGCGATAACAGGTTTCGCTGATAGAGAATACATCACAAGCAACACGAATGCTGGTTGTGTATTCAGATACTGCATGATGCGCCATCTCTTTACGTCGAGATGGCTTTACCACTTTTTTTCAATGGCCTCGCGGGCGATTTCTGCCTTTAGCTTTTCTTCGGCGTACATCTTCTTGAGACGTCGATTTTCATCTTCAAGCTGTTTCATGCGCTTCATCATGGAAGCATCCATACACCAAATTTAGCGCGCCACTTATAAAAGCTGGCGGAACTCATGCCGTGCTCACGGCAGAGATCAGGTACAGCAATACCTGCTTCGTTTTGTTTCAAAATCGCCAAAATCTGACTGTCTGTGTAGCGTGATGTTTTACCCTCAAGGGGCACCTAGTCATAGAAAAGTCCTCTGTTTAGATTATGAGAATTTTCTACTTAAAACTCCAATTATTTATTGGGGGGATTACACACTGATATAGTCAGGCGGTAATTTTTGTTCCATATTGGCAACATCTTTTAGTTCTCCTGTGCCAATTCCCCATTGATAAGGGTTTATTGCAAGTGCGAACAATAGTCGGCATGACGGCGGTTTCACCATCAAGTGCCGACTCTAAAGCGGCCTTTCCCATGACGTAGTATACTTGCTCAACGTCTGTCTTTGATGCGGTATGTCGAGGGCGCGTTGTAAATAATATACCACGGCCCAGTGGTATTTGTAACCATACGCAGACTTAATCATGCCGGCAACAATAGGTTCAACCAACAAATGATGGATTTATACCATCCCTTACAGGCCAAAAAAGAAACCCCAAAAAAGCAGCCCTAATTGCCGTTATGCGGAAACTGTTAGTGCCTGCTTATGGCGTATTAAAATCAGGAAAACCGTTCGACGGAAATTATCAACAATGCTTAAATTGGACTCGCTTTTTAAGACCTCATCTGACCCTTTTATCTTTTCCTGACTCATGCCCAATACTTAATTAGCAATAATGCGGTTAAGATAGAGAGCAACAGGAGCAGTAGATACTGGATCACGTGTTATATTTATCGTACCCACAGCTAAGCTCTGGTTCGTTGTAGCGCTGGCAGACACAGCGACAGCATTATTCACAAGCAATACATTAGCCGCCTGTCCGCGAACACTACCGGTCTCTGCACTGCCGATGACATTTAAAGTAGTAAGCGTTACGCTTTGACTCAAAGTGCCACTGGCATCACCGGTGGATTGCAGATAATTAAGTGCCTGGGTGTTAGTATCTGCCGGTGTTCCTGTATTAGTTATCGTCACTGTGCCTCCTGTAACGTCTTGTGTCACATTTTCGGCTGTTGATGTTGAACGTGCATAATTCAACGCTTGAACATTATTAGTACCCGTAACATTCTGTGTCATTTGCGCCGTTGCAAACCCGGTTACCCGTTGCGTTATGTCGGTCAATCTTGATGCTCTGGCGATATTCACCGACTGCACATTATTGTTGCCTGCGCCTGACTGCCTTAATTCAAAAACAGCGCCACCAGAAAAGTCTGTCGTCTGAGTGGTATTAGACAGCGTATCCCCTGCTGCTAAATTAACAACATTAACGCCTTGTAGTGAATTATCTGTAGCTGCTGCGCTACCTTGATTGAGCGTTATAGTGTTTATCTGCGCATTCTGCACCACATTCCAATCATTTGCTGACGCGTTAGTAAAGGCTATTAAAAACGTTGAAACACAGATTGATAAGGCTATTTTTCTTCCCATCATTTGGCGACCTTCTGCTTGGAATAATATACGCAAGTTGCTAATTATTTATTGGGGGGATTACACCTAATGGTTTCAAATATTTAGAAGCAACCCAGCCTTCCTGCTTTTCCGAATCATAAACCAAACTCCAGTCACCATTCTTTGAAACTCCAATTAGGGCGACATGTTCACCCGCTTCGAAGAATTTGATAAGGTTTCCAGTTACCGCTTCGGCACGCATTTTGACACTATCTGTTGTGACTACTTTAACGTTCACAGGTAGTTCAGCATCTGCTGGCGACTCAGTCACATCAGTTTTTTCAGATATGTCGTTGTTCTTACCTGTGGCTGCAGCTACTTCACTGTCAACACGATCTGCATGGCTATCATCTGCGTCACTGTTGGCTGCTTCTGGTGCTGCTTCTGGTGCTGCTTCTGGTGCTGCTTCTGGTGCTGCTTCTGGTGCTGCTTCTGGTGCTGCTTCTGGTGCTGCTTCTGGTGCTGCTTCTGGTGCTGCTTCTGGTGCTGCTTTAGATTGTGGGGTTGTTGGTTTAGTCCTCACATCAGCCCCTAAAGCAGCTTCTTCTGGGCTGCTAAAACAATCCTCAAAAGCAACATTATTTTTATACGCGTTATCTAAAATCCAAACCGCTGCTGCATCTAGTAAGGCTTGCTGTGCTGCATGAACACTTTCTGCAACCACGTCGGTGTTAGAAAATCCATAGTACAAATCGCTAATCCCCACGCGGAATCGGGCTGTTTTACTGTTGTTATAGAAAGTCAGGTTAAATGATTCGGTACCAACGATGGTATTAAAACGTGGATCTACAATATTCAAAACCAACGTAATGGCACGTTCTGATATAGATTTACCAAAATCAATGGCACTGCTACGCTCCTCTGTATCTCCACCACGATAACCGCCATTATGACCATAGCCTCTGGAAACTGTTGGCGCAGCATCTAAGCGTGTAAAAGCACCATCTATGACCAATGGCATAATTCGGCTAACTTGTGGCAAACCACTTTGTTGCCGGCTAAGATTTACATAAGCAAGTAATTTGGATAAGTAATTGTTTATGTTGCTATCTGTTGGCATACCATAGCGATTTAGCCCGAGCACCTCATTACCTAAAGATGAAAATATCATTGGGAACGTATCTGCAATGACCGCATACGAAGGCATCGTATGCGCACTGAGGATACTGGACAGTTGCACTTTACCTGCATCCGCTAAGGGACCCTCGTTATACATACCCTCTTTAACCGTGCCATCAATCACATCACGCACTAAAAATACGTAAGCTGGGTTATTGGCAGAATTATTTCTAAGCTTCCCTCCCATACATTGTAGTGCACCACTCATTTGGGTTTGTGTTTTAACGGGGTAGTCCTCTACCATTTTGCTAATACTATAAGTGGTACACCCTGTTAAACAGGATACTATCGCTACAATTGGAAAAAATCCTTTCATTTTATCACCAATATTCCTATTTTTTTGTATATGCTTTTAATCGTTAGCGGCAATTATCGAAATTAATACTACCAATACTAACGCTATTGGTATTAGCTCTAGGGACAACCGTGAAATCTGTATTGCTAAAGCCGCGATCAACATACCGTGCATATACTGCACAATTAGGTGACTGAATGTTATCCACGAAAAAAACCGAGCCGTCTGGTGCTGTTACTCTAAACCCCTGAACCACGCCAAAGCGGGGGGTATTAATTGTAGTCACTCTGCCTATTCGTCGCGACGATCGACTAATCTGATTCGCCTCATTTACACTGCGGAGGTTTAAAGGCACTTCGGGGAACCCAGGTAGGGTACTGTGCCAATTATCGCGTCTTTCCTCGGATTGAGCCAAGGACGAAAAGCCGAGGCTTGATATTGTTAACAATATCAAGCAAAAAAACATCATCGCTGATTTAACACTCTGTTGTAAGCATTGCCTCACAACACCTCCTTAAATTATAAAAGCTCTATGCCAAGGTGCTAAAAACATTAAATTAAACACACCCCCGCACAGAGCCTTTAGAGAAAGGTGATTAGGTACCCTTCGTACCTACATAATTACCTGCTTGAGCACTGCTAGTAGTGTCGTTTTGGGTAAAGGTTGTCGTTGCACCAGAAAGCGTTAATTCCTGTTCTGTATTCGAGGCAGCATCTGATGTAAGATAAACAATTGCATTAAGTGCTTGGCGTGCTGTATTTGATGTTTGGTTTAGGATTGTTGTCACACCGCCGGTAAACACCTGTTGATCAACATTTGTCGCACCTGTAATACTGTTTCCAGTACCTATATCAATCAAGTTGCCCGCCTGAACAAGGCCAACTGCAGTGCCTGTTTGCTCAAAGGTGGTTGCCCCAGATGCTCCCGTAGCGGTTTGTAAAATGCCCGTTACATCACCATCTGCGGTCAGTTCAGCGCGGTTTATTGCTTGCTGATCACGGGCTGAGGTTGTATCTACCTGATTAAGGTTAAGCGTAGTACCTGGCACGTAAGTTTGGCTTAGCCCCAATATGCTGTTCTGAGCGTCTACATTATTGATGGCTTGTACGTTATCACTTCCACCCACACTGGTTTGGCTTAGGGTGGTGAGAGTTGGCGACGTTGAAATCGTTTGTAGCACAGCACTTACAAGCCCCGTACCTACATTATCTGCAACGATATTATTCAATGCCTGTGTTGCTCGAACATTAGCAGAACCACCCTGCGTCAAGACAACACTAGCACTGCCATTTAATGACACATCTTGGCTTGAACCATTCAACAGATCATCGGGAGTCGTTAAATTAAGCGCAATACTGTTAATTGCTTGGGTAGAGTCGGTAACTAAGGTTGTGTTACCTTGGTCTAGCACTGGTGAGGTCGCGCCGTTAAAGTTCTGTATAATAGTCCAATCTGCTGCTTGCACACTCATACCGGTTGTTGTTAATGCTGCTATAGTCGCTGCACTCAAAAGGTTTTTCTTAAAAGTCTTATTCATTATTTTTAATCTCCATTTAGGATTTATCAATTTTTATGCAATATGTTTAGTTTCATTACTAGCTTATTGCTATCTCAATACCACTGTGAGATACGTATTATAGTACATATAAAAAAAATAACCAACACATTCTGAACTTACTAGAATAATAGACGAGGCTAACGCCTACCTGCGTTTATTGAAGATTACAAAAACCGCTTCGCCGCAAGATGCCCATCGTGAAGTGCTACACAACTAAAATGAGTTACATCAAATCCTCAGTATTCAAAGCACTAAAAGCCTTTCAAAGAACCTGACTTGCCAGTGTAAAAATAAAGAGTATCAAATACAAAGCAAGAACAAAGACTACCGACTTGGTCATTGCAAAATAACGGTTTGCGAGTCATTTTCTGGGCAAGTGACGATTCTACACAAAGGCAAGATATTACCTTGTAAAAGGTTTGGAAAAGGGCAAAAGCCCATACCCATATTAGATGGAAAAACCATTAACTATGCGGTTAACCAAGCCAAACTAAGGCAACAACAACCAAACTTCAAACCAAAGTCTGGCCACCCATGGCGGACTTACACAAATAAACATAACCCAAATCCTCTGTCCTAAAACCGGACATTTTAACTTTGGGTTGACACTTATTTTGACTCAATTGGCTTTATCGTTAAGCTCTAACGCCGCTTTGTAAATATCTTTTTTTGACGCGCCGCTAATCTGCAGCGCTAATTTAACCGCCGTTTTAACGCTGCACTCCGTTAATAAGACTGTAATCAGTTCAAGTGTCTCATCTGACAACGCTTCTTCTTGGCTTTTCTTTCTATCTAGCCCTTCAATCAATACGACGAACTCTCCACGCTGCATGTTTTTGTCTGACTGGACAACTTGTAAAACCTCTTCAACCGTTTTACTAACAACCGTTTCGTATGTTTTTGTCAGCTCGCGCGCAATAGCCATTTTTCGCGATGGCTCGTAAACGTCGGCGATATCTTCTAGGCAACTCAAGATTCGATGGCTTGATTCATAAAAAACGAGAGTGTTGCTTTGACTCACATACAACTCAAAAATGGCTTTACGTGCGCCCGACGTTCTCGGCAAAAAACCTTCAAAGCTAAACTTGGCCGTTGCAAGCCCTGTACAACTCAAGGCCGCTATAATTGCACACGCACCGGGAATAGGTACAACATTTATAGCTAACGCTCGCGCTTGCTCCACTAGGGTAAAACCTGGGTCATTTATCAGCGGCGTGCCCGCATCGGAAATTAGCGCAATGGATTCGCCTTGCTCTAATTTATCCAGCAACTGTTTCGCTTTATTGCTTTCGTTGTGCTCGTGGTAAGCCGTCATCGGTGTTACTATCGTGTAGTGGCTCAACAGCACCTTGCTATTCCTCGTGTCTTCAGCTGCAATCAGATCAACTTGTTTAAGCACCTCTATTGCGCGCAGGCTAATGTCTCCCAAATGTCCAATTGGGGTTGCAACGATATACAATGTACCTTTAAGCTTTGACATGGAATATTTTTAAACGTTAATGGACTAAAAGCCCAATAATTTCACTTTATGAATTTATTTAAAACCATTTTACATGCTTCAAAAACGATTGGCGTAATCACGTGCATTTGTTTACTTCTGACGAGCTGTTCAAACCCATCTTTCAAAAGACCTTCAGGACAATTGGCACCGGTAAACTTTGGTAACCAACCACAGCACGTTCGAGAGTTAATGCTACAAAGAACGGTTTTACTACAAGAAGGAAAGTTATACGAAAGCGCGCGCGTGGGCGCCCAGATTGATGCGTTGATAACCAACCCTCTGGCCAAAGAAGATAATCAACAATCTATAGTAGAAACGCTAACGCTATTAGCTACGCAGGAGTTAGAAACAGTCAAGCAATCTGCAAATCGCAACATGAAAGGCTGGATTGACCTTGCTTTAATCTTAAAACTGCAACCAAGAGCCGGCACACAAAGCAGAACAATTGGGCGCTGGAAAAATAGTAACCCTCGGCATAGCTTCAATGGGCCCGCACTTTCACAGTTCTTAGAAGATAGACAAATAACCTACAAAACACCCAGCAAAGTTGCTGTCTTTTTACCGAGCAGGGGCGCTTACGCATCCGCCGCAAAAACAATCCGTAAAGGCATTACAACGGCTTCTTATTTGTTAAGAAAGCAATGGAGACCTAGTATCACCTTTTATGACACCTCTGCCGCGCCCGTTGAAGCGCTGTATTCTCACGCAGTTAGAGACGGCGCAAAGGCTGTTATCGGGCCGTTTGATAAAACAAATGTTGACAGGATTAGTCGTAGTGGCTCTTTATCTATTCCTGTTGTGGCGCTAAACGAGACCGGCGGATCATCTAGGCACAACCTATACCAATTCTCTTTAAGCCCCGAAAAAGAAATAACGCAGGTGGCTAGCCTAGCGTGGACTCGAGGCTTAAAAAACGTGATTGTTTTTGCACCAGACACAAGGTTGGGCGATCGCCTATCAAACCACTTCATCACGCTATGGCAGCAGTTTGGCGGGAACGTATTAGATTCGAATAAATACACGCCCAAACAAGCTGATTACTCAGTGCCTATTAAAGAAATACTAAAGCTAGACGAAAGCATTCAGCGACATCAAACGCTTAAACAAAAATTAAGATTAGACATTAAGTTTGAAGAAAGGCGACGCAAAGATATTGACTTTATTTTTCTGATTGCATCACCTCGCGAAGCTCGATTGATTCGCCCTCAATTCCGTTTTCACCGCGCCTCAGATTTGGTTATTTACAGCACGTCTAAGATTTACGAGGGCAATGAAAACTCTGCTAATGATCGTGACCTTGATGGCATTCAGTTTTGTGATATGCCTTCCATAATTGATAAAGAAAGTGGGGGCGCCAACAGCCACGCCGAATTATTAAAAAACTGGCCTGACGTACACGGAACACACCAACGTCTATTTTCGCTCGGCCTCGACGCCTACCAAGTCATTCCTCACCTTGAAAGACTGAGAAATCAGTATTCCGCTCGCTTTAATGGCCACACGGGTATTCTTTCAGTTGATAATCAGGGGCATATTGCTCGCCAATTAACGTGCGCAAGCTTTAAGAAAGGCTCTTCTTATGCAACAGGATTAGCACCTCAAATACAGCAACTAACACCGACATTTTTCGACTAAATGAAGTTTTTTCAGTCCACCGCTTCGCGCGGGCGACAAGGCGAAGATAGTGCTTTAGATTTTTTACTTGACAAGGGTATGCGTCTTATCGAGCGCAACTACCTCTGCCGCTTAGGTGAAATTGATTTAATTATGCACGACAAAGACGCTATCGTATTTGTCGAAGTTCGCTACCGATCTTCACAAGCTTTCGGCGGTGCTATCAACTCTGTTGACCAACGAAAACAAGCAAAGTTAATTAAGTGCGCGCAACATTTTATTGCGAACTGCCTTGAAAAAAAGCTGACCGAACCTAGTTTTAGGTTTGATGTGATTGCAATTTCGCCTGTTCAAAGTAATGATGGGATACAATGGATTATCAACGCATTTGACGAGTTTTAGCCATGAGTTTACAAGATAGAATTTACCAACACTTCACCGATAGCATCCAAACAAAACACGACGCGTTAGAGGTATTAGTTAGCCCTATTGAGGCTGCGGCTGAAACAATCGTACAGAGCCTAGTGAACAACGGCAAAGTATTGACCTGTGGCAACGGTGGCTCGGCCGGAGACGCGCAACATTTCTCCTCTGAGATGCTCAACCGTTTTGAGCGCGAACGCCCCAGCTTACCCGCTATCGCGCTGAGCACTGATACATCAACTCTCACCTCTATTGCAAATGATTATTCCTACAACGAGGTGTTTTCCAAACAGTTGCGTGCGCTTGGACAGTCGGGTGATATCCTTTTGGCTTACACCACGAGCGGCAATTCTGGAAATATTCTAGAGGCCGTTAAAATAGCGCACGATAGAGAAGTTAAGGTGATTGCCGTAACGGGTAAAGACGGTGGTGAACTAGCACCCCTATTACAAGAAGGCGATATAGAAATACGCGTGCCATCAAACTCAACCGCACGCATTCAAGAAGTACACCTACTGGTTACGCATTGCTTATGCGACTTAATCGACTTTCAATTATTTGGATAACAATATGAATCGCACAATAAAACTTATTTTACTTAGCTCACTTTTAATCGTATTTATCTCGGGTTGCGCTGCCATCGCCGTTGGCAGTGGTGCAGCAACAGGTGTGGCGATTGTACACGATCGCAGAAGCGCGGGCACAGTGATAGATGACCAAGGTATAGAATTTAAAGCGCTACGAATTTTGTACAGTGACGACGCGATTAGAAACAACACCCATATCAACGTGACTTGTTATAATGGGCTGTTGTTATTAACGGGCGAAGCGCCAACTGAAGCTTTACGTAACAAAGTTGTTAGCAAGCTTAGTTCCTTGCCTAAGGTAAAAAGAACCCAAAATGAAATTATCGTCGCAGCCTCAAGTTCTTATCTTTCTCGCAGCAGCGATAGCTTAATTACAAGTAAAGCAAAAGTCTCTCTGCTTGGCCTCAACCATATACAAGGTTTTGACCCAACCCGCGTTAAAGTAGTGTCTGAAAATGGCGTTGTCTACCTGATGGGGCTACTACTACAACATGAGATTAGCCCTGTAATTGAAACCATCCGACGCGTTGGTGGCGTACAACGTGTAGTTAAGTTATTTGAGACCATAAACTGATTTTAGCAGCTGCATGGAACACGAGTTTTTAGAGGCTCTAAAGCAGCTATATCAGGAAATACCTGCGCTAACTGAGCCCGCTGATTGTTGGCCTTATGGCTACGACAATAGCAAGCAACACCGCGCACCCATCGCTGTGGTTTTTCCAACCAAACACCAACACGTTGTTGATACGGTAAAATTGTGTCAGCAACACCATGTGTCAATGGTAGCCAGAGGCAGCGGAACGGGTACAACAGGCGCTACGGTGCCACCTGAAAATGCCATTGTCGTTTCAACAGAGCGCATGAATAAAATCATCAAGATGGATCCTGACAACCGAGCCATGATTGTTGAACCCGGCGTGACCAACGAGCAAGTACAACACGCTGCAGCAGAGCACGGTTTTTTCTGGCCACCCGACCCGACTAGCGCCGCTATTTGCACCGTCGGTGGTAATTTAGCCTACAACTCAGCAGGACCCAAGGCCGTAAAATACGGCACTCCACGCGAAAACATCCTCGGCTTGAATTGCGTGACCGGTACAGGCGAAACACTTAAAACAGGAGCCTACACGACTAAAAGTGTCGTGGGTTACGACTTAACCCGCCTCATTATCGGCTCCGAAGGCACGCTCGCTTTTATTACCCAAGCAACCTTAAAATTGACCCCACTGCCCGAAACAAAAGTAACGCTTCAAGCTGTTTACCAATCCGTTCACGCAGCGGCCAAAGCGGTGAGTAATATCATGTCTAAATCGGTAACCCCTTGCGCACTTGAGTTTATGGATGCCACTGCAATCTCTTTAGTGCGAGATAAAATGCAACACGCGTTACCTGATGACGCACAAGCTCTATTGATTATCGAGGTAGACGGGGACAAAAATAACGTGAGCGAACTGAGCGAAAAAGTAGCCGAAAGCGCGCGCGTAGACGGCATTATCGAGGTGCAAATTGCCCATACTGAGGAACAAACTAAAGCCCTATGGGAAGCGCGCAAAGCGCTTTCGCCTACGCTGCGAAAAATCTCGCCAAAAAAGATTAACGAGGACATTGTGGTGCCCGTTACAGAATTGCCTGTGCTGATTGAAGGCCTAGAAAAGCTCTCGTCGCAATATCAGATACCCATCGTTAATTTTGGCCACGCGGGCAACGGAAATATTCACGTCAACCTACTCATTCAGCCCGAGCAGCTTGACCTTGCCCAAGCGTGTCTGGCTGACGTTTTTTCTTTGGTGATGAGCCTCAATGGCAGTTTATCCGGCGAACACGGTATCGGTTTAGAAAAACAGAACTACATTAATTTAGAACTCGACGATGTAGCAATTAATTTAATGAGAAAAATAAAAAGCCAGTTTGACCCAGATAATATTTTGAACCCCGATAAAGTCTTTCCTATCCGCTAAAAAAACCTCTAAACTTGCAAATCAATGCACATGGAAAGATCAATCGCTTGTATATTTTTTGTCAACGCGCCCACTGATACATAATCAACGCCCGTATTTGCAATCTTCCGCACGGTTGTTAAATCCACATTACCTGACGCTTCCAGCATTACCCAACCCTTATTTAAAGCAACCGCTTGTTTTAATTGTTGAATGGTAAAATTATCCAACAAAAGGATATCTGCTTGTGCCTCCAGCGCTTGTTGCACTTCATCTAACGTTTCAACTTCCACTTCCACGGCAACGCTTGCACTTGTTTTACGCGCCGCGATAACCGCTTGTTTTATTCCGCCTGCGGCTAAAATATGGTTTTCTTTAATCAAGATGCCATCATACAAACCCATCCGGTGGTTTTTACACCCCCCGCAACGTACCGCATACTTTTGCGCCATACGAAGGCCTGGGATGGTTTTACGCGTGTCGAGTACCACGGTCTTTGTACCTTCCACTGCCTTAGCGTAGCGTCCAGCGAGGGACGTCGTTGCGGATAAGGTTTGCATGATATTAATCGCCGCTCTTTCCCCCGTTAATAAGGCACGAGCTGAGCCGGATAGCGTACAAATCACCCCACCCACATCAACGGGTGCACCTTCCACTACCTGCCAATCAATCTGTATCGTTGAGTCTAGCGAGCTAAAGACGGATTGAAACCAGGGGTGACCAGAAATCAAGGCCACTTCACGCGAAATCAAGGTAGCTTTCGCCTGCTTATTTTCGTCAATCGCCATGGCCGTTAAATCACCGCTTCCGACGTCTTCAGCGAGAAAATGACGGACATCTTCATCTATAATTTTTTGATCGACTACTGGCATACTGATTTTTACTGCAAAATATTTATAAGCCGCTTATTATCCCATAATTCCCATTGTTAAGAAAAAATCACGTTCAATAACTCAATGGCAGCACGTTTTTAACGTTTTTATGCCGTCTATCGTTTAGCATAGAAGAGGCGTTATTAAGGTTGAATAAAAATGACTGATAATAAATCAAGTGCGATACAAAACAACTGGCTAACAAAGGCACGGCGAGTACCGTCGCCCAACAAAAATGAACGCCCCGAGACATGCCCCGTAAAGTTAATTATCATACACGGCATCAGTTTGCCGCCGAATGAATTTGGCGGTGACTCTATCGAGGCATTTTTTACCAATCAGCTCGATAGCACAGCACACCCTTATTTTAAAGAAATCGAAGGCTTGCAAGTTTCCTCGCATATTTTGATTAAGCGGAATGGCGACACCGTACAGTTTGTCCCCTTCCATGAACGCGCCTGGCACGCAGGTGTTTCTTGCTTTAAGGGTGAGAAAGATTGCAACGACTTTTCTATTGGTATCGAATTAGAAGGCGCCGACGAAATACCGTATACCCAAGAGCAATATCAACAATTAACATTCGTTTGTAAGGCCTTAATGAAAGCTTACCCAGAACTCTCAAATGAAACGATCGTTGGGCATTGCGATGTATCTGCTGGGCGCAAAACTGACCCCGGCGAGAGCTTCGACTGGCCTGCTTTTAAATCACTACTAAGCCGTCGATGATTCTCGCCTTTCGTTAAAGAAGGTATCGATCAATAAAATCGTCACGCCAACGGAAATGGCGGAATCCGCCACGTTGAAAACGGGCCAGTGCCACTGCTGATAATACACATCGAAAAAATCAATAACATAACCGTAGGCTATACGATCGTACAAGTTTCCAATCGCACCGCCCAGTATGAGCGACAAAGAAAAGGCCAACCAAGTCTCATCTCTTTTTAAGCGCTTCAACCAAACCGTAAGAATAATGACGGCAATAACCGCGATTGCAGCAAAAACCCAGCGTTGCCAACCACCCGCTGTACTCAAAAAACTAAACGCGGCTCCGGTATTGTGAACGTACGTTAGGTTTAAATAAGGGATGATGGAAACCGATTCATACAGAGCGAAGTTTTCTACAACCCATAATTTACTAAGCTGGTCTAACAACAGAACTACCGCCGAAATCCACGTCCACTTCAACATACTTTCTTTAACCTAAGTAATTGCACGGATAGCGTAACGCTTGGTCTGGCATTGTAAATAAAAACATCTACTGATTTCTTATTCCACCGCATCTTACTAAATCAATGACAAACAGCAGCCACGCTATCTTTTAAGGAAGCAAAAGACACCGTATTCTTGACTGTCCTTTGATTGGTTTTACTGTGTTTTTTCTTTTCAGCGGCATCATTCTCTAAATGCAACAACATTTGCTTAGCAACTTTCTCGATGACTTTAACTGGGACACTATTCCCAAATTGTCGATAAACTTGAGTATTGGATACTGGGATTCTAAAACTCTCAGGGAAACCCTGAAGCCTAGCGGCTTCTCTTGGTGTTAATTTTCGAGGATTGCAACCCTCTTGTTTTATTAAAATCTCACTACCATCCTTATAATATCTGGCAGAAATAGTATTTGTATATTCTGATTCTTCCGTAACAATGCCATAACCAAAGCTTTTCCCTTTGATTTTATTTTCGCGCTTTCTTCTTTGGTGTCCAGCCCAAAGTCGGTCTGATATTGTATTATTTACGAAAAATATAGTCATGATGATATTCGAGAAACTCTTTTTTTGGTAAAAATTTTCTTGGGAGGTCAATGCTAGTCCTATGTAATTTAATAAAATTATCATCAATGTAGTTTGATTTAATATCAAATAATTCTTTAGAGGTGGATTCGACTCATAAGTGCACCACATCTAATTTACTGGCATTAACGCCCGTGTTTTCATAAAATACCTCGTAAGGAGTTTTAAATCCCAAGCACTTTCTAGGTCTAGAATTTAACTTATGAACGGCCATTCTAACTTCTTCATAAGCAATATCAACTAAACACATAGATTTTGGAAAATATTGCCTTAAAAGTCCATTGGCATTTTCATTTTGTCCTCG